>JAJRYP010000089.1 GCA_024275695.1 Patescibacteria group bacterium | reverse complement strand
GGAAAACCTATTTTGGATCCCAAAATGACACTTTTAAAAACTGTTGATGGTAAAACTTTGAGTTATAAAGAACGTGAAGAACTTGTGCGGCAGGTTGGAAACGGATCTATTCTTCCGTCTTCCGTTATTAGTAAAATTTTTTCATATGATGAGATTGCCGGGAAGAAAAAAGTTAAAAAAAGTATGTCCGGAAGACTGATTGATATTAGAAAAGAAAGTGAGATTGGAAAATATGTCGTTGTTGGCGGAGAAAAAGGACTTCCTGTTAAACGCGCACAATGTTGTAAACCGAATTTTGGGCAATCCGTTGTTGGATATGTTACTCGCGGTAGAGCGATTAGTATTCATAGAAAGGGATGTAAAATTCTAAAGATGAGTGACCGTGAGCGTTATATCAAGGCTCATTGGGCCGGAACTCCGGAGGATGAAATGCTGCGTCAGGTTCCTTTGTATGTTGAAACGGTTCCAAATACTTATATTATGCGTGATGTAACAAAAGAAGTTGAAAAATCAAAAGGATCGATTTTGCAGTTCTATATTAAAAAAGAAACTCAAAAAAGTTTTTTGTGGGAATTGCTTGTTGAGATATCGGATTTTAATCAGTTTGAACAAATTCTTTCATCTATTGAGAGGATCGCGGGTGTTCATTCGGTTAAAAAGGCTACATAGCATATGCAAGTAAATCGTTTGTCATCTTTTGTAATAAATTGGTGTCTTTTTTATCTAAATATATTCGAATTATTTCGCTGTAAGGCTCTGAAAGTAAAAACTTAAGCAGTTTCTTCTGCCGGATATCAAAATGTGAGAATTCCGTGTCCGAAAGACTGTAAACATCCGGCATATTTCCGAGAAGCGAAAAGAATTTTACTTTAAATGCTTCAAAGATTAATGTTTCTTTATTGTAAATATTCAAAGCTGCAAATGTTTCCATTAAAAGGTCGTAAATATCTTCGCTGTTTTCATCTTCCCTGGTGAAATTCCTTATCATTTTTGCTATTTTTTCACTTACATAAAACTTATTTAAATCTTTTCCAAAATGTGCGTAATTTGTGCTTAAATTGCAATCGGAAAGGATTGAATTTTTTGGGCCGTTATAAATTTGCACTTCGCAAATATTTAATAAATCAACATGCCCCGTAAATTTACTTTTTATATTTCTTGCACCTTTTGCCATAACCTGAATTTTTCCATGACACGGAGTAAAAAGAGTTACCGCATAGTCCTTTTCGCCAAGCGACCTTTTATGAAGAACGATTCCAACAGTTTTGTAACTCCTCATGCTTTTAATCGTGAATTAATTTATTTTGCATATACCTGTAAACGGCAATAAAGCTGCATAAAATACCAATAACTATAACTGCCGCAAGTTCAACAAAGAACACCGTTACAAGTGGTATGTTTTTGATATATTCCGCAATGCTTATTTGTGCGATTTGAATTTGAGTAGCCATTATAAACAAAAGAAAAGTTGCCAAAAGCATTGCTATGAGTCCGTAAAACAATCCTTCAAACAAAAAAGGAAGCTGTATGAAGCTTCGCGTGGCTCCAACAAGTCTCATAATATAAATTTCGCGTTGTCTTGTATAGATTGTAAGCTGAATAGCATTGGAAACAATTAGAACCGATCCCGTGATAAATACAACAAATACCCAGAAAATAATTTGATTGGTTGCATTTGAAAGACTAATTAAATTTTTTGTAACAGCATTACTTGCGCTACTTTGCGATTCCGTATTTGTTACAATATTTGCAAGCATGTGCCTGTATTTTTCCTGATTCAAAAATTGTTGAACCATAATATGGAGCTCCGGACGCTCTGTCCTGACGTTAATACTCGCCGGAAGAGGATTGTCTACACCGTATCTGGCTAAAAATTCGGCTGTTTTAGGATGTGTTTTTGAAACAATTTCAAGTGCGTCACTTTTTGATGTGTACGAAACTTCGAGAACTCCATCAAGCTTATTAAGTTCGTTTGTAATTTGCTGTATTTGATAGTACTCAGTATTGTCTTTTAAATAAATAACAATATCTACTTTTCTTGTAAGATCGTTCAGAGCCGATTTGGCTACATAATTAACTCCAATAATAATATTGAAAATAAAAATCAGAATTCCCATCACAAAAATAGTGGCAATACTTAAAAATTTATTTCGCCACATATTAGACACACTCAATCGCAGCGCTTTCCATACATGTTTGAAAAACGTGTGCTTTCTGTACTTATGATGTTTCTTTGTTTTCTTCTTCTTCATCTTCGACAAGGGTTTTAATTAATGATGATTTATACATTGACGGTTTATATGACTTAAGTCTTATAATTTCGGTATCCAGATTTTCATCTATGATTATTTTATTTAATGTATATGTAAATACAAATTGATCATATCCCAGAGCGATTATATCAGGTTTGTATTTTCGAATTACTTTATATTTATCATCTTCGTTTCCAAGTGTTACTTTGTCTGCATATCCGCTTTCTTTTACTGCGTTAAGGCGCTGTTTCTCGTTATGTTCCGAAAGCCGACCTTTTACTTTTTTAACTGTGCTGTCTCTTGCAATAACCACAATCAAATAATCTCCAAGTTTTTTTGCTTCTCTTAAGAAATATTCATGTCCGGCGTGGAATACGTCAAATGTTCCAAATACCATAACTTTTTTTCCGGTGTCTTTATCGGGCGTCATTTAAAATCTGTCAGGAATAAAGAGGTTAAGATATATAAGTGTCGCAAAAAGAACGATTATGAACGCAATAAATAAAATATTGCTTATTCCGTGTTTTTTTCCCTGCTGCGCGATACTTATTTTTAAACTTATAAATCCGTAAATTGCCGCAGTGATAATAAAAGGTATTTCAACAATTGTTTTTATCATGACGGCGATATCGGGGGCATACCTGTTCAGAATCATAAGATACGAAATAATATGTGCCGCACCGGTTATGAAAAAGAATATAAGCGCTATTTTTTGAATGTTCTGTTCCAGGTTCATACTTTCTAAAGAAGTTGTGCATGTATCAGCGTTCATTATACAAGAATCGTCCGCAAAAAAACATATTAACTTTTCAACTGTTTTTAGCTAAACTGGCTTTGATTAATTCAAATTTTATGATCTTTGAAGAGGAAGTTAAACATATAGCAAAACTTGCCAGACTCACACTGACGGAAAAAGAAATTAAAACTTTTTCGACTCAGTTAAGCGATGTCTTGGAATACGTAGAGCTCTTGAATTCTGTTGATGCGGAAGGGAGCCTTGAGACTTCGCAAGTTACGGGACTTCAAAATGTTACGGAAAAAGATGAAATCATGCGAAAGTGCGACGGAGAAGCACTTTTATTATGTTCTCCTTTACCTAAAGAACGTAAACAAATTCGCGTTAAGCCGATTATTAAAATGTAAAAACATTGATGAATCTATCTGAATTTACAATTAAGCGTACACATAAAGGACTTAGGGAGAAAGAATTTTCCTGTGTTGAATTAACGCGGGAAGCTTTAAAGCAAGCTCGCTTGGCAAATGATAAATTAAATATTTTTGTGACAATTACTAGTGAAGAAGCTTTGGAACAAGCTGCAAAAGTTGACAAAAAAATCCAATCCGGAGAAGAAATCGGAATTTTGGAAGGAATTCCATGTGGAATTAAAGATTTAATTAATACAAAAGGTGTAAAAAGTACATGTGCTTCAAAAATGCTTGAGAATTTTGTGCCGCCGTACGATGCGACGGTAGTAAAAAAATTACGCAATGCCGGAATGTTAATGATTGGAAAAACCAATTTGGATGAATTCGCATGTGGAGCATCAACGGAATATAGCTGTTTTGGCCCAACAAAAAATCCGCATAATTCAGAATATGTTGCGGGTGGATCATCAGGTGGATCTGCTGCGGCTGTTGCTACAAATTCATGTTTGTACTCTCTTGGTACCGATACGGGCGGATCAATAAGGCAACCGGCTTCTTTTTGCGGTGTTGTTGGCTTAAAAGTTACATACGGACGTGTTTCGCGAAGCGGAGTCACTGCAATGGCTTCTTCGTTGGATACTATTGGTCCTTTTGCAAAAAACGTTCGTGATATTGCGTTTGTTTTGCAAAATATTGCCGGTAGGGACAATCTCGATTCTACAACTCCGGACGTACAAGTACCTGATTATGTTGAGAATCTTACAGGAGATATAAAAGGTCTTAAAATTGGTGTTCCGAAAGAATATATGGATGAGAATACGGATGCGGAAGTTAAAGAATCAATTGAAAATGCTCTTGAAAAATTTGAAGATGCGGGTGCGATAATCGAACAAGTATCACTTCCAACAACCAAATATGCGGTTGCCGTCTATTATATTGTCATGCCGGCTGAATTAAGTGCGAATCTTGCACGCTTTGACGGGATTCGTTTCGGAAGAAAGCCATGTGAAGAAGGAGAAAATCCGGAGGATTATTATTACAATTCACGCGGTGAAGGTTTTGGAGATGAAATTAAGCGTCGAATTATGATGGGGACGTATGTTTTATCTGCCGGTTATTACGACGCATATTACAAGAAAGCGCAAAAAGTTCGAACTTTGATTGTCCGTGATTTTAATAAAGTGTTTGATAAAGTCGATGTAATAGTCGGACCAACTTCTCCTTTCCCACCATTTAAAATCGGAGAAAAGAAAGATGATCCGCTTCAGATGTATCTCGCAGATGCTTTAACTGTTCCCGCTTCAATCGCGGGTCTTCCGGCATTAAATGTTCCTTGCGGAAAAACAAAAAACGGTCTTCCGATCGGGATGCAAATTATTGGCCCTCAATTTAAAGAGGATCTTATTTTGAACGTCGGTCATGCTTATGAATCGATTTAGCAAATTCCCAAACCATTTTAAATATTGTGCGTTGAGTATCCGCTATTTCGTTACTTTCGATTATCATTCCAATTAATCCTTCTTTAAACGAAATAATAGAAACTTTATTGTCATAAATATTAATTTCGTTTGAAAAATCATATTTGTTTGGGGGAACTAATTTAATATCACGAAAGTATTTTTTATTTTCGGATTTAACTTTTAAGCCGGCTTCATCAAGTGGCGCGATTCCTCTTAGAAATATTTTTTTGCGAGCACGTTTTTTAACATATTGGTCATCATATTCAGGCCAGTATTCACGAATTTCTTCCGAATTCGCATAATTTAGAATATCCGTCTTGCTGGTTAGAGTATCTTCATAAATTGCCTTGATTCCCTGAATCCCTTCGAAATATCTGACGCGCGGATGAGGAGTCTCTACGTGCAACCTTCGTAAATCCGGAAGCATTTTTTTCAGTTTATCTGTTTTGCGTTTTGTAGATTCATAAATAAGATCCGGTTTTGTAGCGTTAAAGTATTTTATTTTATTTTTAATCATAAAATTTATAAATCCTTTCTTTATAAGTTTTTCCAGAATATCGTAAGTTGTTACTCGATTGATGTTTGCGCGTTTTGCAATTTCAGAGACAACAGATGCTCCTCCTTCAAGGCAGGCAAGATAAACTCTGGATTCTTTTTCTGTGAGGCCGATGTTTTTTAACGTCGTTATAAGCATGACGTCAAGTTAAAATTTGTTGTAGAAAATTTCGACAATATAATTGTAGCATGTATGAAAATTTATGAAAAGCAAGACGTTTGCGATTTGTGTCTGCCTTTTCTACAGCCAAAAACCGGCATGTTTTTTGCTGTTGAAATTGAGTGAAAGGTTGCATAACTTGTTTTTGTATATTTGTTAACTCAATTTTTTATGCTTACTCAAACAGGTGCTAAAAGAGGCACATCTTCTTCACGAAAAAAATTATCAAAACTAACGCGCGATGAAGCAGCAACCGGAACGAGCGGATTAAAAGATAGAATTCTTGAAAGGGTAAAAAAAGAGAAAGTCGAATATATAAAACTCCAATTTACCGATATAACGGGGATTATCAAGTCGCTAACCATTCCCGTTTCAAAACTTGAAGACGCGATTGAACATAATATTTGGTTTGACGGATCTTCAATTGAAGGATTTACTCGTATTTTTGAAAGCGATATGTATTTGAAACTTGATTTAAATACATTTGCTGTTATTCCGTGGTCAAAAGAGCGCGGAAATGTAACTGCTCGTTTTATTTGCGATGTTTATCAGCCCGATGGAACCCCGTTTGAAGGAGATCCTCGTTATATTTTAAAGAAACAAATTGAACGGGCTGAAAAGCTGGGTTTTACTTTTTATACCGGTCCGGAACTTGAGTTCTTTTTATTTCGAAAAGACAATGGGACTATAAAGCCGCTTCCACACGATACCGGTGGTTATTTTGATTTTTCAACGGATCTTGCCGTAGAAATCCGCAAAGAAATTACAGACGCGCTTTCGGCATTTGGAATCGACGTTGAAACTCTTCATCATGAAGTGGCGGAAGGGCAGCATGAGATTGATTTTAAATATGCAGATGCGTTAACGACTGCCGACAATGCGGCAACTTTTAAATTTACTGTTAAAGCGATTGCACAAAAATATGATTTGCACGCAACTTTTATGCCAAAACCTATTGCCGGACAGAATGGTTCCGGTATGCATGTTCATCAAAGTTTTTTTAAAGATGGTAAGAACGTATTTTATGATGAAAAAACTTCAAACAAACTTTCCGAATTAGCTTTGCAGTTTATTGCGGGTCAACTTTGCCATATTAAAGCTATTACGGCGATAACCAATCCGATTGTTAATTCATATAAACGTCTTGTTGCCGGATATGAAGCTCCGGTTTACATTGCGTGGGGCGAAACCAATCGTTCGGCGTTGATTAGAATTCCTCGTTATACTCCCGGGAGAGAAGCAGCCACTCGATGCGAATTACGTTCACCGGATCCGAGTTGCAATCCTTATCTTGCATTTGCTGTAATGCTTGCCGCGGGTCTTGACGGGATTGAAAACGAGATGCAAGCGCCCGAAGCTGTAAATGAAGATATCTTCCATGTAGATAAAAATCGTGCGGAAGAATTAAAAATTGATCATCTTCCTCAAAATATTTGGGAAGCTACTCTTGAACTTGAAAAAGATGAAGTAATTAAAGGAGCTTTAGGTGAACATACTCATCGTTCCATTGTAACGGCAAAAAAGAATGAATGGCTTGAATATAAAGCTCATGTGACACAATGGGAACACAATAGATATTTGAAAACTTACTGAACACAAACAGTATGAACAAATTGCTGAAGTGCCAGTAGAATTTCTTTCTTGTCATCAGCTAAAAGGCGTATCTTTCCGGTCTTAAGACCTATGTCAATTTGCAACAAAGCCCTATAAATTTCACGTAGTGATTGCGGAGAAAAATTGTGGCTTTGTTGCATTGTTGTTGTAATTGTATAAGGATGTTGTTTAAGCTTTGAAATGATGTCCGGTTTTCTTGTTCCGCGATCCACAAGATCTTTAACCTGAATAAGAATTCTGAAATGTCTCACGATCATAAACAAAATTTTCACAATATCTTCACCGCTTTCAAGTAGAATATCTAACGTATGGAGCGAACCTTTTGGATTTTTTTGCGCGAGATAATCGGTGAACTTGAAAATAGTCGTAGTTAGATTCGGATGAACAAGGTTATCGATTACTTCTTTTGTAATTGGTTTTTCCCGACTGTACATTTTCAATTTTTCAAGTTCGTTTTCAAGATTCCAAAGATCGCTACCTGCGACTTGTCCGAGATAATCCGCTATTTGCATAGGAATTTTTATATTTTTTTCTTTCGCTTTATCCATAATCCATTTTGAAAGGCCATGTCCCAATAACGGAGTGAATTCTTCAAGGTTCCCGATTTTATTTAGTTTTTTATAAAGAGATGCGCGTTTATCCGGCATTTTATTTTCAATAAAAACAACAATACAGAAGTCCGGAACCTCTTTCTCAAGAATTTCGGCAACTTTTTTTTGTTCCTCTTTTGTTCCTTTAGTTAAAAAATCTTTGACTATAACAAGCCTTTTTTCGGCCAAAAACGGAGTCGATTGGATGTCGCTTTCAAAAACGCCGGCTTGCAAACTTTTTCCTTCCAACTGAGCGATATTCATATCTCCACCATATTTTTCTTCAAATTTTTCACGCCAAAGTTTGAGCTTTTGATGAGCCAAATAAGTTTCCTCTCCGTAAAAAAGAAATATATTGTTTTTCTTTGGCATGGTTGTGATTTATTGAAGTAGGGGAGGTAATTATAAAGAAAAGGAGGGAACTGTACAATCTGAATTATTTAGTAAGTGCCACTTGCCCGGTAAGTCAGACTTACCGAGTAACCCCCACTTACTTGGTAACTAAAAAGAGCCCCGCTGAGAGAAGCGGGACTCTCCGAATTTAGATGTGTGTTCTTACAGAGCGGCTTCGGCAATACTTAGCTGAACAAGTTCATTTAAAATTGGCGGAGTATTTAAGAATACCCTGTTATCAAATCTGATAACCACAGCACCTTCTTCGAACCTTGGATCACCGGCGGCGATTCTAAATTTGAATAAATGTTGGATATCACCGTAGATTGATCCAAAATGTGTATATCGTTTGTCATTATATGCTCCCTCGACATCTTTTGCTTCCGCATCTTCGTCACATAAATTAGACGGATCGACAGGTTCTTCGCAGATTTGTCCGCCAACGCCTCTTTTAGGATCTTCCTGAACAAAGAATACACCTGCTGTTTCCGTTACTTCATCATCGATTATAATATTTCCTCCAATTACTATAATTGCGATCGATGGGATATCGCGCGGATCCGAATAATCCGAATCTTCATATTGTATGTTGCTATGGATATACACGTTATGACCTTCAACGATAAATGTTCGCGCTCCTTTTGTGAATTTTACAGGTGTTCGTATAGGACCTTCGTTGCCGAAGTGAAGATCCCCATCGTCTTTGAAATATACGTTGTTTGTTGATTCCGGAAGCGCTCCGGGGCTATCGCCCGTAATCGGTTTATTCCATCCCGTTGAAAGGTTTAGATTTTTGTCGTATCTTGCAATTCGTTCTTTATTTGTGTTGATGTTTTGAACGATTGCGGCTTGCGTAAGCTCTTTGGAAACTTCCAAAGAAACTTCACAGATCAAGCTGGAAAGTTTATCAATTCCTTTATATCCTTCGGGGGACATTTCACCTTGCTCCTGACAAAGCCTATGATCCATTACCGGAATAACAGTGTTATCTCCACCTGTCTTTTCGAGTTCTTCAGGTTTTGGAGGTTCAGGTTCGATAACCGTGTCGGGAACATTTGCGATTTACGCACAAACGAGTGTATCAACACCGTAATCAAACGGATTTTCCAAAAATACATCACCACCTGATCTGATTACGATATAAGGACAAGGGATATAAACTTCGGTGCTTCTTGAACCGTTATCGGTACTATCTACAAAGCTTGAAGTATTGTCGTAAATTTCACCACAGTATCCAAGACGGTTAAAGTCCGAATTCGGATCGCTACATTCTTCCGGTGAAACTCCACTGTTAATTTTGGCTGAGTATTTAATAATGATTTCTCTGTTATCGGGAACGTTATAAACAGTTATACCGTTCTCGTCACCAATGTCTCCTTCGTAACAGTAGTCGGAATCACGATCGTAGTTATCACCGTCACATTCATTAACGTTGATTTCCATGTCGTCGTTATATTCAAGGTATCCACTTTCACCGAGGATTTAACCTCTGTTGTTCTTAATGTAACCTTGGATAGTTCCGCCGTTTCGTCCGATTGTATCTGTAATTTCCACAGTTTGTTCTTCCACATTGAAGTGTTGATAATTAATTATGTAATCAACATTTCCTCCAACCCAGTCGGTAACCGCTCTATGAGTATAGTTTGATGGAGCGGTGTCAGTAACACGTTTATCAAACTGAGGCGGAGTTTCTTTATATTCAAGATCATCTCGACAATCTTGATAGAATCCGTCTACCCAGATTTCAATTTCATTTGCATCCTTAACGATATCTTTATCAAGAGTGAAACAAAGCGATTCGTCAACATCAACATAATCTTCCTCGCCGTCATCGGTTCGATAACGCAGCTTGTCGAAGTATGGCCAGTTGGTGTCTTCAACACAGATTTCCTGGTCGCTTGTTTTTGAGAAGGTGTTCCTATCTAAACTGAATTCTTCACATACTTCTTCTTCACTTTCAAGCACGTCCCTGCAATCGTTTCCGGGATCTGCGATATCAATGGCACGAGCACGTAATACATCACCAGGCTGTGCGGAATTCCAGTATCCGGGGTAGTCGCGTAAGTCCACATAATCTCTTCGTGTTCGAACTCTTAAAACGGTATCTCTACCACGGTGTACAGTCCATTCTATGCGGTATGAAGCTGTGTCCGGATCTACTTCAACATTTACGCTGTAAGTAGAGCGGCCCCCGCTAACATTAAATTCGCTTTGATTAAAATCAAGATCGATACACTGTCCTTCTTCAAGTGGGGACGAGATCGCATCGATACACATACCATCCGGATCGTAAATATCGATTGCTCGGGCTTCCAAAGTATCTCCGAATTCAGGATCGAATCCGGGATAATCTCCAAAGTCGATTTCATCGTCCGAAAGCCTGGTGCGGAATACAAAGTTTCCGTCACGTTCGATGGTCCATTCAACTCTGTAGTATTCGTCTGAAGGATCTGTTTCAACATTTACGGAATATTCGTCTTGCGAAGGATCAAATCTGTTTTGTTCGATATCAAGAGCAAGACACTCGCCTTCCGCTGTTCGACTTTCGATTTCATCAATACAAAGATTGTCGGGATCATCAATTGCAATTGCTTGTGCTCGAAGTGAATCTCCGGGCTGCGCCGTGTAGTTTGAATAATTTCGAAGATCAAGGAAGTCATCTTCCGTAACAACTTCAAGTTGCGTGTTACCATCACGTTCGATTGTCCAAAGAATGTCATATTCCGCAGTTTCCGGATCTGTTTCCACATTTACGTTATATGTAGGATCTTCGACTACGAATTCATCCTGATCAAGATATAAATCCAGACATTCTCCTTCCGTGGCAACCAGTTCGTCGATACAATTGTTATTAGGATCGTTGATATCAATTGCTTCAACGTGGAGAGTATCTCCTTCTTCATATGTATAAGTGGAGTAGTCGTTTAGATCGATTTCGTTAACAGTCGCACCTTCGGTTGTGATGTCGAGTACGGGATTAGGTTCACCGTCTCTAAATACGGTCCACCTTACTCTGTAATCTTCATCATCAGGTTCAACATCTACAGTAACCGAGTACCGGGAATTGTCTCCGGTGAATTCATTCTGATCGATATCAAGATCCACGCACTGACCTGCGGCGCGTTCCAATGTGTCTACACAAACCGCGTTAGGATCAAATTCCCGATTATCCGAGATTGCCTGCGCGTGTAATCTGTCACCGTCTTCATATGTGTACCCGTGCTGCGAAAGATCAATAGTATCACGGTTTTCACCTTCCGTAGTTACCGCCAAAATCGGTCCGTCATGACCCGGACGTTCTACAATCCACGTAACACTGTAATCGGTTGTATCCGGATCAACGTCTACCGTAACCGTGTAAATTGAATTATCCGGTTCGAATGAATCTTCATTAATTTCAAGGTCAACGCATTGTCCGCCTCCAACATCAAAGCTGTCCCAACAAACTTGCGGAGCATCAATTGCACGGATTGTCATAGTTCCCGGCTCCAGCGGAACAACATTGTTAAGAACCTGATCGGCCGGTGCTATTACGCAATTTGGATTAATGTTTAATAATTGAGGTAACAGGTCTCTTACATGTGGAGAAAGTACGTTCTCCGTAACACTTTCCACTACCGGAGATGCTTCAACAATATCAATGGAAGTTTTCGGACCGGGTAATACGGTCTTTTCAATATCTACAGCAATGTCCGGTGTAAACTGTAATGTTTCAACCGGTATAGATGTCACCGGTTCGCCAATTACGCCGCTCGGCTCTTTATATGCCGGTTCGCCAATTGCTTTGTCAGCTGCTCCGGGTAGTATTTTTGTTTTAAGTACCATACCTTCGGTAACTTGAGTATAAGATGATTCCGGATTCATTGTTTCTTCCGGATCGAAAGGGATTTGCAGCTCCGGATTGATTAGGAAATCATCGGTCAAATATGGTTCAACTTGCGAATCAGGTTCGTATAACTGCACTTCTTGCGGTCTAACAGGGGCTATTTCCAATTCATTGTTACTATAAGAAGGGAAAATATTGTTTTCACTCCGGTTCCAGTCGATATCTCCCGTATAACAATACTCCAATAGAGGAGTTTCTCCGTCGGGACGGAAATTGTTTCCTTCGGTATCCGTTAGATTATCTACACTTATATCGATTTCTTCTCCCGCTTGCAGGTTATATTGATGAGATCGTCCCGGGTCCGTATTTAATTCCGCACATTCGGATACATCGGGTCTTACTATTTTTACTGCGTCCGCGCAATTTCCTCCAACCCAGTCATCATTTTCATCTACCGCGAAAACCATTAGATATTGCGCGTCGCCTTCATCCGGTTCTCCATCTAAATATACGTATTTATTATTAGTAAATAAATTTTGCGTTAAATCAGTATCCGCAATAAATCTTTTAAATTTAACATCATCCGGATTTGGAGTGATGTATTGAAATCTTGAGTATGATCCTTCGTCGGCATCAATCTGAATTTGCATAATTTGATCGGAAAAACCACCTTCCGGAGGTTCCCATGACGGCACATCAAAGATATTTGATTGACCATCAACAGCATCTGCCGGAAAACTAATATTTAGAGATCTACATTCAGGATTGTCCTTTGGAATCGCTTCAAATTCCAGATATACAACCATGTAGTGAAGATCTGAAGAATCTATGATTCCGGCTTTTGAATTATTATCATATTGCGCATTACTGTTAATCGGTAATCCACTTGTGCTTTTTACTTGATTTAATTGTGCTTGAGTTAGTTTTCTGTTATCCGCAAATCCGGGAGAATTAGATTCTCTGTCAATATATCCTTCTACTAAATTAAGTGAAAAGGGACGATCGCCGGTTACTTGCGTGTCCGCCCAAACAACTTGAGGTTTGGTATTCTGTGCCCATAATGTATATTTCGGATTATGAGAGGTTGATGTTCCGTAAAAGTCGGAAATTCTAATTCGCGTATATTCCGCCGGGTATTGATCTGCTACTCCGTTATTATGAATATATCCCCAAAAACCTATATATACGGGTTCATCGCTATTTCCAAAATTAATGTTATAACTCGTTCCTTGCGAGAAATCATACGGTTGTAATCCGTGATCTTCCACTCTGAAATCCCATGGACTTCTTGGAGCGGGATATTGTCCGTCGTGATCGGCGTATTCCGATTCAATGTACATAAATTGACGTTCATCGAACGGCATTCCGTCTTCGGATCTATTGTCTTTGTATCCGTTAAATGTGGCAAACGGCACACCGTTTTTGTATTTGCCGTTCATTGAGTAACCATTATTGTGCCAGGTTACACAATTTTCACCGTCACAAGTGCCGGATTGATTGTGTATGGATCCGAATGCCGCAATCGCAACATAAGAAAAGAAAGATAGCAAAGCTCCTGCTACTATCAGAGCCGCAATGCTTTTTATAAGATTTTTTGTTTTCATTTTTTATATTTATTAATGATTTAAATGATTTAATTATCTTCGCCCGGCGGCTTGTCCGTATGCGAAATGAGCATCTTTATAGCTTTTTACCTGAACTGTTCCTTCAGGTGAATTTAAATAAGATTCTTCTTGATCGAACTCTATATCAATTTGATTTCTTTCCTTTCCTTCCATTTTTAATGTCGCGATCACGGCGGTATAATTTTTGAAATACTCATCAGATAGTTCAAAAACTACGGCATTATCCATGTTTCTCATATTAACTCCCGTCGCTACTTCGGACTCCATAATTTCAATTACAGATTCCGGATAATTTACAATTACTTTTCCTTCGTTTGCTCCTTTTGGATTTCGGAGAACGATTTCCAGCTTTGGATTGTCAATCGCGAAATACGCAGGTTTGTCAGTGACGATTTCCAGAGCCGTATCTTGAGATTGCAGGAAGAGCCATGCAATTCCGAGCAGAATTATTGCGAGAATAACGACTCCTATAAAAACATTTTTTAGTCTGTTTACTGTTTTCATTTTGTTTTAAAGTTATATATATAAGTAATTAATGAATAATATTAACGTCTACCTGCAGCAGTTCCTTTTGGTGGACGTCTACCGCCCGGAGTTTCTTTTTTGCCTTTGACATTGACCCATAATCCTCCTCCGACAGCGAGTTTTCTGGCAGCTTTACCTGATTTGTTGATTACTCCGGTTCTACGCTTGTCGCTTGCAACGACCCATTCATGTCTTTCAACATCGGTTGAACTGAACGAGAAGCTTCGCTTCAAGTAAACTGTTCCATTCATACATTTTAAGTATCCTCCCGAACCGATTTCCGTATGAATTCGGATAATTGATTTTCCGAATACTACTTCCTTATCTCCTTCTTTGTTAATCGGAGGATTATTCAATTGAGCGTATCTTACTTTTTCCACAAGCGCTCTGAAAATTTGAAACGCAGCTTCGTTTTTGTTTAATAAACGGATCCACTCGGTTGGATTTTCAGGTTTATCCAATCCTTTTTTTATAGCGTTATAGAGTTCGACAAGCTGATTAAATTTTTCTCTTCCAAGAACTCTTATCAGAGGAGAAACTTTTAATTTCGGATCCTGAAGCGATAATAATAATATCGGCAAGTCGGATTTTAAGAACGCGGCTCTGGATTTTGCTTTAACGATTTCGTTCGTACTATCAAGTCTTTCTTTGTTTGTATCCAAAGGCGAAAGCATTGATAGAATTGTTCTTGCCGCAGCTCTTTCCAATGGTTTTGGAGAATTTAAATTTTGCGATTGCGGATTAATCAATCTGAAAATACCTGCTTTAGCAAGTGCCGCCGGATGATTTTCCATACCGTATGCTGCCGGCATAGCTTTATTTTTAGCGCTTCTTTGTGAATAAGATGCAAAAATCATGCCCGCACCGATTGGTTTTGTTTTTCCGGCAAGGAAAGATTTTAACTGTTTAACTGTTTGGGGCATTGTAAGAACAATGTGATTTACAAGAGTTTCGATAGTAAGTTTGAAACCTGTTCGTTTTGATTCCGGCATGTTATCCACGTTCTCTTTTATACGCTTCCACTGATTTGGATATTTTCGCTTCCAATCTTTAATAGATCTTTTTAAGTAAGATTTAAACAGTTCGTTGCGTTTTTCGATTCGTTGTTTAATTCTCCAATCGGGGCCTCCAAGAACTTTTGTGAAACTATGATCCAGGATGATTGAATACGTTAAATTAAGTTCGTGTTGAGTTAGACGCTCTTTAGCTTTTTCAGAGGCCGTAGGCTCGCGACCTAATCTTTTCTTAAGACTATTTAGTACATATGCATTGATATTCTTAAAAATCTTCTGCTTGATGCCCGGCTCGTTGTCTCTTGTCCCGCTAATGCTTCCAACCAGATCATCGAACTGTTTTTTATTATTCGTATAGTAATTGATACCAATTTCGGTAAGTTGCTCGGCGGTTCTTTTAATTACAACTTTTTCTTTAAAATCCAATGCTTTTCGCATCTTGGCGGTATCGCTTCGATCTTTTCTCAGACGGTCCCGGAATCTGCTAATTGCTTGTGTGGTTTCATATTTTCCGTATCTGTGACCGAAATGTAGTTGAATTTCTCTATCGCTAAGTGGCGGCTTTCGTGTAATAAGAGCCACGTATGTTTTGTAGTCAAGAATTTTTGGAATTTTTCTTGCCGCGCGCTCTCTTGCAAGATCTCTTCGTTTGTTAAATTCTTCGAGTGTCATAATGTCTCCGCCGCCTTCAATTATGTCACGTCTGGCTCCCGCAACGATTCTATATTTCTGATTTCTGTATTTATATAGAGTATGTGGAGCGATACTTCTGATTTCGCTGGCTGTTTGATATCTGTTTGTTTTGAATACGATTACTTCTTTATTAACAGCATCGCCATGTCCTCTATAGGGGAGTTCAATTCGTTGTCTGGAAATATACAGCTTTTTTAACATACTGGCCGCAAGGAGCACCCTGTTTTTACTTCTATCAAGAATGACAGCTTTTCCAAGTCCGGATGGAATAAGGAATTCAACGTTACTTCCCTCCGTTCTTAAAGGAGTAACTTCGATTACGTTTCCATGACCCGCCAGTTTTACACGTCTTATATGAATATGATGTTTGGCAAATTCTTTTTTAATTGCTTCAAATCGTGATCCGAAATCAATTGTACTTGTTTCTATGCCTTTTCCGGGACGATTCACGACATTGGTTCGTCCAATTCTTGCATCATAGAACGGAGAACCGCTTTTTGCCAAAATGCTGTAGTTTGAAACAACTCTGGCACCATAGCGAGCCATAATTTGTTCTCTGATATTTTGATTTATTGCTTCATCGCTTACTCTTGTTTGAGTTCTTTCGTTATATAAAGGATGTTCGCGACGAGTAGTGTAGATTACTTTGTTTCCACCAATGTTTATATCTATATAAGGTATAACAAACGGAGGGTAAGAAATAACTCGCACTCCAACTCCGACTACCGGCGGAACTTTAACTCCTTCGCGAGCTTTGTTTTGCCAGTAAGCTTTTGTTCTAGTATACAAATCTACCATTACTTCATCGGAAACATGCAAATTCATTGAAGCCATTTTTCGTTCATATTCTTTAAACCAATCTCCGAACACAGGATGTTTTCTAAGTGCCGCGGCAAGTTCTTTAATTTTTCCCGCCGAGCGCAATTTCTCGATATCTTTAATTTGACGTTGTGAGTCTTTTTTTAATTCGGCTTTTCTTTCCGCAACAGCCTGATTCCATTTAGCGCCGATATCAACACCGCCACCAACTCCGAGGGCAGCTTGTTTGTATCTAATACCCGCCCATGCGCTTGCGTACATATCCCATGCGGATTTTCCCAGTGGGAATTGGAATGTAGCTTCGGCACCGGCATGGAATCCGACACCACCGCCATAATCTACTTCTCCACCGGCACCAAGTTTAAATCCAAGTTGCCATCTTTTTTGTTTACCCCATGCCCATGCCGCTTCGATTCCGGAGCTTGCGGCAACGCCGGCAAGGGTAATTAATCCTGAAATTCCAACTTTCCATTCCGCGCCAAGCCATTTCCCAAGTTTTACAGTTACAACTCCACCGGCTGACGCTTCAACATAATCAAGTTTTCTGGCTTCATCAAATCCCATGTTTAATGTTGCAAAGATTGCAGCATTAACACGTTGTTCGATTTGAGGAAGCATGTGGATAGGGCATCCTCTTTTAAACGCTTCAATTTGAAGCTTTCTGTACATCGGTTTTGTTGAAAGTCCTTCCGGAAGGGATTTAATAAAACTGTCAAAGTTTCCGGCCATTTGTTGTTGTCTGGCCAATACGAAACCGGTTCGGATAAATTCTCCGTAAGCATGTGAAATTTTGGACGGATCAAGATTTTTTAATTCTATTCTTTTGTAGATCTCCGCAAGTAGCGCTTTTCTTGCGCTTGGAGGAGCCTGGTTTGAAGTATCGAACTTAGCCAGCACACTCCCGGGAATATTGAAATCTTTAGCGATTTTTTCTACTGTTTGTTCATATTTACCTTCCGCGGACGCGTATGAAAGATCGTGCCACAAAGCCAGCCATATATATAGATTCGTTTTCGTTAAGACTTTTTGAGAATCAAGTTCATATACGTTAGATCCTCTTTCCGGAGTATCTTTTAAATTATCGTTAATAAAGCTGATTCTTCCACGTTCCGGAGAAATGAATTTTGCGTAAAATTCATTGTTATAAGTTATGCGACTTAAATAAGCCAAGTCAAGTGTTTTCCTTCCCGCTTTGAACAACCTTTTTAATCTTCCTTGCAGGCGAGTATCAACTGCGGGTGTGTTTTTGAAGATTTTCTCGATAAATCTTCGAGCAGCTTTACTTCTGTTGAGAGATTCACGAATTCTTTCCCATTTTCGAAAATTTTCTTTTGTGTCACTCCATAACGCGGGTTTGTATTTAGGTAGCATGCTCAAAGCAGTTTCCCATTCTTTTTTTGTAGGGGTTTTAACAAGAATATATCGTTTGTCTTTTGGATCACTTGAAAGCTTTCTAAGGTATCCTTTTGTAACCAGATAATCAAATCCGAATGACATGAATAATAGTTTTAATCCACCTTTTCCGTTACCATCAACATAATTTTTCATGAAATTCGGAACTGATTCCGCGTCGGCAAAGTATTTTAAATATACTCTTTTGAAGTTAGCCAGTACCTTATTTGATGCTCCGATTGTAATTCCTTCCGGCGCACCGTCATATTTATGCAGAAGTGATTTTAGAGAATGATAATTTTTGCTCGGTACGTTTTCATAATGTTCTCTTTGACCTTTTCCCGCGACACTAATACCGATCATGATTGGTCTATATCTGTCCTCGGCGGTTTCCGGCATTCTCTTATGTAGCGTTACATTGGAAAGCGCTTCAAGTACTCGAGCGATTCCTTTAATAATTTCATTCATTTTTTTGAATTCAGCTACAAGTTTTTTATCAGCGGGTTTTAATTTTGAAAGATCACCCCATGGATTAATTTTCTTTTTATCAAATATTTCAAGTAAATCTTTATATCTGTTTTTGAATTTGGAATAGCTTCCGTTATATATGGATCTTCCTTCAATTTTAACTTTAAAGAAGTCGCCGGGTTGAACATACTTGTTAAGTCCAAGCTGAATTACTTCCTGTAAGTATTTTCTTTGAGCTTCAACTCTACCAATTTTAAACGGAGGGTAATTTAATGTTTTGAGAAGGAATCTGCTTACATATTTCCAGTTTGCTTTCCAATCCGAATCATTCTGAAGGAATCTTGGAACATCGTAATCTTCATTGTTCATGAAAGCATCAAAATGATTTTCGCTGATGTGTTCATCGTGCATTGCGATCCTTTCTCCCAATCTTTTTTTAAATGCTTCATAATTTTTTCTTTCTATTGCGTCCCGGGCTTTACGTTTCGCGGCTTCCGCACGAAGTTGCGCTTGCCTGAGCGGCTCTGCGGCAGAAGCGGCAATAGAAATTGCTCTTCGCGGTCCAAAGTAAATCGTATTTCCGTGATAAATCGTAATTCGTTTTCCTTTGGTATCATAGAATTCTTTAAGATGAGAATAATATGTTCCGGTTCTGTCATGTATTCCACTCCACGTCCTTCCCAGCACACGAATGCTGTAAGGTATGTCGTTTCCTGTAAATTTAAACAATTGACCAAGCGTCAACTTCCGTTCAGCTTTGCCACGGCTTCCTCCTTTAAATTTAACAATAATATACGATCCACGCTTGTCTTTTCCGTGTTCGAAGCTAACAAAATTTTTAATTTCCGGGTTCATTTGATTCCCGAATTTCTCACTTGCTTCTTTTTGTGAAAGATCAAGCTTTGATTGTTGCTCTTTTCTCACAATTCTTACGTTCTTTTTAACCGTTTCGCGTTTTGCGAAAGTTCTTTCATATGCTTTTATTGCTTCTACCAGAGCTTTTGGGCCTTTAATTTCCCGAGGATTTTGATTCACGGAATAAATAATCTTATTAGGACTTGCCGGATTAAATCCGAATGTTCCCAAATATTTTCCTTTTTTATTTGTAATTTTTATGTGAACCGCATCTTTGGTAGTGCGTTGTTCATTTACTTCATAGTTATAATTATTTCCTCCCGGAATTCTTTGGAGCTCTTTGATTTTTAATTTGCCGACTTTGATTGCTTTTTGTTTTGCAATTTCGGCAGGTGCGCTTTTTGGCTTTACGGCTTGTCTTGGTGCGCTTTTTTTTGTAACAGCCGGTGATGAAGTTTGTTTAGCCGCGGGTCTCTTTGCCGCCGCGGGTCTTCTCGCCGGTTTTTTAGTAGCAATGTTTATATCAGTCAATTTCAACATTTTGCTTACTTCTTGAACTCGTTGTTTTAGTTTTGCTGTTGTGATTAAAGGTCCGTATTTTTTGTACTTTTTTACAGTTGTGTTATAATATTCAAATCTGAATTTTTGTAATTTTGGCCCCCACAGTACAGTCCCAAACGGTTTTCCGTTTTTGCTAATATCGATGTAAATAGTTCCGTTTCTTGGGTTTACACTTACATTTCTTTTATCCACCGTACATGTGTATGGATCTCCAAGCTTTGCTTGAAATACTCGTGCTTGAACCGTGGCTTTCGCGATGAGTTCTTTTCTTTGTTGAGCTTCAAGTTTTGCTTGTTGCGCCGGAGTTAATTTTGGTGTTGTCGCTTTTGGTGGTGCGGCCTTAACTCCTTTAGCGGCAGATTTTCGTCGTCCGGCCGGAGCTGTTTTGGTTGTAGTTGACTTTGATGGTGCGGCAGCAAATAAAGGTTTTAGATCGAGGCTTGTTGAATCCGCAGAACCTTTTTTCGTTATTGTTATCATTCCGTTTCTATCTATGCTTAAGTAATGAACACCTTTTTGTCTTAATTTACTCAATGCGGTAGCGGTTGTTACTTTGCTACGTATGCTTGCAAGCAGATTTTTTTGAAACTTTTGTAAAAACTTTCTCATTTTAGCTCTTTGCGAAGCAGGCGTATTTCGTAAAACAATTCCCATAGTAATCTGTGCCAACCTCTTCATTTTTGCGTTTAAATTTATTCTTAAAGTATCACTGTCTATTCTGTTTTGTCCCTCATCCGGCTTTATAACCACGGTCACTTTCGCTTTCGTCGTTCCCATTCTCTTCATCACTTTGTCGAATTTTTGATAATACTCGTGTGCGGGAAGTTTTTCTACAGGTTTAGCAGTTTCGGGCCTTGGAGGTATAAAACCTTGACGAGGTGCTTTTCTATTTACAACTCTTCGCTCTCTTGCACCAAAGAGCGAGTTATCATCATTGAAAAATGAGTGTATTAGTTTGGCAAACATATCTTTTTGTTTTTATTTATACTTTAAAGTTTATCTACATAGTTTATCAAAAAATCGCTAATAAGTCAACGGTGCGATGGCTCTTTAAACAGTTTGGGTAAAAATTTCAGTAAGAACCGAGAAAGGTAGAAGACAAAACATGAGCCTTTTTGCAAATCTTTCAACATTATGTATTCCACAGTGTAAACGTTTCATTGTTTCGAAACGGCCGTGTAAAG
>JAJRYP010000088.1 GCA_024275695.1 Patescibacteria group bacterium | reverse complement strand
CTCAAAAGGCCCGTGAACTTGATAATGAAAAGAAAGCCTTAAGAGCGGAAGCGAAAAGATTAGCGGCGGAAGAGTGGAGGTTGGAAGCTCTGAAGAAAGAATTAACAAAAAGAGAAGCGGAACTTGCGGGTATTAGTATTGGTGGAATTCCAACCGCAAGTCCGAAACCGAGTTCGACACCACCTTCGGCTCCAACCGCAAGTCCGAAACCGAGTTCGACACCGCCTTCGGCTCCAACCGCAAGTCCGAAACCGAGTTCGACACCGCCTTCGGCTCCAACCGCAAGTCCGAAACCGAGTTCGACACCACCTTCGGCTCCAACCGCAAGTCCGAAACCGACTCCAACTCCGGCCCCGACCCCGAAATCGAAACCAACACCAACACCAACACCAACACCAATTCCGGCAACTAAACCGGAGGCGGTTCAAAAACCGACACCGAAATCTAAACCAAAACCTGATGCAACTTCTCCGATCCCTAAGCTTGATCCAACCTCAACTCCAACAAAAGCTATAAAAGGACTTGAACCTGCAAAATCTCCTGAAGCAAAAGCAGGGCCGGATCTAGGTCCTCATATTGAATTGATTAACGGAAAAACAGCAAAGGTCGACATCTACTTTAAATCAAACAGAAAACCGGAGAATAAAGAAAAGATCTTTGATTTCATGGATAAACATCGGAAAATATTCCCTAAGAGTTTACGTAAAAAACTGGCGGAATTTGCAAAGAAAAAATCCAAAGGTTTGTCAGATGAAGAAATAAGCGCGGCAGTAAAGGCGATAATCCTTGAAGAGGTAAAACAAAAAATCAATAGTGCATTATTAGACACAAAAGAATTTCAAGCAGGTTCAAGAAGAGAGTATATAAAAGAAATCGATAGACTACTTGAACTTTCGGGAATGCAATTAAAAGCTTCGGATGAAATAAAAGAATATTTAAAATCGGATTATGTCAAAATGTGGCGTGAGTTCGAACGAACGATAAAAGAAAAAGATCATACGGCCGAAAATATAAGACGGTTTTTTGATTTTCATTCTATGCGAAGACCAAGTCAATTTGCTCAATTCTTAAATGATATGGGAGAAAAATTTAAATTTACAGGTGTTAATCCGGACGATATTGGAATGACCAAAGAGGCGGTTAGGGAGTTGGGAAGATTGTATTATGCCCTTAAGGATGATCGAGAATTTTGTAAAAATTGTATTGATTATGAAATTAGTAAAGGAATCGATAATCCACAAGACTGGTTTAGTCGAAACAAAAAGTATTGTCTAACACTTTGGGGCATAACGGAAGAGGATTGGGATGCCGGCAGATTATATCCGGCTCCAACCGCGACCCCGAAACCAAGTTCAACACCAACCCCGATTCCGGCAACTAAGCCGGATGCGGGTCCAAGCCAAGCACCGGCACCAAGTCCGACTTCGAGTCCGAAGCCCGCACCAAGCCCGAAGCCAACTAAACCAAAACCGGTTCCGGCGGTAATTTCACCACGACCAAAATCTAAATCAATACCGGCTCCAACAGTTCCGGACACAGCATCTATTCATACTCCAGAGCCATCGGTTGATGTTAAAGGAGCAACCGTTCCAATAGTCTCGGAAACAGCCACGGAAAAGAATCCGCTTAAAAAAATCATTAAAGCCGCACGTGAAGCGCATCCGCAAAAAACACCAAATGAAATACTTGAAGAAATTTCAGACAAAATACCAAATACTTGGCCTGAACTTAAAGCAAAAGTGGATGGGCTCACTATTAAAAAAGACTCATCGTTAATTGATCTGGAAAAAAGTGTAAGCGATTTAATATCGGAAAGTATTATTAAATACTGGAGGGAAAATTGGAATAATGGTCACTTAAAAGGGAAAAAGATTTCAAATGACAAAAGAGATGCGGTAATTAAAAATCTTAAAGCAGCAGCAAAAATTATAGCTTTTCCACTTAGAATGATAGGCTTAAATAAAGAAAATGAAAGAGAGTTTTTAAGACCTGTGTTACTGCAACAACTAAAAGAAAGATGGGAGAGGTTTAAAAATTGGATAGAAAATCCCAATCCAAATAATGAACGAATGACAAAATTTGATGGAAGTTTAAAACTTTATGTTACGGACGAACTAAAGGAATTGAATGCCACATATGAGGATATTGGAATTTCAGAAAAAGAAATTGAAGAATTAAGAAAAAAACACGCGGCACTTTTAAAGGACAGAAATTTTAGCAAAGCATGTATTGAACATCCAAGAAATGCAGGAACAGACTGGAATTATCGAACAAAGCACGCTTGTCTGAAACTTTGGGGCATAACGGAAGAGGATTGGGATGCCGGCAGATTATATCCGGATCGGAAAATAAAAGAAGAAGGGAAAAATGCAGGTAAACCTGCAGACGTAGAACCGGAAATAGATGTAAGAGGAAAAGGTCCGGAAGCTTTAAGAGAAATGAAAAGAGATGCTGAAGTAGGTGAAGAACGAAATGCAATAGAAGCCTTAATTGCAGCTCTTGGAGGTCTCAAGACAAAGCAGTTGAAAGATGCAAGGAAAGCACTGAGAGGAAAAAAGAAAGGATTGAAAGATATATCCCGAACAAAAGCATTAACAAAATTGGGTCAAATTTTGGATTCTATAAAAACTTACAGCAAACAAAAGCAGGATGAACTTGAGAAGCATCTTGATCAGCAAGCAATTGATTTCCCTGAAGATTTCGAAAGTATAAAGGCGGAAGCCAAAGCTCTTTATGAAAAATCTATTCCGGCAATAAATGATGCAATCTGCAAATATTTAGATTCAATCAAAGCAATCCGAAGAGAAGGTCTTAAAAAACAAGAAACTTCCGCTGAACTGGAAGAAGATTTTGCTGCTACTCCGGAGAACTCTTCGGAAGCGGAATTCAAAGAAGCGGGCACAACAGACGTTATGGCTCTATTGAAAGAGCAGGATGTTCGTATAGCAATGCAAGAACTTGACAAAGCCATGAGTCCACTCGAACAATTTGTTCTTGAAAGATTAAAAAATCGATTCAAAGAAGGCGTTATAAATCAGAATAAACTTCAATCAAAATTATTATTAGGTTTTCTTATAGAATCACTTTATAAATTATTTGAAACAGATAAAAAACAATGGCCAAAAGAGCTTTCATTGGGAATTGATAATGTTCTGGCAGGATTATTAATTAGCGACAAAGCCGAAGAAAAATTAAAACAAGATATGAAGGTCTTAAGTCAAATTGACACTGTCTCAAAAGATTACTCAAATGCTCTACTCGCACTTTTCAAGCTTATAAAAGCACTTGAAGCAAATAAAAGACAAATTCCAAACGCTCCGTTCGAGTCTGTTGGCGATGTGTTGGAGGATGAAACCGAGATACATGAAAATCCTTCCGAAAAGGACGACCATTAATTCTGTCAGAAAATCAAACTAAAAGTATTTTTTTAGCACCTCCAAAACCTTATTGGTTCCCGCACTCTCTTCGGAAGCATGGTGCTTGCCTTTAACAAATCCTTCATAAGGAAGAATTTTCGCCACCGCTTCTTTCAATCGCGCCCCGCTAAACTCATCATTCGGAATTAATTCCGTACTAGTACGAAATTTTTTATACGTCATCGCATTCAACATTTGCTCTCCGCGACTCGCAGCACTTCCGATAGGCACCAAAATTGCAGGAATTCCAAGCGCTTCTATTTCCGCAATCGAATTCGCACCACTTCGCGAAACAACCAAGTCGGTAATCGCGTAATAATCCGCGAGCTCTTTATCAACATATTCAAATGTCTTATATCTTTCGCGCCACCGGTCATCCAATTTCACATCCTTCGGCAACTTTCCTTTTCCGCAAATATGAATTATCTGATAATGCGGCACCAAATCACCAATTATAGAAAAAACGGCCTCGTTAATTTTTTGCGCTCCCTGACTCCCACCCATTATAAGAATGGTTGGAATAACTTCATCGAATCCTAAAATCGCGCGTCCTGAAGAAGCGTCACCTTTTAAAATATCTTCACGAACAGGATTGCCCGTCACAATTTTCTCAACATTAGCAGGAAAATGTTCGGCACTTTCTTCATAAGCCAAACATAATAAATTCGCCTTTTTCGCGCTCAACTTATTTGCCAATCCCGGACTTGCATCCGATTCATGCAAAACTATAGGAATTTTTAAAAAATGGGCGGCGTAAATTACCGGCAAACTCACGTATCCGCCTTTGCTAAAAACAACTGCGGGTTTAAATTTTCGTAAAATAAAATACGCACGCAGAATTCCAAACGGTATTTTAAAAAGATCAACAAGATTCCAAAACGAAAAATATCGACGCAATTTCCCGGTCGGAATCGCTTTATACGTGAATCCCAAAGCGGGAATCATTGTAGCTTCGGGACCTTTCTTGGATCCGATATACAAAATCTTAACTTCGGGAAGTTTTTTTTTAAGTCTGTTTAGAATAGCGACGTTCGGGATAATATGTCCCCCCGTGCCCCCTCCTGTGAAAACGATGCGTTGCATAGGTTGTTGTGTATTTTGAGATATTTAACAGAATGCCGATTCCAATAAGTGTTGATAAGATTGACGATCCTCCGTAACTCACTAGCGGCAGCGTGATTCCCGTAACGGGAAATAGGCCGGTATTTACGGCAATATTTATAAATGCCTGAACAATTATCCATGTTGTTATTCCGGCAGCCATCAACATGGAAAATCTATCGGGTGCCCTATTCGCGATCATAAATCCACGATAGGCGATAATAACATACGCTATTACTACCAAAAATATTTTCAAAAAGCCCAATTCTTCCGCTGATGCCGCGAAAATAAAGTCATCTGAAGCTTGCGGAAGCCAGTACGATTTTTGTACACCTTGAGTCAAACCTTTTCCCCACAAACCTCCGCTTCCAACGGCAATATTCGCTTGCTCGGATTGCCAACAGTAATCTTCAACACATTCCTTGTCCATCGAAAGAAACGCAACAAAACGTTCTCGCACATGACTAACATTCGCAATAACCATCATTGCTATTAAAAGAGCGGCAAATCCTCCAAGCAATAAATGTCTGTATCGCGCTCCGGCTACAAAATAAATCGCAACGGAAACAAGTGCTATAACCAAAGTGGAACCAAGATCCGGTTGCAGCACAATTGGCAGTAGCATCATCGTGCTAATAATACAAAACGGAATAAATCCATATTGAAAACTGCCCACGTCCTTACTTTTTTCATCCATCCATCTTGCCATATAAAAAATCAGCGCCAGCTTGGCATACTCGGCGGGTTGTAAGGATGTATTAAAAACAACAAGCCAACTTCGCGCTATCGTATTATGGCTCGAACCAAAAATAAGTGCGAACAAAAGCAGCAAAATCATTCCCGCAAAAAAGTGTGGTGCAATTCTTCTCCAAAATTTATATGGAATTTTTGCTGCGATAATCAAAGCCACAATTCCGATTATCACCCTCGTAATATGTTTTTTAAACAAAAGATAGCAATCAACACCTTCCTGTTCACAGTTCGGATATAAAATGTCAGGCGCGGAAAGTTGGATCGACTTCGGAACACCGATACTCGTTATCATTACAATTCCAAAAAGGAGCAATGCAAATGTTACAATTAAAATAACCTTGTCTGATTTCGCTTTCTGCATAAAATAGTCTTTAGTTCGGTATATAATCAAAATAGCTCCCACCAATTAAAATGTCAAAAACGCTATTTCTTAGTTTAGGGTAGAATAAAATCCTTTTTTGCTTTTGAGATGTGCGTTTTTTGTTTTATTCATAAACAAAATTGACATTTAATAAACTTTATAATGTTGAACTGGTTAAAATTTTTATAAAAATTCGTTATACTGCAAGTACCATGAGAAAAAGATTCACACTCAAGAATACAGGCATCTTCCTGCTTTGCGCAATTTTAATACTCTTCTTGGATAGAACGGTCAAAGAACTCATTTTACAGTATTACACAGCCGACATTGAAATAATTCCGAATTTTTTCAAAATTACATCCCTGCAAAACATCGGAGTTGCCTTTGGCATCCAAATTCCTTATTTCATTCAGCTAATTTTATTCCCGATTCTTATAATTCCGGGATTTTACGTTGTCACGACTCATTTGGATTTTAATAAACTTTCGGTGCAAATTATCTCGGGATGTATTGCCGGAGCAGCTTTAAGTAATTTTATTGATCGAATTATTTATCAACATGTAATTGATTATATTTCGATTAGTATTTATCCGGTTTTTAACATTGCAGACGTGTTTATTAGTGTGGGGATCTTTCTTCTTGTCATTTTTTATGGTAAAATAAAAAGAGTTTAAAATTCTCAAATATGGAACAAAATCAGCCGGTTGCGGCACAGCCCGCGCCAGAAATAAACGAACAATCAAAATTTACATTTCTTCAATTAATCACGCGAACAATAGCCGCTTTTGGAGGCGGGGTCGCCGGGACAATAGTTTTGCTAATTGTTTATTTGCTAACTAGTTCTATTTTAGTGCCTGTTCTAAGCGCAGCGGAGGATTCTCTCAGTGTTAATCCTTTATTCATTTTTGCATTAATGGGAATGGTTTTCGCTTCAACGCTCGTTTCGAACTTGCTTGCGCCGTTATTTATTTCATTCACACAAAAAGGAAGATACGCGAGGGTAACAACATCAATGTTTCAAATTTTCATCAGCAATGTTGTGGTTTTCGTTATCCTAATTCCGATTTATCTTTTCGCGACAAGCATAAGTACTGAATTTACATCATTTGCGGCAGGTCTCCATATCGCATTCAGCGTACTTGCCAGCGCAATGATTTTCGAAATAATTTCAAATTACAAATATGCGTTATTGGGAGTTTACAGTACAATTTTTGCTGTACTCGCGGGAATTGTCTTCAACATAATTTTGTTTCAAGCAACCGGGACAGCAACAGTTCTGTTATTTGTAGCCCTTCCGATTTTATGGGGAGGGGTCGGATTTCTTTACGGCATTTTCACAATGTTATATCAATGGATTGTTAATACATGGGGAACGGATTATCTTGCTACAACTCAAGAATATTCAAAGGATTACGGCGTAGCTGAAGAAGCGGTGGAAACAGTTGTTGATGAGTCGGAACCTGAAGACACCGAGGGCGTGGATTTTTTACGAAAAGACAATACGCCGGAAGCTACCAAGGAAAATGAACAAGAACAGAGTCCGCCACAAGTTTAATGTAGATGTTTACGGATCGCATCCTCCATTTATTTTCGAGGTGCTTGTTCTCCGGTCCAAATTTGAAAACATGCAAATCCCTGATTTAGCAACATTCGATCTCCGGTAATAATTTTCGCACCAATCTCTTTCGCATCTTTCAGAATTTTTGTCATAAGAGGCGAATAGATCATTTCCATCACGGTCATTTCCGATGTAAGGTTTTCGCGCGGAACAATCTCAACCCCTTTCGGCTTGTTCATCCCCGCCGATGTCGCTTGAACAACAATTTGCGGATTATATTTATTGAAGGATGAAAGTGCGTCTGCTTTGCAGTTGAATTCTTTGGCAAGCTCTTTTGCATGCTCTATAGTGCGGTTGAGTATTACAACTTCAGCAGCATTACTTTTTTGAAGCGCAAAAACTGCAGCACGCGCAGCTCCGCCGGCACCCAAAATAACGACACTTCTGCCTTCGATCGACGTAACTTCCTCCAGAGCACCTTGAACCCCAATGAAATCCACATTCGTTCCGTGCAGCTCACCGTTTTTATTGATAATCGTATTAACCGCACCGATTGTCATTGCTACATTGTCCACAACATCCAATAGCGGTATAACCTTTTCTTTATGCGGTGTTGAAACATTTAAGCCTTTTATATTCTCATCACGTACTCGTTGAATAAATCGTGCGAGATTTTCGGGCGAAATGTCGAAACGTTGATACTCCGCGTTAATATTCAGAGCTTTAAATCCCGCGTTGTGCATTGCGGGAGAAAGTGAGTGTTTAGCCGGATGTGCAAGAATTCCGTAAATATCCATAGGGTTTCATTGTAATGGAAGGCGGCCTTTCTAGGAAGGCGAAAGTTCGTATAGCATTTCAAATCCGTTGTTTAAACGAATTTCCGTACTAGTACGGTGAAAAAATTACCGGGTAATCTAGGATTACTTGGTGAAATGCATTTGCTAAGCAACCCACTATTGTCTAGCATCCAGGTTGAAAGAATCTCTATTTTTTGCTATAATTAACAGATTAAAAAAACAAAAAAAGCATGCTTGATTTCTTATTAAACATACAAACCGCGCTTGCTCAAGTGTCTACGGGGGCTGTAGCCGGCGAAACACAATCGCAACTTACCGGCTTGGTAGAATTTTTTCTTATAAAAATTCCTTCTTTTATTGCGGCAATTATAGTCTTTGCGCTTTTTTATCTTCTTTCAAAAGCAATAAAAGGAATCGTGGAGTCAAAACTTTCAGAGTCGTTGGAAGAAAACAAGGAAATACAGATTCTTGCCGGACGTACGGCGGCAACAACAACCGTTATTATAGGGGCAACCGTTGCTTTAAACATTGCGGGAATCGATTTAACCGTAATAATAGCCGCAGCCGGTTTCGGGGTCGGTTTTGCTTTAAAAGATATTATTATCAACTTTTTTGCGGGAATTATGATCCTTGCGCAAAAGCAATTTACAATTGGTGATTTTATTAATGTTGAAGGAACAATCGGAAAAATTGTAGAGATACAAACACGTGCGACTATTCTTCAAGCTCTTGATGGAACAAAAGTAGTCGTGCCAAATTCGGAATTGTTTTTAAAACAAGTAACAAGCTACACAAGTAATCCATTCAGACGAATTGAAGTGGTTGTCGGTGTCGAATATGATACAAATCTTAAGCGGGCAATAGAGATATGTTACAAGGCAATTAAAGGAACGACCGGTATTCTTATAGAACCGAAACCCGCAGTTCTTGTGGATGAATTCGGAGACAGTTCGATAAATTTAATCGTTAGAGCCTGGGTGGAATCACGAGGCGGATGGCTTCAAATAAAAAGCGATCTCGCAGTAAATATAAAAGCGGAATTCGACAAAGTTGGCATTAGTATTCCATTCCCAATCCGTACTATTGTTTACGACAAAGACGCAAAAGCGGAAAAAGCACAGGCAATGGCGGATATCGAAAAAGAAAAGCCCGGATGGATCGCAAAAGAACCGCAACCGGCAACAGTTCCGGTTGAATCGCAACCCCAAGCGGTTCAAACACCTGTTCAAGGTGAAGCGGTTCCGATACCACCTTCGGCTCCGGAAGTAAAGCCGCAAGCAGTAACAAAGCCTTCTGTGGATCAACCGGGTTCGGAATTTCTTCAGGGCGGTAATAAATAAAAACCCTCACCTTAGGTGAGGGGAAAAAATTCAATTCTATCAATCGAGTTTATTAGAAAAACGACTGAGAATCATGCGAATTTTGTTTTTGTTTTACGGTGACCAAACCATATTTTTGTTTTTGCTTTGCTTTGGCATTGTTTTTAGTCGTGCCACCGACCGTATGTTTAGTGTGCAATCTCAAGTGGCTAAAAGCTACGAAGGATGCACCAGACAAAAGTGAGCGGTCCAGTTGGTCAGGAAAGGACCATCACAGAGCAAAAAATGAAACCAATCGAGATCTTCAATTAGTGCACATTTTCTGCTATGCTTTTTTCGGTCTGATTTTCAAAGGTCGGAAAGCACCAGGCTCGACAAGGGCATCATATAATCTATATCTTTTATCGAACGTTTCATATTAGTATATAAAATATACCTATATGAGTCAAAATATATACGTAGACACATTCTTTAAAACTATTCTAAGTTGGAAATAAAAGGAGTAAAAACTCGCATAATAAAGGAAAAAGACGATCTTTTTGAGGTTTTAAAAGAATCTTTGAAAAAGAACGGAATCAAGTTGAAAGAGAAAGATGTTTTAGTAATAGCATCAAAGGTTTTAGCGGTTTCTCAGGGCAGGGTCGTGTCGGTAAAAGACCTTGATTACAAGAAAGGACACTTAAAAGAGATAATCCAAAAGGAAGGCGGCATGTTATTCGAAACAAACTACTGCTGGCTAACCTTTAAGGACGGACACTTAATCCCAAACGCAGGCGTAGACAAATCAAACGTAAAAGAAGGAAAAGTAATACTCTGGCCAAAGAACGTAATAAAAGAAGCACGCGAAATCCAGGAAAAATTACGCAAAGAATACAATTTGCGAAAATTAGGCGTAGTAATCTCGGACTCAACAACAGCGCCGCTAAGGCCGGGCGTACACGGAATATCACTCGGATCGCACGGATTTGAAGGAGTAGAGGACTGCCGCGGAACAAAAGACATCTACGGAAAGAAAATCCAAATAACAAGACGCGCAATGGCAGACAGCCTCGCAACAGCCGCAATAATCGTAATGGGCGAGACAAACAACCGCATGCCATTCGCAATAATACGCGGAGCACCGGTAAAATTCACAAACAAAAAGTTGCGAAGGCACTTCATCCGCTTGAAGTCCGACCTTTTCTACGGTATGTATAATAATGCCTTTAAAAAATTTCTGTCACGCAAAAAATAATATGTTCAAAATCGCGGTCCTCGCATCAACAAACGGCACAGATCTTCAGGCTATCATCGACGAAATGAAAGCCGGCAAAATGGAAGGCATCGAGCTTGTCGCCGTAATCAGCAACAAAAAAAACTGCAACGCACTAAAGCGCGCAAAAGATCAAGGCTACGAAACATATTTTGTAGATCCAAAAGGCAAAACCCGCGAAGAATTCGACAAAGAAACGGCTTCCATATTAAAAGAAAAAGATGTCGACTTAGTAGTACTTGTTGGCTACATGCGCATATTAAGTAAAGCTTTTATAGACAAATTTGAAGGCAAAATCATAAATGTCCACCCGGCATTAGACATGCAAAAGTATGGCGGCGAAGGATTCTTCGGCGGCAACGTCCACCAAGCTGTTTTGGAAGTCGGAGAAAAAGAAACGGGATGCACAATCCATTACGTCACAAAAGATGTCGACGCAGGGCCTATAATCGCTCAGGAGAAAGTGAAAGTAGAGGATGACGACACAGTAGACACACTAAAAAACAAAGTCCAGGCGTGCGAGAAGAGGTTGTATCCGGAGGTTATTCGTAGATTTGCAAAAGGAGATATATTATAACTTTTCCGTTGCAATAAATTTTGACATGTACTATAATATGTACGTACATAAACGTGTCCATAATTTAAATAGGTATGAATACTATTACTGCAACAAATGCACGTTCCGATCTTTTTAATATTATAAAGAGGGTGATTAAAGGGCATGTGCAAACAAAAATCACATCAAAGGAAGGTGTCGCAATTCTTATTTCCGAAGAAGACTACGAAAGTTTGCTTGAAACTGCGGAGCTTCTTTCTGTTCCCGGTTTAAAAGATTCGATTAAAAAAGCGGATAAAGAGATTGAAAAAGGCGATGTTGTTTCCCTTGATGATATTGACAACGTATAACAAAGACATTGTATCAAATCAAATTAACAAAACAGGCAATAAAAGATTACAAGTCTCTTTCGTCAAAACTTAAAAAAAAGTTTAAAGACATAGCGAAAGAAGTATTGGCGGCAAATCCTCATGGTGGCAAAAAATTACTTGGAGATCTAAAAGGAAATTATTCGTATCGCCTAAGCATTAAAGATAGAATTATTTATAGTATTGATAAGAAGAAAAAGCTTGTTTATGTGAAAAGAACGCGGACTCATTATGGGGAGTGATCTTACTATGCAAAACCCCGATCATCCAACCGGTTCTTTCAAATGGTCGAGCCTTCATATACAGATAAGGAAAGAGAGCCTGCACTGCATTTTTTGGAATCTGATAAAAGCTTATATCCGGAACAAAGAGAAGAAGCAGCGTAATCCGGAGGTTATTAGGGAGTTGGCGAAGGGGGATAAGTCGTATATGCGTCTGATTATCATCCATCCTTGTGGTGGGTCATATGTCTATGCCTGCCGACAGTTTAAATGGAAAATGTATTCCACATAACAACTAGAGTATATACGCCATCACCCCAACTTCCCCCTCATCTCCTCCCTCTTCCCGGCATCCAACTTAGCCTTATTCTCTCTAATATCCAACTCAACTTTCCCCTTTACAAAGCTGCTTTTGGGGATGTCTTGAGGTATGACCAATCCGGCGCCGATCATAGAACCGCTTCCGATTTTCACGCCCGGCATGAAAGAAGTATTAATCCCGCATCGTATATTGTCGCCGCATATGAGTCCGAATTTATTTGTTCCGCTGGACATTTTCTCGCCTTTTATATTTACAGCGATGTCTTTTTCGTCCAATCGGAGATTTCCTGTTACTGTTCCCGATCCGAACGAACAATTGTCGCAAATTATACTGTCTCCGATGTAATTTGTGTGAGTCCATACATCACGTCCTAAATATGAGCGGGCTATTTCCGTACTAAATCCGGCAACGCATCCTTCATTCATTATGGAATCGCGAACCAGGGCGTTTGTCGCCACAATGCAATTTTTTCCAATGTAAGAAGGTCCGATTATAACTGCGTTGTCAAAAATTTTCACCCCTTTGTCTATATAGACATTACCTTTTATTACAGCTGATTCTGCGATCTGCGTGTCATCATCGATGTACCTGTCTATATTTGCAAGGAAGTATTTCATTACTTTAAATACGTGCCATGGATATTTTATTGGTTGCCAAAAGCCGTCAAATTCCAGGGCTTTCATTTTCGCGCCATCTTTTATTAACGTGTCTAACGCAACTTCATATCTGTCGTCACGATCGCTCGAAATTTCTTCAAGAGCCGGTAATAGTTTTTTCGGATGCTTATGGCAGTGAATTACAATATTTACAAGATCGCTTGGTTCGTTTCCTTCTCCGGGTTTTTCTATGATTCCGCTTATCAAATTGTCCTCTTTTGTTTCCAAATATCCTCCGGGGAAATATTCAGTGACTTTCTTCCCTACAATATAACTGTCGTAGTCGTTTTGTTCATGCGCTTCTTTAATAAGATCAAATGCAGCCGGGTCAACGATATCATTGCTACTTACTATACAAACCGGTTCGTCATCCAAGATTTCTTTACAACTAAGCATTGCACCGGCCATTCCATCATCAAGATCTTTCTGTTCCACAAACCGGAAAGTCGCACCGGCAAGATCATACTCTCCTGGAATGTTTGTAAGCTTATCTATGTTATGAGCGCCACCTACAACGAGGAAATTCGTAAAACCGGAATTAATAAGCGACTCAATCTGATGAATAATTAAAGGCTTTCCCAAAAATCTGAGGAAATTCTTATCCGAAATAGGCTGCATTCGCTTGCTCCTTCCGGCAGCCAATAACAAAACTTGCATATTTTTTAAGTTACAATTTCTTCGAGGCGCCCCGATTCTACAGCATCTTTAATCTCCATTGCAATTCTTTCGCCGTATGAAACGCTTTTTCCGTAAAGATATCCCGAGTATGGCGTGAAAGGCGTTCCCGGTGATCCCGGAATCCTCATTGAAACATCAAATATTACGATTTCTTCTTTTCCATGATCGGCTGAAATCGCTCCTTGGAGGGCAAAAGGTCCAAGCATTCCCGGCGGAACTTCTTTATCCATAGTTGCAACGAATTTTTCACCAGCTTCAAACGCCTTTTCTACGATTGATTCTTTAACGGTACATGATATATGTCCTGTTTCGATCATTTTTGGCTTATATCCGCTTTCGATTAGTTTTGTCTGGACAACTGCGTCGAGTCTTAAAAATCCGTCCAGGCTGGTCTGTCTTCGCGTGTCGGTTCCCAGTAATTCGAGCTCTTTAGTTAATGGTGAATAAAAAAAGTTAAAATTCACCTGTGCGCCAATTATGAATTCTTCTATGACCGCGTTATTCAGGTCTTCTTGAGTAATCAAACCCTTCTTGATCATATCGGCGCTTATATCAAAATATTCTCCTTCTTTGGTGATTGTAAAAAATGCTCTTTCGTAGCCACGAATCGCTTCATTTACCTTAACAAGCAGAGGCCCGCCTTTATTAGTAATAAAATGTTCATCCAATACCTTTTTAACTTCATCATTGCTCATTCCGCTATCACCGGGGCGAATGATTTTCGGTATTCTGATGCCTGCTTTCATCAACAACTCATATTGATTGTTTGGTTGATCCCGTTCTTCCAATCTAACTAACACTCTGTTTCCGTAAATCGGAACTTTGAACTGTTTTTCAACTAAATCAAAATTCTTAAAATATACCCAAAAATATCGATTGTGGATGAAAATCGTGTTTCTCTTTCGAAGTTCTTCTTGAATATTCTCATTCACGATATCCGCAAATTTATCAACAATAATCACATCGTCGATACAACCTTTGCCATCTCGCGATTTATAATATTTGTCGTAAGTTTTTTCGCGGCCTTTTTGGCAAACCGCAAGTGTTTTTAAGCCGAATTTTTTAGCTCCGGCACAAACGTCCAAAGCGCTGTGTCCGCCCAGTACGCCGATGGTGATATTGGAAGTGTTATAATTTTTTAATGTTTGAGAAATATCCATAGTAATTAATTAAAGCGGATTTGATTATAGCATAATCTCCTCGGTAGGTGGGAATCATTTATTTGAAAAAGATTTGTTTACTGTAAGCCAAAAATACATATCGCGACTTCCCGGGAAGCCCTGCGAGAATCTTTTTAGTATTCATGAACTGCATATCCGTGAAAATAATTTTTTAAGATAAATGCTATCCTAAAACCTCATCTAACCGATTGCTTTCAATCGCCTGTTTAATGTCGCGGCAAACTCGCCTTCCCGTACTCATCGGTTCATTATATCGAAGCCATGTGTAAGGAGAGCCGTTAATAAACGGATTTGTTCCGGCTACAATCCTTGCGCTGATTTCAAAAACGTAAAAATTCAAATTCGGATCAATTATCGCCTCCAGACAGAAGGGGCCATATAAACCTTTACCTACTAATTTCTTTGATTTTTCCACTACGTTTTTTCCCATTTCGAATACTTGAGGCAAAATCGATTCCCTGATTACCAATGGAATATTTCCTGTAATTGTATAAGAAGTGCGAACGTCAGTGTCCAATTGATCTTGAGCCGCGATCCGTCCGATTGAATCCGCGTTTGATTCGTAACGTTTATCAAAACTCATTATCTCAAGCTCCTGTGTTAAAGGAGAATAGAAATAATGAGTATACATCGGAACTCCGACGATATATTCCTGAAGTACATATTTTTCATCACCCGGGTAATCCTTAATTCCATCATAAAAGTCTTTTGTTGAATTGGCGATGAAATAACCTTTGCCACCCTGCGCTCCGTGAAATTTAACAATTACGGGTCTATCAATATCTCCCGGTTTTTCAAAAATACGAGGCATTTTACATCCGGCATCAAGCAACCACTCACGTTCTTTTTCTCTGTCAGATTAGAATTCCAGAATTCCTTTGGTTCCGTAATGCATAATCTTTAAGTCTTTCATGCTTTCCGGACCGATGTAAGTAACAAAAGAGCCGTGCGGAATAAGGATGGTGTTTTTTTTCATTAGTTCACTTTGTATATTGAAAAACTCATCGAATTTATCGATTTCAATTATTTCATCTGCTACACCATAGCTTTCATAAGGTTTTCTGCGGCCTTTCATGCAGATGCAAACAGTTTCAAAACCTTCGTCCTTTGCACCTTTAAGTATTTGTAACGCACTGTGGCTTCCGAGGGTCGCAATTTTATAATCTTTTATTGATGTCATATCTAATTACTAAATCATGTTTCCGCTATTATAGTATGTTAGCGCGATGTTAACAATATTTTTTTAAACT
>JAJRYP010000087.1 GCA_024275695.1 Patescibacteria group bacterium | reverse complement strand
GGAATTTGATTTTTGATCTTTTTGAACAACACCCTCGCTGGCCACGGCTGGAGTTGTCAGTACGATCATCGCTAGTGCGCTTGTTGCTGTAATAATCTTTTTAAGTAAAGTCATCTCGTCGTCCCCATTAGTAATCAATGATAACAACTTGAAGTATAAAATTTGATTTTATTTTAAATAATTTATTACTACTTTAGTTAAATTGAAATAAAGCTTTAGATGTATTTGGTTCAAATTGTAAAAAATCGCATTTGATTAGAATTTTAATTGATTGTTAGAAAGAAAAACAGCGTTAAAACAACAGGATAACTGAGTTCCTCTTGTTCACTTTTGACTTTGAGTCTAATTTTCGGAGAAATACGTGCTAAAATTTAAAGTATTTAAAAGAAAAACTATTTGAATTTATTTGAAAATTTGTTGAAAAAAAGAAGGCTGCAGGCAGAGAAGTGACAACCTAGTCTGCGTTTTAAGGGAAAGTCCAATGGTGTTGGGACTTGCGGTACGATGAAGCGGGCGTGAGCTGATTTGAATTCAATATGTTTCAGATGTTCAAAATACATACCGAAACACGATCCAAGAACTAATACCAAAAGGACGCGGTGATTTACCAAACAAATTCTTTAGGTAAACGACCCCATTCCTCAAGAGCCCTCTCGATTTTTGTGCACTCATTGTTTTTTCTTTGTCTAACAGAATAAAAAAAATCTTCTCTGGCCTCAAATTTAACCGATTTATCGCAGTATTTATACTTTCCATAACCGATATATCCGTGCTTTGCTTCTGCGACACCTCTAAATCCGGGTGTCCCCCAATTTGAGGGGTCAAAAAGATTGATACCCTGTTTATCAGCTATGACACGATACCGTGCCCAGAGCCTTTCCTTCTCTTCGGCGCAATGTTTTTTTTCCTTCTTTGTCATTGCAAATGAACAATTTTTGTGGTTCGCAAAAACTTCAACAGGGGTTGAAGTCAATAAGAAAATCATTCCAAAAAAAAGCACCTTTGTAACAAAATAAATACTTGTCATTGCGTGTTCAGATCAATATTTTTCATTTGCCACCCATCAGAGGCTTTAACGAATCTGGCGAAACCTGTTCTTTTACCAAAAAAAGCTTCAATATCTACTACCTCAAGCCCAAATGCATAGCCAATCTTAGCGCCACGCGCCGCTTCTCCCCAAGGAGTTTGAATAACTTTATAATCAAAAGCGACTTTTGAGAATCGAATTCCCGATAATACTCCATCATAGCTTCGGAGAATTTGGACAAATTTTCTTTCTCCTAAAGCCACTTTAAGTTTTCCATTGTTATCTTCCTCAGCATATTTTTTGCGCGCTTTTATACCCTTCATGGTCCAAACAATTGTTGCAAAAAAACTATTATTCTGCTCAATATACTGTATAGAGGCAATTAAGCCTGCGTCCTTCATGCGCCTAAAGTCTTGACATGCACCAGAACACTTTTGCCTACCAGCCAGACCGTCTTCCAGTTTTTTTCTGTTAGACAATAAGCGGACGGGGGAATTTCGTTTCCCTAAAAATACAGCGTATGGAATTCTAACAAAATTAGTCTTTTGTCCGTCAACAATCTCGCGAATTTGTCGCTCAGCATAGCCATGATCTACGGCACAATCCCATAGACAAAAAGTCTGTGCTTTTGCTACATTAATTTCCCAAACAGTCCCAAACACGGCCAGCAGGCCAACGAACAAAATTTGTAACGAAATTATTGTTCCAATCATGTGCATAACATTCCCTGTTGAGATTGCGCTCTTTCGTAATTTTGGCACGCTTTTCTGCGCTTTTCAAGCTGCCTGTGGTGTGATGGTCATTCTAACGGTTTTCACGAGTTTCTCGTAAAAAGACGATAATTTGCTGATTACCGGAAAAAAACTCAGAAAGTTTTAGTGTGAAAACTGGAAGAAGAGTCCGAATTTTAATTGGTAACTCGACGCACGTCCCACGAAATTGAAGGGGCAGATCCCGTTTGACCTAGATTACGAAAGGAAAATCGTCCGCGTCCATTTGTAACAGCAGGTGGTTACAAACGGGACTAAACACCTAGTGTAACGCTGCTGGTGGATTACTATAAAAATGATCGGCCAGAGTTGTTGTGTCTTCAACGTCGGTAAATTCAACTGCGATGCCACTGTCATGATGCCTGATGACACGGCCTTTCATTTTTCCCAGGATTATTTCAGCCCCTATGGCGGGAATAACGTCAATTTCGATT
>JAJRYP010000086.1 GCA_024275695.1 Patescibacteria group bacterium | reverse complement strand
TGGGGTTGGGTTAGTTTAAAAAATTTAATTACATCAGCTAACTAGCTACATCCGTTTTTTAGTTAATAAAAGGTGTCCCGCGCTTGGCTAACACCAAATACTCGCCCAAATTGCCTCCTCGACAAGTGTGGTGTAGAATTCTACTACACTTGTTTCGTTGGCAACTTCGATTATGTAGAAATGTTATATGTAACTAATTTTTAGACACTTAACGCAAAGTTTAAATTCGTACTGTTAAAAAGCAATCACATCTTAAAAGACCACGATATCAAATGCCGGATTTTGTCCGCCAATCTTTGAAGGATAATAAACTTATGGACGCATATTTTTCCAGACCGCCATACCAACAAAATGATTATATTGGCTGGATTACTCGTGCAAAACGTGATGATACAAAGCAAAAGCGTCTTAACCAAATGATCGAAGAATTAAAAAGCGGAAACTTGTATATGAAAATGAAATATAATCCTAAAAGAAGGTCGGATATATGAATATAGAATACATCATATAGTATTAATACATCTCTCATGGAAACCAAATCTATATTAATCTGTCCAAATTGCGAATTTAAGAAAGAAGAAACCATGCCCGCGGATGCCTGCCGATTTTTCTATACTTGCCCTAATTGTAATACTCTTGTTAAACCTAAAAAAGGCGACTGCTGTGTGTTTTGTTCCTATGGTAGCGTGAAATGTCCACCTAAACAAAAAGAGGACTCGATGAAATAAAAGCTCGCGACAAACGTAATTGGTTGTATGCCGCAAATATTCGTTTTATAATGCCAACAGTTTATTTATTTGCCCTTTTCACATGCTTGAATTTATTATTTCTCCAAAAATGATTTATTATGCCGGCATTACCAACATCGTATTAGTCGTTTTGATTTTTTTCAGCTGCCGATGTATGGCGGGACCAAAAATTTTCAATTGGCTCTTTAAATTCAAATGGTTTAAAAAATTCTACGCCATTCACTGCTATCTTTGGTGGATATTATTTACCTCGGTGATTTTCCACTCCTCTTTGGCAATTTATCTTTACAAATTCTAACGAATATATACCAAAAAACCCGAAAAATCGTCTTAATTAATTACTTTTACTTAAAATTCCGGGATCGTTAAACCTGTCAGAAACATTGCTCAAGGAGGCCTTTTTCCTGGAAAAAAAATTTCTTTTTGCGTACAATAAGCCCAGTTAATCCTAACCTGATATTATGACCGCTTTATACGTAATCCTGGCTGTTGTAGCGATTATCGCTCTTTTCGCCATAACAGTCTACAACTCACTCATCGTTCTTAAAAATAAAGTTGACGAAGGATGGGCCGACATCGACACTCAACTTAAACGAAGATACGACCTTATCCCAAATATGGTCGAAACCGTTAAGGGATATGCGAAGCATGAATCTTCGACATTCGAAAAAGTTACTCAAGCAAGAAACATGGCAATGCAGGCAAACACTCCGGAAGAAAAAGCTAAAGCGGAAAACATGTTAACTTCAACTTTGAAATCGTTATTTGCCGTTGCGGAAAATTATCCAGAATTAAAAGCAAATCAAAATTTTATGGATTTGCAGGCGACTTTAAGAGAAATTGAAGAACATATTCAGATGTCACGAAGATATTACAACGGTACTGTTCGCGACTTTAATACAAAGCTACAAGTTTTCCCAAACAATGTTATTGCGGGAATGCTCGGATTCAAGAATCGTGAATTCTTTGAAATTGAAGACGAAGAGCGAAAAAACGTAAAAGTCAGCTTTTCCGAAGAAGAGAGTGAAGCGCCCGCGGATACCTCTGAAACGCCCGAGTCCGCTGAAAAATCCACGGAAAATAATCCGCCCGAAAGTAAAAAAGAAGGCAATTAAAATTACCACGACGCGATGAAAAAATTGTTTATATCATTTTTGGTTATTTTTGTCTTTCCATCTACTGCATTTGCCGCCGCCAAATGGAGCATTCAACGTTTTGATCAAAATATAGAATTGCAAGAATCCGGAAATATTAATGTGACGGAAACAATCGTTGCTGATTTTACACATGACGAATTTCACGGACTTACAAGAGAAATTCCTTATAGCGGAGGGTTTCGGCTAACAAGTATAAAAGACGAAAACGGAAATCCTCATCCAATTTTTCAAAAAGGTTTTGATACCAATAAAGTTCAAATCACAATTGGAGATGCAGACAAATGGATTACGGGATTAATAACCTATATTTTAACATTTAAATTTGATCAGTACATCGAAGATGCAACTTTTAAATGGGATCCTGTAAAAGAATGGCCGACAGTTATTGAAGCTTCGACTATTAGTATCCATTTGCCAAAAGAGATTAATAAGGAAGATATTACTTTAAGCTGCTCGATAGATAATATTGATGCGATGGGAGAAGGATGTACGGGAGAATTGATCGATTCTAAAACAATTATCTTTAATACAACAAAAGAAATTGTAAAAAACGAAACATTCGGTTTTGAAGTAAAATTTCCGAAAAATTTTTTTACTAAAATCGATTTTTCAAAAAAAGCCTATTACAGCTTTATTGAATACTTACTTAGTACGTACAGGCTCCAATTTCATATTAAAAATTAAGTATGGTCAAAAAACTTCTCTTATTAATATATGCAATTTTAGTATTCTCACCAACCGTCTTTGCGTATGGATTTCAGGAATGGAAGATTGATCGTTTCGACCTGGATATTGAGATTCTGGAATCGGGAAAACTTCATATCACGGAAACCGTTGTTGCCGATTTTACGAACGAAGCGCATCATGGAATTTATCGAACAATCCCAATAAGTTATACCGATTCTTATGGAAATCCTTTCAATTTACGATTTAAATTAATCGGTGTAAGGGATGAAAACGGAAATCCTCATCCCGTGGACTCGATTTCCAAAGAATTGTTTTCAGATGTCGTGAATATTAGAATCGGCGACCCGGACATCCGGATTAACGAAGTTACAACATACGTTCTTGAATACGAAATTGATCGCGCAATGAGTTACTTTGACAAGCACGACGAGCTTTATTGGAACGCTTTTACGGATTGGCAAGTCCCGGTTCTTTCAAGCACGGTTCGCGTACATCTTCCTGAAAATGCCAATAAAGACGAAATGAAAGCGGCTTGTTTTACGGGATACTACGGTTCCGACGAATCAAGATGCAAAGCGACTGTCAGCGATGAAAAAACATTTACGTATAAATCGAACACTGCTTTCGCGCCAAACGAAGGATTTACAATTGTCGCGGGTTTCCCAAAAGGGATTGTTAAAGAAGCTTCATTGTTTCAAAAAGTTATGTGGTTTATTTTTGACAACTGGGCGCTACTTATTCCCATGGCTGTTTTTCTCTTTTTGTTTTTTAAATGGTGGTTTACGGGACGCGATCCAAAAACGGCGGATACTGTTATTCCGCGTTATAAACCGCCCGAAAATCTCACTCCGACGGAAGTTGGAACAATTATCGATGAGAAAGTTGATGTCCACGATATTTCAACGGTGATTATCGATTATGCCGTAAAAGGGTTTATAAAAATTCGCGAAATTAAATCCAAAAAGTGGTTGTTTTTTGATGAAACGGATTACGAACTTGAGTACTAAAACCGTATAAAGAAGCGCGGGGGATAAAAAGTCACGAAATTGAAATTCTGGACGCGGTATTTGCAAACGCCACAAAAACTAAAATATCCGATCTTAAATATAAGTTTTACAAACGTCTTCCGAAGATTAAAAAGAAAATTTACAACAATCTTGTTTCGGATGGATTTTTCGCCCATAACCCCGACAACATAAGATGGATTTATCTTGGGATTGGTTTATTCTTAACAATCGGACCGTTTTTTATAATGGGACTTCTAATTATGTTTCTTGGAGTTACTTTTACCGTTTCAATTATGGCTTCGGGAATTCTATTTATAATTTTCTCAAATTTTATGCCGCGCAAAACTTTAAAAGGAGCGAAGGCATATTTTGAAATTAAAGGGCTTGAAGAATACATAAGAACCGCGGAAAGAGATCGCATAAAATTCCAGTCGGAAAAGAATATCTTCTTTGAGAGATTACTGCCGTACGCAATGGTGCTCGGTCTCGGTGAAAAATGGGCATCCGCATTCAAAGACATATACAAAAAACCGCCCGACTGGTTTGAAGGAAGTAATATGGATAATTTCAACACATACTACCTCATAAACAGATTGAACAACTTTAATTCACATGCCAACACGGCGTTCGCATCTTCACCGCGAAGTTCGGGCGGATCAAGCGCCTGGAGCGGAGGAAGCGGATTTTCCGGCGGCTTCTCCGGTGGCGGCTTCGGCGGTGGTGGCGGTGGAGGTTGGTAGAATTTTAGATTCTTCCTTTTCTTTCCTTTCATAAAGTTTTCGCATATCAACGGCATCCTGACTTACAACAGTGTTTCGTCCAAAATGTTTTGCCGCATATACCAAGGCATCCGCTCTTTTTTCCAATCTTGCTTTTAATTCATCGGATGTGCCTTGTTCATCCAGCAAAGAAAGGCCACCTACTCCTATGCTTACCGTTACAGGTTCTATTACGGTTGGCGCACCTTTTGGAGGATGGAAAACAAATTCATAATTTTCAATGGTTTTACGTAACAATTCGGCTTTTTCACGAGCTTTCTTTAAATTACAACCCGGCATAACAACTACAAGTTCTTAACCACCATAACGTGCTTTAATATCACGTTTTCTAAAAAGTCGATTAATGATTTCACCAATTTCTTTTAATACGAAATCACCGGCCGAATGCCCGAATGTATCGTTTATATTTTTAAAATGATCGGCATCAATCATAAGCATCGCAATTTCCGGTCCTTCTCCTTCGACACCTTCTCTAAATCCGGAAAGCTCTCTTATAATACCGGCCTGTTTCAATCTATCTTCAATCATCCTCGGAACAGTTTCTTCGTAATATCTTCGCACATTAAGTCCCGTAAGCGGATCCAGAAGAAGCCTGTTAATCATTTCTCGCATTGCGGCGAGTTCATCTTCCTTTTCAATTACATAAGCCGCCCTCTCATGCGGAGACATATTTTCAACTTCCATCACTGTTCGAACACGCTCACGCACTCTGTTAAGTATGTCATTTCGTTGTGTTTCTTCCTCTTCAAGCCGCCAATCGGAAATTTCTTCACTTCCGCGGGAAGTTGTTTTTTCCGCTATACTTATTATTTGTTCAGGCGTTAGCTTCGTCATTTTTTTCTTTTTTAGGTTTCAGTTTTTCATATAGCTTGAGCATTTCTTCATAACTAATCTCACCTTTCATCACAAGCTCCCAATTTCGAAGTTGAGTTTTAAAACGATAAAACTCATCGAGCCTTTTCTTCCTTTCTTGAGGAAAAGGTTCAATGTGAGCCAGGCTTTGCAAATAAGCCACTTCTTCTTCGGCGGTTTTAATTGTTTCTTTATCAACCTTTTCTTCTTTACATTTTCTCAAAACCGCCCGCGCGTGTAACAATGCTCTAACAAGTTCACGATCCAAATCTTCTTCTTCCGTTTTAAAAGCGAGCTCATATGTTTTTTGTTGATCTTTCTCGGAAAAAATCCGTATAACATCAATCGGGCTGTAAGGAACTTTTAGAGCGTTAAACAATGTTTCAAGTATTCTAATCTCCATTGGTGTTATATCTTCCTTCATATTTCTTGCGGTTTCCAAACCCATTTGCACATTACTCAGAACATTTTCACGAAAAGCATTCAAGGCTTCCGACGTGCCTTTTTCCATTAAATCCGAGAGTCGCATAGCAACAAAATTGACAACAACCCTCACTTTATCACCAAGCCCTTTAACAATTTTCGGATCATTCAGAATTTCCTGTAAATGACGTATTGAAGGCTTATCCATGTTATCCGTAACGGCTTTAAATGCTTCCGTAAGCAAATCTAACGCTTTAATCTGGTCTTCTTTTTTCTCCGGGATTTTAAGATGCATTGTTTGGTCAACATCCGCGGCGACAGACTCGGCAATTTCGGCGGAAGCGCCTTGCGGAGCTTGCGGCGTTTCCAAAGGTCTTTCCCAAATACGCCTCAATTTTTCCAATTCCTCTTCCGAGGGATAATCCGTATTCATAAAAACACATTAAAAATCCTATTATTATAGCACAAACAGGCCTTTTGGTAAACACTCAAAGATGCAAAGGTGCGAAATTACGCCCGCGCCACCGGTTTTAATGACGCAAGCAAACTATCCGCTCCATTGGAAATTTCATCTAAAACGGCAATACGAACACTCTCGTCTCGCCGCAGACAAGCCATTAAATTTGAATTAAAAAACGCCGTAAATCTTTTACAATGCATTATAACCGCCTCTTGTTCTATACTCTCTTCAATTTGCATTCGTTCGTATATTTTTACAAGCGCCCTAATCTTTATTAGACTCTCGGCACTTTGATCATCTGTGAATCTCTGAATCGCCGCTAAAAATTTAACAAGAAACGCCCTTTGTAAAGAAAATCTGTCTCCCTTTTGTATATCCATTAATCCGATAACATCCTCTCGTGTTTCAATTAAGCTGTATAAATCAACCAAATTCCCTATATAATCGGTAATTTCATTTATTTTTCTGTCTTTTAAGGCTTCCAATCGACTTCTCTCTTCCTCGGTAAACAAAGAAAACTGCCCCGCGTCCACGGCATAAATTAATTCGCTTACCATTTGATCGATTTCAACAGCAATCTGTTGTCTTTCCGCTCCTTCGACTGCATAAAAATCCTTTATCTTTTCGAAAATTACACTTAAGCTTTCCAAAAGATCAGAAATGCGTTCCGCTTTCTCAGCCGCAATCGTTCCTTCAACTTGTGTTGAGAGCGAAACAACCGAGCCACCTGTATTCTCATCATCTAAACCCATAAGGGGAATTTAAGGACGACATTGTAACAAATATCACAAGTTTGTCAACCCATTGTGCTACTTAGAACTAACTTTAAAATTCACGTTATAAGTTATCGTAATAGTCCAAATCGGGCATTTTGGATGTGGGAGCCCGACGCGACGCGGCATCGTCAAATATTTCCAATATTTCCTCTCTAACACCTGAAGTCGGAACCGATTCATCCGCCTCTATTCTTTTGAGTACATCGGCAATATGGTCTCCTCCTTCTTGCCCAAATAATTCCTCAAACGGATCAACACCCATAGCTTTAACTGTTAATTTTATAAGATGTGCGCAGTATTGCAATAATCACAAGTGCTGTCAAGTAAAACGACGAAAAAAAACGGGTTTTACGAAAGAATTCCGGGAAAACGATGAAAATCGTTTTAAACAACCTCTGCTTGTTTAACTAATCACAACCCGAATTCTTCCCGTAGCATATCAATCTCATCCCTAAGGTCGGCGGCTTTTTCAAATTCAAGATTCCGGGAAGCAATATCCATTTGCGCTTCAAGTGTTTTAATAAGATGTTTCATTTCATCTTTCGGTATTTTTTTCGCATCATAATGCTTTTCTTCAGTCTTTTTCGCATGCAAGGTAATATCTTTGACTTCTTTTTTAATCGTCTCGGGTGTAATTCCGTGTTTTTTGTTATACGCAAGTTGAATCTTGCGACGACGTTCCGTTTCGGAAAGTGCCCCCTCCATAGCATCCGTTATTTTATCGGCGTACATTACAACAAAACCGTTAACATTGCGAGCGCAACGCCCGATGGTTTGAATAAGCGCGGGAGTCGATCGTAAAAATCCTTGCTTATCCGCGTCCAAAATAGCGATAAACGAAACTTCAGGAAGGTCCAGCCCTTCGCGAAGCAGATTAATTCCAACAAGAACATCAAATTTTCCAAGCCTGAGATCTCGTAAAATCTCGATTCGTTCAAGCGTGTCAATTTCCGAATGAAGATATCGTACTTTAATCCCCTGTTCCGCAAGGTAATCCGTTAATTCTTCCGATGAACGCTTTGTTAGAGTTGTTATCAAAACTCTTTCTTTCGACTTTATTCGTTTTTTAATTTCTTCCATTAAATCATCTATCTGACCCTTAATCGGACGCACTTCAACCACCGGATCCACAAGTCCGGTTGGACGAATAACTTGCTCTATAACTTTATTTTTTACCTTGGCCATTTCATACTTTCCCGGTGTGGCCGAAACATAAATCGCTTTACTGATATGATCTTCAAATTCTTCAAATTTTAAAGGACGATTATCAAGCGCGGACGGCATTCTGAAACCGTGTTCAACCAAAGTTTGCTTGCGCGAAAGATTTCCGTTATGCATCGCGCCAATTTGCGGAACCGTCATGTGTGATTCATCAATAAACATTACAAAATCATCGGGGAAATAATCCAGCAGCGTTGCCGGCTGCTCTCCCGGCTCGCGAAGATTCAAATAGCGCGTGTAGTTTTCTATTCCACTGCAATATCCCGTTTCAAGAAGCATTTCTATATCATACTCGGTTCTGGTTTTAATACGCTCGGCTTCAACAATTTTCCCCATTTTTTTTAATTGATCATATCGCTCTTTTAGATCGGCCTGAATCATTCCAACGGCTTTCTGAATACGTTCCTGAGTTGTTACATCATGCTTTGCCGGAAATATTTTTACACTTTCATGCTCAGTGAGCTCTTCGCCCGTAAAAGCATCGGCTTCCGAAATTCTTTCAAGTTCATCTCCAAAAAATTCAAGACGATAAATCGTATCACCCGAAGGTGGATATACTTCAACCGTATCGCCAATTACATGAAACATTCCGCGACGGAACTCAAGTTGACTGCGGGTGTATTGAATATCCGTTAAATGACGGAGCATTTTGTCACGTTTATATGACTCTCCTTTTCTAAGTTCAACCGCGACATTCCCATATTCCTCAACAGATCCAAGGCCATAGATACATGATACGGAAGCCACGATTAAAACATCCTTCCTTGTAAGAAGATTCATTGTGGCCGCGTGTCTGAATTTGTTTATTTCTTCATTAATCGACGAATCTTTTTCGATATAAGTGTCGGTACTTGGAAGATATGCCTCCGGTTGATAGTAGTCGTAATATGAAACGAAATAACTCACCGCGTTGTCCGGGAAAAATTCCTGAAACTCACTGCAAAGTTGAGCGGTTAAAGTTTTGTTATGCGCAAGTACGAGCGTCGGTTTTTGAACTTGCGCGATTACATTGGACATAACAAAGGTTTTTCCTGTTCCGGTAGCGCCAAGAAGCACTTGATGCCGTTTACCGTCATTGATTCCTTTCACAAGTTGTTCAATTGCCCGGGGCTGATCACCGGTCGGTTTAAAATCTGAAACCAGTTTGAATTTTTGGTCGGACATGCGAGGTTTTGCCTTAAAGATAGCCTGAATATTCTACCAGATTGGAAAAGTTTTGCAATGCACACTAAAATCCAGCATACTACTGATGCTATGAAGAAATTTCTAATTTACAGCAGCAGCATCACCGGAATAACCGTACTATTTGGCATTCTTTTTGTATATGGTGTTTTCGACTTTAGCGAAGGTAAATCTCAGCTTATCGGCCCCGCTCATCTTTCTTCATATGAAATAGATCTTCATAACGATATTGTGGAACATGCGCATGGTTTGGGAAACTTAATAATGGAAGCGCAAGCGACTATCGATACACTTGAAAACGGAGGAGATATAGGATTTTTTAAGCAGCAATTTGAACAAATCAAAAAAGAAAGCGATCTGTTTGATTTTTTAATGCAAGATAGTGCTTTTGAACATAAACAGGAGGCGATTAAGACTAAATATTTTGAAATCTACAGGCCGGCGCTTGTTTCATGGATTAACGGCGCCGCAAAAATAATCGACGCGTATACCGCCCCGGAACAAGAACCGCCGACTGAAAAAGATAAAGCGGAAGAACCTGCGATTGAGGGTGAAGTTGAACCGCAACCGATAGACTTGCCGGCTTTAAAAGAAACCCTCAAGAATTCCTACAATCAATTTATAGAAGCGCATAACGAATATATCGACGTGCTTAACAAAAGAAGGAAATATTAATCGAAATATCGATTGCCGGCGTTCCAAAGAGCATATTCATATACTCCTTCGTCACTTGCGCCTTTCACCTGTTCGTCAATATACCACTGCCCGTAATCACTTACACGCCAGGAAAACGCTTGAAGCCAGGGACGTATAGCTGTGTCGGTGCCTTGCAAATAGTGTTTGAATAATCTAATACTTTCCGAAACAAAATAATACGGATAATCTCCGGGATTGTCGTATCCCGCGAATCCGGGACCAAAATGTGACGGATACACCATAGGGTAAACCACGTCTATATAAGGACCGAGACACTCCATTTTTTGACCTGTGGAACGGGCGTCATATCCCTCGTTCCACGCTATAACACCGTAGACATCCAGGGATAATTTTGTATCATACGGACGTAATTTATCATGGACCCTTGCTATAAAATTTCTGATAACCTCATATTTTTCAACATTTACTTCATCAAAATTATATTTTGTATTTTCAACAGGGCCGAGAGTCGGGAACCTTATATAGTCGAACTGAATTTCATCAACGCCGGACTCCGCGATTTCTTCAACCAAATCCAATATATATTGTTGAGTTTCGGGCTGAGACGGATCAACCCAAACAGATCCTTCGCGATTTTCCCACACTCCTCCGGATTTACTTTGAATTGCCAAATCGGGACGTGATCGCGCCAGATTTATATCTTTAAAAATAACAATACGGGCGGCCAAATAAATATCTTTTTCATGCCAGTATCGAACAAAATTTGCCAAATCCGGAATCACGGTATGCGCATCGGCGCCCGTTTCCGCAACCATTGGCACCTGCGACGGATAAAAAACATAACCGTCTATTTCTTTAACATCAAAAACTATTAAATTTCCGCCTTTTTCTTTCAACTGTTTAATAAGCCTGAAACCTTCGTCGGAAACCGCTGAATATCCGGTAAGATAAATTCCCCACGGATTTTTTGAATGAACAGGTTTATTAATTAATAACAAAGGAATATCCGGAATAACGATTTCTTCTCCGGCTTTAAAATCTTTTTCCAAGTTCGCTTCCAAAATAGCGTCTTTAAATTCCGATATTCTATAATGACGGGAATATGAAAGAAATTTTTCCGCAATCGATCCTTCCTCGCCGCCGATTGTATAATAGAATTTGCCATCGCGCGGTTTAAGTTCCGCCGGAATCGGATTTAATCGAATCATTTTCGTTTTGTTCTTTGCCCATGTCCAGAAGACTTTT
>JAJRYP010000085.1 GCA_024275695.1 Patescibacteria group bacterium | reverse complement strand
GGCGTGCAAAGGAATTCCACCTCTGTCATAAACTATTTTGTTCCACATTCTAAGTCCGCTCTTTTTAGACTCTCCAAAATAGTCGGAATTAAAAATTCGAGTAACATTGCAATCAAGACAGGCGGCGATCAAACGATCATCAGGGTATCCTTCCGCTTTTAGATTTGGCGTGTATATAACGGTAACTTCAGGTTCGTAATTTTCGTTTTCATAAGTTTCAAGCGGATAATATAAAGTCTTTTGCATTGCGGCAATATTCGCGCTGCTTTTCTCAATAATCATTCGCGCTTTAGTTCTGAAACCGGGATCATTTCCAATATATCCATCAATAACAATCATTTCTTTTCCGCTCAAATATTCATTTTGAAGCTGAGCCATTTTTGAGCCTTCCTCTTTTGAAATAGTTTGAGGAGTATGGTTTTCCGGGTGATCGGAAACGATGTAAGTGCTTGGAGCGCTCCTGGCTACAACTTTTGTGGAAACATTCCAATTGCCGTATTTTGTTTTTTTCGCATTTGGCATTTGCGAGATCATTTCGTCGAGTTCTTCGAAAGAAGGATTGTAAATAAAAATGCAATCCTGTGGAAGTTTTGCGAAAGTAGACATGGGAAGTTTACATTAAGAATGAAAAGCCTTTGCGTAAAATATCTTAATGCCAAGAGTCTCCGCGAGCAAGAAAATTTATAAATATTGAAACTAGACAAGGTGGTAAAGATATGCTTTAATAACATCCTTTATAAATATTAATTTTATTTTCTTGAATCATAAAATTTGATTGATATAATAACCACGAAATTTTTCACTAAACCTGTACAACTTTACCCATTTTCCCATGCAGTACATATATGCGTTTAAAGAAGGAGATCGCTCGATGAAGGATACGCTGGGCGGAAAAGGAGCAAATTTAGCCGAAATGACAAAACTTGGTATCCCTGTTCCGCAAGGATTTACAATTACAACAGAGGTATGTGATTTATATTTTAAAAAAAACGGTTATCCGGAAGGATATAAAGATACACTGGAAAAATATGTGGAAGGACTTGAAGAAGAAACCGGAAAGCAATTCGGAAATAAGGAAAATCCTCTCCTTGTTTCAGTAAGATCGGGAGCGGCGATTTCAATGCCCGGGATGATGGATACGGTTTTAAATCTTGGTCTTAATGATGAAACTGTTAAAGGATTGATTGCGAAAACCGGGAATGAGCGATTTTGTTATGATGCTTACAGGAGATTCATTCAAATGTTTGGAAATGTGGTTTTAGGTATTGATCATGATTTATTTGAAGCAAAACTTGAGTCGCTTAAAGAATCAAAAGGAATTACAAACGATGTTGATTTATCTGCAAAAGATCTTGAGAAATTAGTCGCTGAGTTTAAGGAAATTGTAAAGAAACAAACAGGAGAGCCTTTTCCGGAAGATCCAAAAAAGCAGCTTGATATGTCGATAGAAGCCGTATTCAAATCTTGGCATAATCAGCGTGCCGTGACTTATAGAAAACTTAATAATATCACGGGTCTTCGCGGAACCGCCGTAAATGTTCAGACAATGGTGTTTGGAAATATGGGTGAAAATTCAGGTACGGGTGTTGCTTTTACTCGTGATCCGTCTACCGGAACAAATGAATTCTATGGGGAGTATTTAATTAACGCACAAGGCGAAGATGTTGTCGCCGGAATTCGAACACCAAACGAGATTAAAACGTTAAAGGAGCAGATGCCGAAAATTTATGATGAACTTCTTAACATTCGAAAAAATTTAGAGAATCATTATAAAGAAATGCAAGATGTGGAGTTTACGATTGAAGAAGGAAAGCTTTATATGCTTCAAACAAGAAACGGTAAACGAACCGCCGCGGCAGCCTTAAAAATTGCGGTAGATATGTTTAAAGAAGGTCTTATAACAAAAGAGGAAGCTTTGATGAGAATTGATCCTGATCAATTAAATCATCTGCTTCATCCTATGTTGGATCCGAATGCGGAAAAGGATGTTATTGCAAAAGGTTTGCCCGCTTCACCGGGTGCGGCGGTCGGAAAAGTTGTTTTCTCTGCTGATGATGCATATGAGTGGACGAATGAAAAAGACGAGAAAGTAATCCTTGTCAGAAAGGAAACTTCGCCGGAGGATATTCACGGAATGCATGCCGCTCAAGGGATTCTTACTTCAACCGGAGGGATGACTTCTCACGCGGCTGTTGTAGCACGCGGAATGGGTACTTCATGTGTTGCGGGTTGTTCCGAAATAAGAGTTGACGCGCAGGCGAAGAAATTTACTGTGGGAGACGTTACCGTGAATGAAGGTGAATATATAACTTTGGATGGATCGACAGGAGAAGTTATCCTCGGACAAGTTCCTACAATCAAACCCGAATTAACCGGGGATTTTCGAGAAATTTTAAACTGGGCGAAAGATATTAAAACACTTGGTGTTAGAACAAATGCGGATACCCCTCGCGATTCAAAAGTTGCCAGAGAGTTTGGTGCCGAAGGTATAGGATTGTGTCGTACCGAGCATATGTTTTTTGATGAAACTCGAATTAAAAATGTGCGTGAAATGATTCTTGCAAAGGATGAAGCCGGGCGAAGGAAAGCTCTTGCAAAGCTCAAGCCTAATCAAAAAGAAGATTTCGCCGGGATTTACAGGGCAATGGACGGACTTCCGGTAACTATAAGATTACTTGATCCGCCACTTCACGAATTCCTCCCTCAAAAAGATGTGCAAATTGAAGAATTGGCGAATGAAATTGGAGTTTCCGTGGAAGAACTTAAAGCAAAAATAGTATCTCTCCACGAAATGAATCCGATGCTTGGACATAGAGGATGTCGTCTTGGATTAACATATCCTGAAATTTACGAAATGCAAGTTCAGGCGATTATTGAAGCAGGTATTGAAGTTAGTAAAGAAGGCGTTGTGCCAATTCCGGAAATCGAAATTCCTCTTGTTTCTACATTTAAAGAATTCGAAAGATTACGAATTAGACTTGAAACAGTTATAGACAAGTACAGAGATCAAATTAATTTTGAATACAAAATGGGAACAATGATTGAAACTCCGCGCGCAGCATTAATTGCGGATCAAATTGCGGAAACTGCGGATTTTATGTCATTTGGAACGAATGATCTTACGCAGATGTCATATGGATTCTCCCGTGACGATATTGGAAAATTTCTTCCCATATATCTTGATACATGCATTCTGGAAGCTGATCCGTTTGAAACAATTGATCAGGAGGGTGTAGGGCAATTAATGAAATGGACAGTCAAAAAAGGTAAAGAAGTAAATCCCCATGTTGATGTTGCAATTTGCGGAGAGCAAGGTGGTGAACCAAAGTCAGTTGAGTTCTGTCACAACATAGGACTTGATTATGTGAGTTGTTCGCCTTTCAGAGTACCTATTGCAGTGTTGTCTGCGGCGCAGGCAAAGATAAAAGAAGGAAAATAGGAGTCTGAAGTTTTTGCATGAATTTGCATGAATTGTTATTTGCAAGGCAAACGGCAAGGTATATACTTCAATTACTTATTCACACATCCATGCAAGACGATTTTTGACAATAAAGGCATCAAGCGTCTTACAATAACAACACAAGTCTCAAAGGAGGGACAAAAATGTTTCATCTAACCACACACATTATGAAGAAAACAACTAAAATCTTCGCTCTTTTTGCGATAGTTATCTTCATGATGACCGGATGCAAAACAGTGATTGAGATTCCGTTTGTTGAAAGCAACACACCGCTCGGATGTGATCGCCAAAACGATCGCTACTACGATTTCATTGAAACCGAAGAGTGCCTCAGGCCAACAACCTACGAGCAGCTCTATATTCTGGATAAGTTCAGATTCTTTAGCCAGTATGCGAAAGATCACCCTGAAGAAGTGATCAAGATTCGAGTGGGATTCAATACATCACTCGACGCGACAACATACGAGCAGATGATTGTTGCGGAGGAGAAGATTATCGATCTAACTAAAATAGATCTATATTACCCGCTACTCGATGAGAGAGGACTTGGGGTATCCTATTCACCAGCTTACTCTCAAGATTCATTCGAGACTATCACGCGAAATGATATGCTTCAAGCGGCACATGAATACGCTGTAAGCATCTTTTCCGGTTTGTATTATAATGTAGCAGAAAAAACAGACCCCCTTTACAACCGTGAAGATATGGAAACCTACAGCATCGATATCGTAGAGGTGACAATGAAGGCGTCTGAAATACCGACATGGTGGCAAGATAACAAAACCAACGTACGGTACATTCAGCCTCTGATTACCGATATCGATCCGGTTCAGACACCATACAGACCAGGTATTCAGATCGTTCCCCGTGGCAAAGATCCGGAAATCGACTGGGATAACCAGTAAAGAACAAACAGGAGAAAAAAATGAAATATGTAGCATCTTTGCTGGTTGCAGTGTGTTGTTTTTCATTCACTGAAAATGCAAGAGCACAAAACGCCAGAGTGCCGGAAATTGCATTCATTGAGATTACCAACGACAAAATTTGGTTTCAATTTGAATGGATCGGAGAAGATCCGGCATTTGAACCGGATGAAGCAGTGGAGTTTGAGGTTATCATAGTAACTGATAATCCCAAATGTTTCGCACAACCACCAACTGGGCGCGATGACGACTTCAGACGAATTCCAAACAACTTCCCGGCAAGCCATGATCTTACATGGGGCTACACAGACGTCTGGAACTATTGGGAACCACCACGTTCAGAACGGATATCTGAAATCGAAAAGTACTGCGGATCAATCGGCGCCGGGTGTGCGGCTGGCCTATGGACAGTTCCAATCGCAGACGACCACGCCAACTTCGCTGTAGGTACCATCAATCCGCATCTGTTCAGAGCCGGCCCCAGATATTGGTTCTTTTACCCGCTGCAATCGGTTAATCGCCCCGAATGCCAGGATCGTGAAAACAGACTTGCATGGGTGCAAATCAACATGACTACGTTTCCTAACACATGCAGTCTGTGCCAGAATCCAACAAACTGTGTGCACCTGATCGGACTGGAGACGTCATACGGCATCAAATGCCCAGAAATAACCGATGAAACGCGTGTCAGGAAGTCCCTAATCAAACGTCTATGCGTTAATGGAGACAATACCACTGATGGGTCCTACACATTTTCTCCGGATCCGGACATTGCCGGAGGTGGTGCATGCTACGATGACGATGAAGATACTTATTTTGCTTTGCAAAGAGTAAATTCTCCATCACCGCTACCTATGTTCGGTCACCGCGTCGGGGACTGCAATGACGATCCGGACGATCCTGCCGCTGCGTCAATCCACAACGAGTTTTACGACAGCGAGGCCGGTATCTGTCATCCCGGAACGGAGGACAACTGCACAAATGAGGTCGATGACGACTTTGATGGACTCACTGATTGTCACGATCCGGATTGCGCTTTAGACCCTGATTGCATAATTGGATGTACTCCAATCTGTATGATCGGAGACACTCAATGCGGCGGCAACACCGTAGAAAGATGCGCTCAAAACGAATGCGAATTTGAATACTGGTATAGTTGCAATGCAAATGAAATTTGCGTAAACGGCAGCTGTATTCTACAAACAGATCCTGCTCCTGTGATTAGTAATGTTTCTTGTGACACCTATTTCCGTGGAGAACAGGCAACATGTACAATCCAAGGAAACAATTTTCAAGCTGGAGGAAACACATACATTGAAGATCTGGAGAACAGAAATATCATCTCGCTAAATTCTACGCAAATTGTTGTAGAAGGACTCTGGGACTGCATCAATCCACTCGGATTCAAACAAGTTAGCCATGTGAATCCCGATAGCCAACGAGATGACACCTATAATTTAGTTGAAACGATAATGGGAGAATTAATGATTTTCTCGTATTATCAAACTAGCGTTAATCTAAGTGACACTAACATTCCGATGGGATTTGTTGGTTGTAATTTTGGTCCCACTCCATCATTGTGGACGGAAGGGATCTCGCTTAGTAATCAGCAGATGCTTGCTGAAGATCACGTTAGAGCTTATGGAACAATAACTAATGCCCCCGGCACATATGACAGATGCATTGCCAAATACCCAGGAGCAACGAGCTCATTCGACAAAAAGTGTGAATACAATTCTTTAACAATTCTACCATAATAGAATTTAGTTAACTTTAACTCTCTCAAGTTCAACTTGTCTTTTCCTTTACAATGGAATAAGGATATTTTGATTGACGTGAGTGACCAGAAAAGTAGGAAAGGAAGTTTTCTATTTTGAACCTCGTGCAATCTAGCGCGAGGTTTTTAATCTCCCCAGTGTAATTTCTGGCGCAATACTTTGTAATAACCTTCTCCCGTAATTCGAATCATGTCGAACCATCTTGAAGATTTGCGAATTTTGATCTCGTCGCCATATTCGAGATCGAATGTTTCTTGTCCATCGAGCGTTAGACCAACGTGTTCTTTAACGCGACGTGTTTGAACGGTAATTTTAAGTTGTCTATCATTTGGGATAATAATCGGCCTTACAGAAAGTGAAGCCGGGCAAACAGGGACTATAACAAATGAATGAACGGACGGATGGACAATCGGTCCTCCGGCAGAGAGTGCGTGCGCGGTAGAACCGGTGGGTGTAGCTACAATAATTCCGTCCGCTTCAAAGTCGATAATTTTTCGTTGATTAACTTCCAATCTTAATTCGATCAGTCTTGCAAAAAGCCCTTGATTAATAACTGCGTCGTTTAGAGCAAGAGTCGTATAAATTTTTTCTCCGTC
>JAJRYP010000005.1 GCA_024275695.1 Patescibacteria group bacterium | reverse complement strand
TTGCAATCGACCGGAAGGTTATTGCGTACAAGATGGCCGCGGTACGAACAATGGAGGAACCGGAGGCGACCGAACCGAAGGTTATTGAATATAAAATAACTGCGGGTCGGCTGACAAACGGCCTTGAGGCGTCAGACGGAATACCCGCCTGTGTGACGTGAACGAAAACGATACTCTTGCCGCTACTCGACCGCGTGTATGACATAAACAACAGAAGTGCCTATACAACTCGCATTCAAAAACTCATTCTGATATAATCAGTGTCCGAGTCTTTTATAAATCCACGCAAATTATGCCGGACAAGATCTTGAAAAATCTCAACGACAAGCAGAAAGAAGCAGTCACCCATTTTACGGGACCGCTGATTATTATTGCAGGCGCGGGCTCCGGCAAAACCAGAGCGCTTACTCATCGAGTTGCCTATCTTATTGAAAAACATAAAATCGCGCCGTGGAATATTCTGGCAGTAACTTTTACAAATAAATCTGCAAACGAGATGAAGCGGCGCATCAAAAAGCTTATTCAAAAAAGTGGTGAAACAAGCGAACCTACTGTCGGAACATTTCATTCAATATGTGTGAGAATTTTAAGAAAGCATATTCATCTTCTTGATTATGAAGATAATTTTACAATTTACGATGCGGCGGATCAGCAAATTCTCATGAAAAGACTTATGGAAGAGATGCATATTGATGCGAAACAGATCAATCCAAAGGCTCTTTTGAACCATATTTCCAATGCGAAAAACGAGCTTATTGATTATGAAGAATATAGTGGAATGGCCGGAAATTATTTTACGGAACGTGTCGCCGAGGTCTACGGACCTTATCAAAATGCGTTAAAGAAAAATAACGCTCTTGATTTCGATGACTTGATTATGAAAACGGTTGAGCTTTTTAAAAAACATCCGGATGTTCTCGATCATTATCAGGAAAAATTTAAATTTATTTGTGTAGATGAGTATCAAGACACGAATCACGCGCAATATGTTCTTGTAAATTTGCTTGCTGAAAAGTATCGAAATATTTGTGTAATCGGCGATTCCGATCAGAGCATTTACAGTTGGCGCGGAGCGGATATCAGAAATATTCTTGAATTCGAAAAAGATTATAAAGATGCGAAAATCGTAAAGATGGAACAAAATTACAGATCTACTCACATAATTCTGGACGCAGCTCATGAAATAATTATAAAAAACAAAAAACGGGTAGACAAAAAACTTTGGACGCAGCGTAAAGACGGTGAGAATATTCAACTAATGATGGCGAGTAACGAGCGTCATGAAGGGGAATTGATTGCGGAAAAGATTAGAGATGCAACTCGCGGGCATGAAAACCCTCAGTATAATAATTTTGTAGTTTTGTATCGAACAAATGCGCAATCCCGTGTTGTGGAAGAAGTATTTTTGAGATATGGAATCCCGTACCGAATTGTTGGCGGTATTAAATTTTACGAACGAAAAGAGGTAAAGGATATGGTTTCGTATTTGCGAACACTTCAAAATCCGCACGATACAGTGAGCTTGCTCCGGATAATAAATACGCCGCCTCGAAAAATCGGATCCAAAACAATAGAAGTGATCCGGGCGTTTGCGAACAGACATGCTTTTTCTTTATATGATGCGATGGAAAACGTTTCCAACATTGAGGAATTAAATGATGGACAAATAAGAAATATCGAAAAATTTGTAAAGATGATTAAGAAGTTGAAGACGATTAATGAAAATTTTCCCGCTTCAGGAGTCATCAAGCATGTTTTAAGCGACAGCGGATATAAAGAATTTCTGATGAACGGAACAGTTGAAGGAGAGGCGCGTCTTGAAAATATAGCCGAACTTGTTTCCGTTGCTTCCAAATATGATTTATTGGATCCGGGTATTTCGCTTTCGGTATTTTTGGAAGAAATTTCGCTTATTGCAGATATTGATAGCTTGGGAGAAAAAGACAACGCGGTAATTTTAATGACCGTTCATTCCGCAAAAGGTCTTGAGTTTGACACTGTTTTCATTGCCGGCCTTGAGGAAGGAATCTTTCCACACTCACGAAGCATGCTTGAACCGGAACAAATGGAAGAAGAACGCAGATTGATGTATGTTGCCGTAACAAGAGCACGAGAGAAGCTGTATTTATTGCACGCGAGGCAAAGAATGCTTTACGGAGAAACTCAAAGTAACGCGCCTTCGGCATTTATTTCCGACATTCCCAAAGAAATGATAACGGTTTACGGACAAGAAAATCGTCGACATATTTCAATTAACGACCTTGGTAACAAGCCAATACCGATTGAAGATATTTCTCCTCACGCCGATTTGAAAGACGGCGATAAAGTTATGCACAACGCGTTTGGGGAAGGAATTGTTGTAAATGTTCAGGGAGATGTCGCGACAATCGCCTTTAAAGATAAAGCGGTTGGAATTAAACGGCTTGCGCTTTCAATCGCGCCTTTGGTAAAAATTGAAGAATAAAAAAAGCGAACCCGGCAAATGCCAAATCCGCTTTAATAATTTTCCTCCTTTTTGATAGAGTCAGATACCGTTCGTCGGGAAAGGTTTATATTTTCCTGAGAACGATCGCATCGGCGACCACGTATCTGTTCTTGGTTTTGCCTCTGACTTTTACCGAATATGTTCTGTTCTTGCTGAGATACCTGAATGTGAGATATCGCAAGAAACCCGAACCTTGCGTCTGATCGATTTTTTTCACGTACGTGCTTCCGAAGTAGTACCTCGCGGCCGGATCGTTCGAAGAAGCAACCGGGAAGGTGACGTAGATGGCGTAGTATCCGGAAGTTTTGACACGTAAACGCCACTTGTAGTAATTGTAGTCAAACGAACTTGTCACCTTGTGTCGCCTGTAGTTTTTTCCGGCATATCCGTCAACGCCGGTCATTGTCTGCCAGGTGTTGTATTTGTAGGCGTAGGCGACACTGAAATTGTGACTGAGCGACACCTCACCGTTATTGTCAAGCACCGAAGCGCGCCGAATGAGCGAGGAACGAATCCACTCGTAGGAGTAGAGTTTGCCCTCCACAAAGGTGAACGGCTTTGAAGATCCCTTCGATGTCTTCATGATCTGCATGTGAAGATGGGGATTGGTGGAATAGCCGGTCTGTCCGACCTTTCCGATGTAGTCCCCCTGGTCGACCCAATCTCCTTCTTCAAGATGATCCAGCGAACCCCACATGAGATGCGCGAGACGCACATAGTACACACCGGCTTTATCTCGAATGACGATGGTGTTGCCCCATCCGTAGTTGTTCGCCGCGTTGGAACCGGAGTTGTTCGTGAAGTCGTGAACACCGTCACGAATCTCAACGATTTCACCGCTGATCGGGGCGTACAGATTTCGGCCGAACGCGGGATTTGACGGCGAGTTTTGCCATGAATTCAGATTGAAATCGAACCCGTAGTACTGATTTCCCTGGTGGGAGAAACTTCCACCCTGTCCCTGGGTGCAGTACCACCACTGGCCGTACTTGAACGGCAGAAACACGAGTGGGTCAGCCTTCGCTCCGCGTGAGGCCGACAGCGTTAGCAAAAGAACGAACACACCGAATCCAAGCCTTTTCATGGCTTCCTCCTCGCGCAATACTGCGCAGTAATTGCATGACTTTGTTCTCAAACGCAGCATGCGTCTGAGGATCGCCACGCTTCAAAAAATTCGCTTTCACCAAAAACCCCGATTTTGGAATAATTACGATTGTATCGACCGGATATATGCCTGATTTATTGTTGACACGAGCAAGATAGCCGCTATCGGGCAACTGCCTTTCTTCTTTGATTGAACCTTTCCAATCCCGCTTTTCCAGGCAGATTTCAAGATCCATGTCGACATTAAAATCATCAACACTTTCAATATAAATGTCTACTCCGTTTCCGTATGTGTCCACCACCCCAAAAACACCGTTTTCCTCCAAAGTGTTGATAACCCTGAAATTTGGCGGCAACTTGTATGAATATTCCTCATTCGTTGAACATGCACTCTGATTTGTAAAAAGCGTTCCAATAAAATAGAAAATAAATAAAATTTGTTTCATTTCAAAGATCGTTAAAGGCAAGTTTGAGTATACACGAGAGATATAAAATATTTTTAAAAAAAGTATTAAATATGATATTGTAACTTTCGTGTTAAACAAAACAATTTATAAATCAGACAGATGAAAATATTATTTATTGGAGATATAGTTGGCAGACCCGGAAGAGACACTGTTAAAAAAATACTTCCATCACTCAAAGAGAAATATTCCACGGATTTAATTATCGCAAACGGAGAGAATCTGGCTCACGGGAGAGGTATCACTGAAGAAATCATAGATGAAATGACAAAGGCCGGGGTAAATTTCTTCACGTCCGGCAATCATATATACGCAAACAAGAATGTTATCGCAAAACTTGACGATAAAAGTTTTCCGGTAATTAGGCCCGCGAATTTCCCACCCGGAAATCCGGGCAGAGGATATCAACTGGTTGAAACAGCAAAAATGCAAAAAATTCTTGTTATTAATTTAATGGGACGTGTATTTATGAAACACAGTTATGATTGTCCTTTCAGAACCGCGGATGCAATTTTGGAAGAGCATAAAGCTGATAATCCGGAGGCAATTATTGTAGACATACATGCTGACGCGACATCGGAAAAAACAGCCCTTGCACACTATCTGGACGGACGCGTAACGGCCGTACTTGGAACGCATACGCACGTTCCTACGGCTGATTCCAGAATTCTTGAAGGAGGAACGGCATACATTACAGATATAGGGATGGTCGGCTTAAAAAATTCAATTATAGGAGTTGATAAAGAACCTATCATTAGAAATTTTCTTACGCAAATGCCTGTAAAACATGAGATCGGAGAAGGTCCCACCGTATTTAACTCTATATTTATTGAAACCGAAGATAACACAAAAAAGGCTGAAAATATTAAACTAATAATTGAACTGTTAGATAATTCTTAATATCCTTAATATATGTACGCAAAAAAAAATCTGATATATACGGTTGTTACTGTAATCTTTGTTTTCCTGGCAGGTTGGCAAGGATCTCATTATTATTATTTCGCATCAGAGCATTCTTCAAGGGTCCCTTCCACAAGAACACCCGATTCAAAACTAACCATAGACAATCCAAAATCGGTGGATATGTCTCTCTTTTGGACAGTATGGCAAAAAATAGACAGTCGATATGTTAATGGAGATCAAATACTGGATGATCAAAATTTCATTTATGGATCTATAAAAGGGCTTGTTAATTCATTGCACGATCCTTACACGGTTTTCATGACTCCGGAAGAAACAAAAGAATTTGAGGAAAATTTGCAAGGATCCCTTCAGGGTATAGGAGCAGAATTGAATGTGGAAGATGGTTTTCTGGTAATAGTTTCTCCTTTAAAAAACTCGCCGGCTGAACGTGCCGGACTTCTTCCGGGAGATATTATTTTCTTGATAGATGGTGAAACGGCAAATGAAATGAGTCTGTTTGAAGCAATTATGAATATCCGGGGAGAAAAAGGGACAGAGGTAACTTTAACCATTATCAGAGAAAATGTCAAAGAGCCTTTTGACGTAACAATCGTTCGTGACGATATAACTATTGAAAGCGTTACATATGAGCTTTTAGAAGGAAATATCGAATATGTAAGCATAAATCAATTTAGCGACAATACCGGTGATGAGTTTGATGAAGCTGTTGGAGATATTCTTCTTAATAATCCGGACGGCATAATTCTTGATTTAAGATATAACGGCGGAGGTTATTTGGATATAGCGGTGGATATTGCTTCCGAATTTATTTCGGGAAATAAACCGGTTGTTCTTTTAAAGACAAGAAATGAAGATGATAATGAAATATTTTATGTTGATAACAAGGTAAGACTTCCCGAGATTCCACTTGTAGTTCTTGTGAATAAAGGCTCCGCATCCGCGTCTGAAATTCTTGCGGGAGCTATTCAGGATCACAAACGAGGCATTATCATGGGTGAACAAACATACGGTAAAGGAAGTGTTCAGGAAATTGATGTTTTGGAAGACGGATCGAGTCTAAGACTTACAATTGCCAAATGGTTAACACCATCAGGTCGCGACATTGAAGAAGTTGGTATTATGCCGGACAGAGTTATCGAGTTATCGCCGGAAGATCTTGAAAACGATATTGATTCGCAGCTTGAGGAAGCAAGAACTTATTTAACAAATTTATAGTTCCAATTTATAGCCAACTCCATGTATTGTTTTTATTAGCTGCCTGTTTTTTGTTTTGAGCTTCTTTCTAAGTGCCGCTATATGAACATCAACCGTGTTTGTGAACGGATTACAATTCGGGCCCCATATATTTTCCAAAAGTGTATTTCTATTAATAATTCGATTTTTGTTTCTTACAAAAAATTGTAAAAGCTCGTATTCCTTTTTTCGCAGTTTTATCAGTTTATCTTTATTTCTAACATTGTAATTTTCCGGATCCAAAATTAAATCGGAAGCTTTTAAAGCCTTAAGTTTAGGAATTTGTTCAGGATATAAATTAAAACATTCATTCACTTTCTCCAAAGAAGCATTTGGAGATTTTAAAATTTCACAGTCGACTCCTTCCTTGGTTAACTTTTGCTGAATGAATTTTAAAATTTTGTGATGCGATCGTGTAGAAAGCAAAAAAACCTCCGCCATAAAAATGTTGTTAAAAATAAAGGAACATTATTACAGCAAGAAGCGATAAAAAAGGTATAAAAATTTCTTTAATTTTTTGTGAACTTTTTAAAAGTCCTTTCATTTATTCTTGAGATTGTGGCATTTCACAGCAATCGGATGCGTATTTACCGGAACCGCAAGCACACACTTTTTGCATCGGGGCACCGCAATGTTCGCCCGCTTCCCCGGACGTATGCCCGCAACTTGCACATTTATACATATGGAAGTTGGTTATTAAGTGCTAAAGACGATTATATGCAAAATCGCACTTTCATTCAAGTTTATTCAGGCTTCCACGCTTGAATGTATCCACGGTTAAGCAGTTTATTAAACTGCCGAGTCATAATAGCTTCAACAACGAGTCGGATATTAAGCGCTTCAACCAAAACATCCGGCTCTTCAACAATTACTCCTTCAAATCTTCCACATACTTTATCTCTAACATCTTTAA
>JAJRYP010000084.1 GCA_024275695.1 Patescibacteria group bacterium | reverse complement strand
GCGCCGGGAAACATTTTATGTAGTTTTAAAATAACCCTTTCCGCACCGGCAAAATTGGTTAGCCAATCACACACAATAGCGATTTTTGCATTTTTCAGCTGCATTTTACATACATTAAAAGCGCCCTTGTATAATAGAATGGGATTACCTTTAAAGTAAAGATTTCTTATTTGTTGATGTTTCTCAATTTGTAAATTTCATCCTGCTTTTCTTTTTTTTCCGCGATGAATCTGAACATTTTTTCTTTCTTTGCTTCTGAAATATTTTTTCCTTCAACTTCTTTCTTTTGACGATAATGGTGGATCGTATTTACATCATTAGTACTTCTTTTTTTACCAACAACCGTATCTAAAATTTTTCTATAAGGATTATTTGGATCAAGTTTATCCATAGCCTTTGCTTTGAAAAGTTTTACCACATTATTGTCAGGGTCTCTTTCAAGCAAACGTTCACAAATATGCATTACATCAACAAATTTCTTTTGCTCAAACCACATGCCAATTAATTCCAACACAACATCCTCATCTTTTTTACCCATTGTGGATTGTTTCTTTTCATCAATATCCGTAACTAAAATTAAATTTCCGGCTTTTCTGTTCAATAAATATCTCAGATATAGATAGCCAATTACAACCAGCCCTATAACAGGTAGAATGTAATTCATTTGGAGCAAATAATTGAAGAGCGCATGCAATAGCATTGCGGTAATCAAACCCTGCAAAATCTTATATTCTTTAAAGGCCTGTGCGTACGGCATTCTAAATATTTTACTTAATACATGAACACCAATATAGATTTTTCCTTGCCAATGCCTATGTCTGGTAATGTCGAGTGTGAATTTCGCGATTCCAAAGAAATATCCGAATATTCCCTAAAAGATCATATGCGCGCAAGCTGTGAATATAGATCTAAACAAGAAGGTTACGATAACGTCCTGAATTGCGGCTTCCGTGATCACCGAATGAAAATAAACAATGTTTTCCGCGAAAGCAAATCCAAGTGCCGCCGCAATACTGAATCTTATTGAATCGTTAACAGTTTGAACAAGAATTGTTCTTGCGTCGACAAAACGAACCATTATCTGTTTAACAATTTCTTCAAGAATACCGACTAAAACAAAAAGAGTTACATAATAGTAAGTAGTATCGGTAATATTTAGTTCAAGCCATAAAAAAGGATCCAGTTCAGGAAAGTATTGCCATAAAAATTGTAATCCGAATACGATTAAAACGGCAAGAATCCCTCATGAAAACATTAGAGCCAGTATGGATTTTTGATGTTTGGTATCTTTAAATAAGATATAAAGCCATATCCCTACGGGAATTATAGCAAGTATTCCGCTAATAATCCAAAATAACGTCGTCATGTTAAAGAGGCCTAATGAGTAATTGCAAATTTCGCCTCATCTATGGTCGGATATGTTTTAATTAACTGTGTAAGTCCGACAACTTGAAGAATATCCAGAATATTCGGTCTTGTTTTTGCAATAACGATCTTTCCGCCGTTTTCATATACCTTTCCATACCAATCCGTAAGATAACCGATCGATTTACTGTTCATGTACTCCAACTCCTCAAAATCAAAAATCATATTGAGATTTTTTGGATTCTGTTCAATTAGATCGTAAATGAGTTTAGCTTTGTCATCAACATTGCTTTCATCAAGTTGACCGGAAAATTTAACTATTTTCACAACCACTTCGGGAGATGAGGACTCAACATCTTCTATGGTTATTTCAGCAGGTGTAGGCATAATATAAGTTTGTTATTTATTTGATAGGGAGTTTGTTTCGTTCACGCTTGCGCTTCACCTTAGCTCAGCGGGACACTCAGCTTCGCTTCGTGTCTGTTAATGTAATTATACAACAATATGTGTTTGATCTCCAGCAAGAGAAAGTTCTTGTTTTAATTCCTTTGCTTTAGCATCTTTAAGCGATTTTTTTACTCTTACTATAATGCCGCCATCGGGTTTGTCTTTAAATTCAAGTTCATCGCTCCATTCTTTCACTATTTTTGAAAGACCTCTTCCTCTAAGCTCCGTTAACGGAACGTCATTGTTTGAGCTCTTCTCCACAATTGCCGCAATTTCAGCCGCTTTCATGGATTTTTCACCGGTTCCGCTATCTTCTACAAGAAATTCTATACTGTCCGACGGATTGTTGATAAATACAATCTTTATTTCTTCACCCGGTCGTGATCCATGTTCAATTGCATTATTACATAATTCATCAACTACAGATTGAAATCTATAGGCCCATTGTTCGGAAAAATCGGTTGTATTTCTTATTAAAGATAATGTGAAATCACGAATTCCGGACATAAAATATGCGGTTGTTGGAAGAGTTATTGTGATTTTTACCGGTTTATCGCTGTTATCTTTAATCGAGGTTGCGATATCGTTCATATGAATATGGGAACGTTATTCATTTAAATGCTTCATACTATTTTAGCAATTTTTTTGTTAATTGTAAACTAACTTAATCTCTTTTTTGAACTTTATGCGATTCTTTATAAATATGCTTAAAAATGTTCGAAATATACCTGAAAATTGCCTTTGATTCTTTGCAATATAGTTTTGTTTTTAAAAGAAGCTGTTTTTCTCGATCTTTATGAATGATGGAAATGTTCTCTTTTCGTTTAACAGCTCCTATTTTTTTTACTAGAGAGTATCTCTTCTTAAGAAGTTTGGTGATTTTTCGATCTGTCCTTTCTATTTTTTTGCGTAAAGAATCAAGAGTTTTCATAGTTTTTATCTTGCAATTACATTGTTCTTATATTACAGTGGCGATGCATTTTATTCCAGTCTATGTTTTGATTGTAGAATCCTCCCCGATAAAGGGCCACTCTGCAAAGTGATAAATATTGACGTTAACCCCAAGGATATGTCACAAGTTGAACTCAAAGAAATGCTCTCTGCCGCGGTTCATTTCGGACACCAGACGCATAAATGGAATCCCAAGATGAAAAAATATCTTTACGGCGTTCGTGAAGGTGTTCATGTTTTTGATCTGCAAAAAACATTTGATAACCTTCAAAACGCACTTATATTTCTTCAAAAAACCGTTGAAGAAGGTAAAGTCGTACTGTTTGTGAGCACAAAACAACAAGCCGCTTCAATAGTTGAAAGTGTTGCAAAAAAATGCAACATGCCTTATGTAACTCATAAATGGATCGGCGGTCTTTTAACAAACTATTCTACCGTAAAAAAGATAATGAAGCACTTCCTTAATTTGCTTGAGCAGCAAGATGCCGGTCAGTTTGATAAATATACCAAAAAAGAAGTAAGTAAAATGAAAAAAGAAATTGAAAAGCTTGAAATAGCTTTTGGAGGTCTTAAAAACATGACCCGCCTACCCGATGTTTTATTTGTTATAGACTGTGTTCGTGATAATATTGCCGTTAAAGAAGCAAAAAAACTAAATATTCCTATTGTCGCGATTACCGATTCCAATGCTGATCCGGATGAAATTGATTATTGTATTCCGGGTAACGATGATGCAATAAGATCTGTTAAGTATTTTCTTGGAAAAGTTGAAGACGCTATTCTTAATGCAAAAAGCAAAAAGAGCAAAGCCTCATAATCTTTTTTATTTAGATATAACATCCTATTATGTTTGAAGATAATCCACAACCAATACAACAATCCGAAAATTCCGTTTCGGAAAGTGAACAAGCAACAGATCAGCCAACTGCCCAAGCACCCGAAAGCGCACCTCAAGCGCTGCAGCAGTCTCCACAAGTGCCTGAAGTTCCAAAGAAGCCAAGTCCTCCCGCGTCACTGCCGATAAAAACCACTCAAGATGAAAGAATTTGGGCTGCGATAGGATATGTTGCATTCCTTGGAGTTGTAGCAATGGCAATGAAACCAAAAAGTGAATTTTGTAAAAAACACGCTTCACAAGGTCTTGTGATATTTGCGATTTGGTTTATCGGGCTTATTGTTTTAGCTTTCCCTTCATTTATCGGTGCAATCGGAGGAGTAATCTTACTCGCCGCCAGCATACTTGCAATTATCGGAATTATAAAAGCTATTCAAAGTTTTGAATTTAAAGTTCCGGTGCTATCCGATATAGCCGCTAAAATTCCGACAAGTGCGATTGTAGGTTCCGTTACGGGTAAATCAACGGAAGTTCCAACGGCGGAAAAGCCGGCGGAGCAACCACCGTCTGAAATCCCATCTCGGGAAACGTCTCAACAACCTGCCAAGCCGGAAGCTCCAACCCAATCGGAAACTCCGCAAGCTTCGGAAAGTTCGGAAAACACCGAGGAAAAATCGTAAGTAAATTTAACTAATTAACTAAAATATATCATGACAGTTACTCTTGATCAGATTAAACAACTTCGCAGTCAAACCGGCGTCTCTATGATGGCTTGTAAAAAGGCTCTTCAAGAATCTAACGGAGATTTTGAAAAAGCAATTGAAGATTTACGAAAAAAGGGTGAAGCAAAAGCCGTATCACGTGCGGAAAGAAATACCGGAAACGGGATTATTGCTTCATATATTCACTCAAACAACCAAATAGGTGTACTTGTACATCTTGCTTGCGAAACTGATTTTGTTGCGAAAAACGAAGATTTTCAGGCTATCGGAAGAGATATAGCAATGCATATTGCCGCAACTGCTCCACTTTACCAAAATCCGGAAGATGTTCCGCAAGAACTTATTGATAAAGAAAAAGAAATCTGGAAAGAACAATTGCAATCCGAGGGAAAGCCTGAGAAAATGTGGGATCAAATTATGCTTGGTAAAGAAAATAAATTTCGAGATGAAATTTCTTTGATGAAGCAACCGTTTGTGAAGAATCCGGAACTTACCATCGAACAACTTATTACAGATTCCATTACAAAAATCGGCGAAAACATTAAGATTGAAAAATTCGTGAGATATTCAATTTAACATGAGGCATACACATCCTATTGAAGATGCAATTTCCGCTATCAAACAAGGAAAAGTCGTTGTAGTTGTTGATAGCGAGGAAAGAGAAAATGAAGGTGATCTTATATGTGCGGCAGAAAAAGTTACGCCCGAAGTTATTAACTTTATGGCCACTTACGGACGTGGCTTGATTTGTGTGCCTTTAAGTAATGAAATTGCGAACAGACTTGATTTACCTTTAATGGTAAAGCAAAATGAAGAGTTCACACAATGCAATTTTACGGTTTCGGTTGATTACAAAAAAGATACTACGACCGGCATTTCGGCTTCAGACAGATATAAAACCATAAAAGCTCTCGTCGATCCCAATGCTAATCCGAATGATTTTGCTCGTCCCGGACATATTTTCCCATTGCGAGCTTATGATGGAGGTGTGCTTGTTCGCGCAGGTCATACCGAGGCGGCAACCGATCTTGCGAAGTTGGCGGGTTTTAAGCGAGCCGGTGTAATTTGCGAAATAACTCGAGATGATGGAGAAATGGCCAGATATGAGGATTTACTTAAATTTGCCAAAAAACATAAATTGATAATAATAAGTATCGCCGACTTAATTGAATACCGAAGAAAACATGAGAAGCTTATCGAAAAAGTTGCGGAATCCAAGTTGCCAACTGAGTATGGAGATTTTCAGTTTAGTGTTTATAAAGATTTGATAAACAGAAAGGAGCATATTGTTCTTAAAATGGGTGAAATAGATAGAAATAAGCCCGTTTTGGTTCGAATGCACAGTGAATGTATGACAGGTGATGTTTTTCATTCAATAAGATGTGATTGTCAAAAGCAATTATCACTTGCGCTTGAAATGATTTCTAAAGAAAAAATTGGCGTTTTGGTTTATTTGAGACATGAAGGAAGGGGTATAGGACTCGTTAACAAGATAAAAGCATATAATCTACAAGATCAAGGCTATGATACTGTTGAAGCTAATAAAAAGTTGGGGTTTAAAGATGATTTGCGAGAATATGGCATAGGAGCACAAATTCTTTCGGATTTAGGTATTCAAAAAATCAGATTATTAACAAACAATCCCAAAAAAATTATAGGTCTGAAAGGTCACGGTCTTGAAATTGTTGATCGCGTGCCGCTTGAAATAAAACCTCATAATAGAAATAAATCCTATCTTAAAACGAAGAAAAAAAAGATGGGACATTTACTTAACAGCGTATGACGTTTTGGGAACATGTTAAATATATTTTTCGAAGAATTTTTCTTCCAAATTCACTCCGTACAATGGAGTGGCAGATGCTTAAACTTCTTAATAAAGACAGGAAAAAATATAGTCTTAAGCCTTTACGAATGCAAGAAGACTTGCGTGACGTCGCACGAAAACACAGCAAAGATATGGCGCGTAAAGATTATTTTGAGCATGAAAATATTCAGGGCAAAACTCCTTTTGAACGTCTTGAAGAAGCAAGAGTTACAGATGTTGTGGCCGGAGAGAATTTGGCAAAAATACGCGGTTATAAAAATCCCGTGGTGGAAGCGGAGATTGGTTTAATGAACAGTCCCGGGCACAGAGCAAACATTTTGCATAAGGAATACAATGCGGTTGGTATTGGCATCATAAAAAGTGTAGATCAATCTTTTTATTACACGCAAAATTTTGCCGCGCGCGATTTGATTTTCAAAAAGAAATTTCCTAAAAAGACTACTCTTAAAAAAGGTTTGCGCGTACGTGGCCAAGTTTTTACATCTGCTACAAAAATCATTTATCAAGTAAAGCGTCAAATAAAAGATGAGAAGCCGCTATTTGAAGAAATAGTGTATCTAAATAAACGAAATTTTGATTTTAATATTTATTTTAAGGATACAGGTATTTTTAATGTTCTTATTTATATAGATAATGGTGATGGTAAAACATTTAAAGCAGTTAATAAATTCGAAATAAAGGTTAGAAAAGGTTGGTGGTAGACATCTATTTTACGAAATTAGCACTTCGACAAAAAGTATATCGGAGTAGTTACGTAGTTTGATAAAGTCATTTGACGCAAACGTCAACCTTTAGGTCCTAAAAAGACCCCTGTTTTTGGGGAGGTTTTTTGAGAAATGGTATTGAAACGGGTCAAAAGGGAAGTTAAGTTTTTGACGAAGACAAAAAATTGATACCGTTTGTTTTGTATTTAAGCGCCGTTGACACATTTGAAAAAGTGAAAGGTTTAAATGCGAGTTTTCGGCCTG
>JAJRYP010000083.1 GCA_024275695.1 Patescibacteria group bacterium | reverse complement strand
TGAAGAAGGCGAGTTACTTGAATATGCAATTGTTCATAATAAAGAGTATTACGGGACGTTAAAGCGGCCAATTATTGAAGCGCTTAAAGATGGAAGAGTTGTAATTCGCGAAGTTGATATGCAGGGATGCGAGTCAATTCAAAAAGTAATACCAAAAGAAAATTTAATTTCGATTTTTCTGACAGTTCCCGATAAACAGGATTTAATAAATAGAATTATTAAGCGCGGAAAGCTTCCCGAAGAAGAGATAAAAAGACGTATGGAAAGCGCGGAAAGAGAGTTTGCAAAGGGCGGGGAAATATGCGAATATCAAGTTCCGAGTTTAAACGGCAAAATTCCGGAGTGTGTAGCGGAAGTCGAGAAAATTATCCTGAACGAATCAAAATTACCGGTTAACAATTAAGAATTAAAAATTAATATTGGGGCGTGGCCAAGTGGTAAGGCAGCGGGTTCTGGTCCCGCGATTCGGGGGTTCGAATCCCTCCGCCCCAGCCAACTCGGATATTGCGATTTTGTGGTCGAAATTTGCCGCGATTTTTCAAGTTGGTAGGCCACTTTTTGCCGCCTGAGCCGGAAGTTCGAGCCGATTTTTTGCAAGAAGCTTCGCTTATCGACCGGAAAAAACCATGCCAAAAATCAGCTTTGCAATATCCGCAGTGGTTGTTCTTTTTCGGGGCGGTTGAGTTTTGGGATTAGCGATTGATTTATATTATTCAACATATTACTGGATGATATAGAAAAGGTTTATGAAAATCTGGAAAAAGATATTGATCAAAATGGCAAAATTGACCCTGCTTCTGAATATAATTTTTCTGTTCAACAGGCTGTCAGGAGTTGTAAAGTTGGCGGTAAAATATGCTTGGTATTGCCAGAGGGATTCTTTTCAAACTCTTCTGCTGAGATTTTTCGCAAGTATGTTGCAAAACATTGCAAAATTAGGGCTATTATCAGTTTGCCGAGAGGAGTCTTCTCTAAGGGTACGACCACCAAACGTGTACAAGCCGGAAAAACCGGTAGCCATCAAAAAATGTCGATCTTGTATGCTGAAAAAATCGCTGAAGTTGAGGATGGTAGTGGAATTGAAATGGATTTTGATGAATTGAATTATTCCGTGTTTTTGGCTTCAGTACAAAAACCGTCCGGAGCCTCGGAAGATGAGCATTGGATAGGAAAGATTTTAGAAAGAGTTCTGGAAAATTATCGACATTGGGAAGTCGACGGTAGTTTGGATGAAAATGGAGAAGCAATACGGTTTGATGTAAAAAAACGTGTTGCTGAAGAACAACAAAAACTGGAGTTAGAGGAAGACGACACGGAAATTGAAAAAACTGAGGCTAAAAAGAAAATGCGACCCTCAAAAAGGGCGGAGACGGTGATTCCGGAGGATTTGGAGGACATATTTTAGGTGTAAATATTTTCACTTTATGCGCGCATTGTAAAAAATATTGACATTCCCGTCAGTGAAAATTATAATGAAGGAGGCTAATATCATTACCATGAACCTCAAACAAATTCGTCAAAAACAGGGTATAACTCAAGCGGAGATGGCTGAAAGGCTTGGTGTTTCTCGGCCGACTTATATTCAGATTGAGAGAGGTAAAAAAGAGCCAACAATTTCGCAAGCAAGAATAATTAAGGACCTTTTTCAGCGCAATAAAAGTGAAAAAGCAAAAAAATCCATACTTAAGAAAAGAGCATCAAAGAAGAATATTCAGTTTGATGCTCAAAAATTCAAAGAAGTCCTCCTTTATGTGCTTGAGAAAGTCGGCGCAAAGCCGAATATTGGTGAAACTGCACTTTTTAAGCTCATTTATTTTATAGATTTTGATTTTTATGAGAAACACGGTCGATCTTTGACCGGCGCAACTTATATGAAAAATCATCATGGTCCCACTCCGAAACAGTTTAAACCGGTGGCTGACGAAATGATAGTGGCCGGAGAACTTGAACGTGTGCGCAGTAAATATTTTCAATATGACCAAAAGAAATACCTTCCTCGCCGCAAGGCTGATCTTAATGCTTTTACCGCAATCGAAACCGAGCAAATTGATGACGTGTTAGCACGACTTTCAGATAAAAACGGAAGTGAGCTTCGCGCGTATTCCCATGATGATGTTCCTTGGCTTGCCACGGAAAACCAAAATGATATTGATTACAATTTGGTATTTCAAAGAACTCAGCCATACTCACAAAGGGATCATGAGATGGACTTTTTAGATGCTTCGGCTTCGGATGTGCTTGAACATCTGCATCCTCTTTCTGAAGAGGAATATGATTATTATATGTCTTTGCCTGATAAAAAATGATTAATGTAACCCATGGTGATATTTGGCTCGTTAACTATTCCCCGAGCATAGGACGCGAATATCAAAAAATCAGACCGGCTGTTGTAATTTCCCCGGACTCTCTCTTAAAGAGATCCAACCTTTTTACCTGTATTGCAGTTACAAGTAAAACCGCCAAGATTATGCCGGATGATATTGAACTTCCGAAAACTGCAAAAAATAAGCTTCACCAGGATTCTGTCATCAAAATGCATCATGTTACTTCCTATGATAAAAAACGGCTTCATAAATATATCGGTGCAGTCGATAGTCAAATGATGGAAAGTATAAAAATTCGTTTAAAAGAATTGTATGAACTTTCCTAAGCAAAATGAAAAATTATTGCAGACCCTGATCCGTCTCGGGTGAGAGTGATCTGAGTATGTGGTGCAAGAGTTTTCCTTGCTGAGAAAGACCATAGTTCTTCGGTTAAGAATTTGAAACAGCCTGATTATAGCCAAAACACAAGACAAGGTCGACGATTTTGTCAAAAAAATGTCAAAAATATATAAATATTGACAGTTTTATCCGGATAATGTAAACTGAAGCTACACTCGTTTAACCCACACACAATGAGTAATGCTATTGATATAAAGAAGGTAAGGAAAAAGTTTGGCATGTCACAGGAAGAATTGGCAAGAAGGCTAAATATGTCACGTCCAACTTTAATTAGCTTGGAAAAAGGCATCCGACCTCTAAAAATCGAGGAACAAATGGAAATTGAAAAAATTTTTGGAATTGTAAAGGAGCATGAACCTGATGAGAACAATAATGTCAGAATTGAAATTCCTCAAAAGAAATTGGATAAGTTTAAGCAAGTGCTTCTATATATACTGGAAAAAGTTGGAGGCAAGCCAAATGTAGGTTTAACGGTGCTTTACAAGCTTTTGTATTTTATTGATTTTGACTACTACGAAAAATATGAAGAACAGCTAATGGGATTAACGTATATAAAAAATCATCATGGACCGACACCAAAGGAATTTATCAAAGTGATAGAAGGCATGAAGAAGGAAAAAGAAATAGAGGAGGTAAAAAGTCAGTATTTTACCTTTGAACAAAGAAAATATCTGCCGCACGTGAATCCTGATTTATCTCAATTAAATGGCAGAGAGATTGAAATGATTGACTCGGTACTGGCACGATTGGCGCATATGTCCGCTACCGAACTGAGTAATTATTCCCATGCCGATGTGCCTTGGATGTCTCATGAAGATGGGGAGGAAATTAGCTATGAAAGCGTTTTTTATCGAAACGATCCATATTCCGTAAGAAAGTATGAAGATGAACTTTAATTATTTAGATGGCTTTTTAAAAGATTTAAAAAAGTTAAGGAAAAAAATACCATCTCTTGAAGGGGACCTCAAAAATTTTGAGAAGTTTATACCTGCAGTTGATTTTGACAATAACAAGAGATTTATAACACTAATAAATTCTCAGGAAAAAGGGGTTAGGGTAATAAAAACAAGGTTAATGGTCAGAAGCCTGAAAGGGGCTAGTAAAACAAGATTGATATTCTCTTTTTGTCTGAAAGAGGATTCGATTGATTTCATTGAAATATATTTGAAAAACGAAAAATCACGTGAAGATTCTTCAAGAATTGATGGGTATCTTAATGCTTTATGATTAAATATCGGTGAAACTGCGCTTTTCAAGCTTATTTATTAACATGGTCGATCTTTAACCGACGCGTCTTTCATCATCGGCTCTCATGCGCGCGGTGGCCGGCCGAACCGCGCGTTTGCATATGGTTGAATTTTTGCCGGAAGATAGCTTCCGGTCGAAAAGCCGCTTTTTGCCGCCTGAACTCATTTAGCTTTAAAAAGCCTCAAACTATTCAAAATAACCAAAATTGCAACTCCCGAATCGGCGCCGATTGCAAATTCAAGGTGAGCAAATCCAAAAACGGCCAAAATTAAAAATATTGCTTTTACGCCCAAAGCCGCAACGATATTTTGCTTAATTGTTGTTAATGTTTTTTTTCCAAGTGATATGGCGCGAGGAACATTTAATAAATTACTGTTCATTAAAGCCACATCGGCTGTTTCAATCGCTATGTCGCTGCCGCCGGCTCCCATTGCAATTCCAACTGTGGCCGTAGCTAACGAAGGCGTGTCGTTTACTCCGTCTCCAACCATTGCTACAAAATCGAACTTGTTTTTCAACATTTCAATTTTCTTAACTTTTTCATTCGGCAGAAGTGAAGCATATACATCTTTTATTCCAAGTTCTTTGGCTACAAAACCGGCTGTGTGCTCATTATCTCCCGTTAAAATCGCCGTTTGAACTTTCATTTTCCCCAGAGTTCCAATTGCTCGTTTTGCCTCATCTCTAAGTTTGTCGGAAATTGCCAAAGCTCCCATTACTTTATCTCCTTTACTTATTAAAACTACGGTTTTGCCTTCTTTTTCCAATCTTTCGGTTTTTTCCAGGATTTCTTTTGAAGGAACACTGTTTGCTCCGATAAGCTTTAAATTGCCGACACAATGCTCAATATCGTCACAAATAAGACATGTTGCCTTTCCTCCCTTTCCCGCAATGTTTTCATATTTTTCCATTAAATGCGGGGTAATGCCTTTTTCTTGCGCGAAGTTTAGAATGCTCCTTGCAAGCGGATGCGAAGAGAATTTTTCTATTCCCGCGGCATCGGCCAACACTTCTTCTTCGGAAAAACCGTTAAAAGTTATTACATCGGAAACATAAGGCTCTCCTAAAGTGAGTGTTCTGGTTTTATCAAAAGCAATTGTTTTTATTTTGCCGAGTGCTTCCAAATATCTGCCGCCTTTTACAAGAAGACCGTAACGAGACGCTCCGCCTATTGCCGAAGCGATGGAAACGGGAGTTGATATAACCAGAGCGCACGGGCAGGCAATAACCAGCATAACAAGTGCTCTGTAAAGCCACTTGGTAAATTCACCGTCAAAAAACAAAGTTGGTATCGCGGTAATTAAAATGGCGCCGACTACAACCGAAGGAGTATAGTATTTCGCGAATTTATCAATAAATTCTTGTGCCGGAGCACGTGATTTCTGCGCTTTTTCAACAAGTTTGATAATTTTGGAAAATGTTGAATCGCGGCTCTCCTTTGTT
>JAJRYP010000082.1 GCA_024275695.1 Patescibacteria group bacterium | reverse complement strand
CGCGCTTAATATCGCGCAAAATGTAGCAAAGAAAAAGCATTCGGTTGGAATTATTTCACTTGAAATGTCGAAAGAGCAGCTGGTTGAAAGGATGTTTTGCTCCTTACTCGGAGTTGATTCATGGAAGATGAGAACAGGAAAGCTAACCGATGAAGATTTTGGAAAAATTGGAGGCATTATGGATGACTTAAACTCAATGCAGTTATTTATTGATGATTCAATCGGCGGATCTATCGCCGAACTTCGCGCAAAAGCAAGAAGGCTTCAAATGGAGCACGGATTGGATCTCCTTATAGTTGATTATATGCAGCTTATGTCCAGCGGTAAAAGCGGCGGTGCCATGACTAACCGTGTACAGGAAATGTCGGAAATTTCACGTTCATTCAAAGCGCTTGCTCGTGAACTGCATATTCCACTCATCGCGCTATCGCAACTTTCGCGCGCGGTTGAATTACGTCCGAGTAAAATCCCTCAATTATCCGATCTTCGTGAATCGGGAGCAATTGAGCAGGATGCCGATGTCGTAATGATGCTTTACCGTGAAGATTATTACGAAGAAGATTCGGATCGCGCCGGCATTACGGATATTTATATAAGGAAACATCGAAACGGCCCAACAGGTCGCGTTGAGCTCGGCTTTAAAAAAGAACAAATGAAATTCATCAGTATTGAGAAAAAGAGAAAAGCGGAAGATTACGCTATGACCGGGTAGGGTTTAGATTTTTTGGTTTGCGTACGAAGTGTGCCCGGCATAATTATGACGCAATTGCCCGACTTTAGGAAATGGCAGCGGGAGTTTTACGTCCGCGCTGCCGAGAAGTGGCGATCGATGTCCTCAAAGCGGGATGCGATACGGCCGGGAAGATGGGGCTACCTCGGGTAGTTGCGCGACCTGCTCCAGCTGGATTTGCCGAAGTCATCACGTTTGTCGCGAGTCGTACCCAAAGGCGGGTGGACGGGCGAACTTGTCTCATCGGCGGGTTGTGGAGCGGCGGTGCGGGTGGACTTGGAATTGGTGACCACGGCGGAGACCGCCGAGTCGGCAGCGTTCCTGGTGGTGGGAATAACGATACATCCTGAAGAGGTGGGCCTGTTTCTCGGGCCTCCCCATCTCATGGAATCTTCTTCCCTTGTTCCCGGTCCTGAGGTAAAACCATCCTGTAATTTTTGCGACACTAGCGTTCCTCCTTTCCCGGGGATTTCCCCGGCTCGGCAAAATGACGCAAAACGTTAAACGAATCGTAAATAAAATTTGTTACACCGTCAACAGAAGCCTTTTTAATAATTCCCTTTAAGTGAACATGTTAAGGAGTTCGCTCGGCTCGCGATAAATTCGCTCGCGAGAGACTCGCTTTACGCTCGTCTCTGTTTATTGTAAATTAGAATCAAATTAAACGCTTTTGTTCATGTCACAAAATAACAACAATTTACCATCTACGGAATACAAAGATCGTCTCGCAAAGCTCAAGGGATTACAGGAAGCGGGAATTCAAACATATCGGGACAAATATGAACGAACTCACAAAACTCTTGAAGCAAAAGAATTTGGAGAAAAAAAAGTACGCGACACGGAAGAAATAATGAAAAAACCAACGTCGGACATTAAAATTGCCGGACGTCTTGTTTCGTTTAGGAGTCATGGGAAAATCAGCTTCGCACAACTTAAAGACGCGTCGGGTCGTATTCAAATCTGTTTTATGAAAGATGTTCTCGGCGATAAAAAATATAAATTTCTTAAAAAAATCGATGTTGCGGATTTTATCGGTGCCGAGGGAGAGATGTTTAAAACAAAACACGGAGAAATTACGCTTCTTGTCACCGACTACACATTATTATCAAAAGCACTTCGTCCGCTTCCGGAAAAATTTCACGGATTAAAAGATCAAGAATCCATGTACAGAAAACGCTATCTTGATCTTGTGATGAACGAAGAAACTAAAAAAAGGTTTGAATTTCGTTCAGACTTTATCAAAGCGCTTCGAGAATTTTATTGGAATAACGGATTCCGGGAAATTGAAACTCCAATATTAAGTTCTTCGGCTTCGGGCGCACTCGCAAAACCCTTTGTAACGCATCACGAAGCTCTTGATCATGATTTTTTCTTGCGTATCGCAGCGGGAGAAACATATCAAAAAGAAGCAATCGGCGGCGGTTTTGAAAAAGTTTTCGAGATTGGAAGAGTATTTAGAAATGAAGGAATGGATCCGTCGCATCTTCAGGAATTCACCATGACTGAATTTTATGCCGCATACTGGAATTACGAAAATCTAATGAAATTTACGGAAGAAATGTTTGAATATCTTCTTAATAAAACTGTCGGAATTTTGGAAGTTGAAATTGCGGATCGTGATGGAAACAAACAAAAAGTTAACTTCAAAACTCCATGGAAGAAAATATCAATGCATGATGTGATAGAAGAAAATTGCGGAATTAACATTCACGATCATGGAACCGCCAGAGACCTTCTCAAAGCTATAAAATCGAAAAAAATCGAGATTGAAGACGCGGAAAAACTCGGACGTGGGAACTTAATCGACCACCTATATAAAAAGGTGGCTCGCCCAAAAATTATTCAACCAACATTTTTGACTAAACATCCGACAGACCTTTCGCCACTTTCAAGAAGAAACGACGAAAATCCGAATGTTGTTGATCGTTTTCAACTCGTTGTTAACGGATGGGAGATTGTAAACGCATATTCAGAGTTGATTAATCCGATTCAACAAGCCGAGGCATTTAACAGTCAAGCCCAAGCACAAGAAAGAGGCGATGAAGAAGCTCACGGAAAAGATGATGAATTTGTACTCGCGATGGAACACGGATTTCCTCCGATGGCGGGATGGGGAATGGGAATTGATCGCATCGTTGCGCTCTTAACAAATCAAGATAACTTAAAAGATGTTGTTCTCTTCCCTTTAATGAAACCTGAAAATTCTTAAAACTTATGGCGAAAAAATATTCAAAAAAATCTTTGCGCGCGGTATATCTCACACTGTTTTTCATTATTTTAACCTTTATTCTGTTTACACTGTCTTCATTAAGCGGTCTCCGCTTTTTTATTCCTCATTATTTTTCAATCGCGGGCGGACCGTTCAATGAAAAAAACTATCTTGTGCTTTTTCAAAATAACAATGAATTAAGGCCAACGGGCGGATTTATTTCAGCCTATGGAATTTTAAAATTTAGAAACGGCCTTTTTGCCGGACTTGAAGTTAATGATGTATTTGGCGACATTGCGGATCATTAATTTATCAAGGCGCCATATCCGCAAGAAGAACTTCTGGCCGGGCGTTTTTATGAAGGCTACACATTCCGCGATGCAAACTATTATGCGGATTTCCCCAGAAGCGTTTCCGAGCTTATGAAAATGTACCGCCTCACGGATAGTCGAACTAATTTTGACGGCGTGATTGCCGTAAACAGCAAAGTTCTTGAAGACATGCTTAAAATAGTTAAAAAAATTGAAGTTTGGGATCTTGAATTTACTCCCGAAAATGTTTTTGAACTTCTTGAATATTCGGTTAACAACATTGATCGTCACGACATTGAACAAATAAAAGCAAGGAAAGGAGTACTCGGACCTTTAAGCTCCGCTTTAATTAAGAAAATAATGTTTTCTCCTCTCTTGTGGCGAGAAACAAGCGACATGATTGTACGAAATCTAAATGAAAAACACATCCAGCTTCATTTCTTTGATTCGAGTCTTCAAAAAGCAATTAATGCAAGAGGATGGGATGGAACATGGCCTAAACCTGATGGAGATTTTCTGGCTGTTGTAGAGTCGAATCTGGCCGGCATGAAATCCGATCGATATATTGATCGTGATGTAAATTACAGAGTCCAAATTTGGGAAAATCATGAAACGGGCGACTATACGCTCACAGGAAAAATCACAATCACAATGGAACATTTTGGCGATTATAATGTTCCCGTAAGCGGTCCGTATTCCGGATACATCAGGGTATATCTCCCTTATGGGACAAAGGTGAAAAACGCTAATGTTTCGATAAAAGAAGAGGCTTCTTTAAAGCACACAATTATTGGAACAATTATTCGATTGAATCCCGGAGACAGGCAAACAATTGCTTATGAAGTTGAACTTCCGAGTAGCGTCTTCAACGGCGAGGATTATCATCTGGATTTGATTAAACAAGCCGGAACAATTGATGATACCTATTCCGTTGTTATTGAAGCACCTCAGGGAGTTTCAATTCAAAGTGACGATTTTGAAACGCGTGAAAATTATGCGATTTGGAAAAAGTCGCTGCTTCGCGACAAGTCGTTTGATTTCACGCTGCTTCCGGACAAACTCGGACCCAGGATCGCCTATACGGAAATTCAAAGTTTAAGTGATATTCTGGTTGTTTTTAATGAAAGAATGTCGACTGAGTCGTTAACCGATCCTCTTAATATCACGATTGAGGATCTTGATATAACCAATCCGGAAACTCACGACACAATTACAGTGAAAGACATGTCCTTTGATTATCGTGATTTAAAACTGAAAGTCGAAGGAATGACCAATCAACCCGATGAGTTTTATAAGATTACAATAAAAAGTGCTTACGATATACACGGAAACCCTATACAACCTGTACCAAAAGTAATAACATTGGTACAAAGAATTAGTAATTAGAAATTAGAAATTAGTAATTAATAATTAGTAATTAATTATGGACACTATCGCAGTATTAGATTTCGGAGGACAATACGCGCATTTAATAGCCAACAGAATTCGCAGATTAAATGTATATTCGGAAATTCTGGATTGTTCAACTCCGGCAGACAAAATCAAGGCAAACGGTTATAAAGGAATCATTTTATCGGGCGGTCCGCAAAGTGTTCATGACACGAATTCCCCTGATTGTGATTCCGAAATTTTCAATCTCGGAATTCCGATTCTCGGCATTTGTTACGGCCATCAAATAATGACGCATAAAAGAGGTGGAACGGTTAGTCGAGGGAAAATTAAAGAATACGGAAAAGCAACTCTACATATTCAAAAAAAAGAAGGAATTTTTAAAAATCTTGATG
>JAJRYP010000081.1 GCA_024275695.1 Patescibacteria group bacterium | reverse complement strand
TGTTCTTTGTCTTCTTGGCTCAACTTTTTACCGTCCATTACAGCGTAAATAGACACTGCCACCATATGCTTGCAAAGTGTATCCCGCTGACCAAGATAACATTCACAGTTAGCCAAACCAAAACGACGAGCCTCGATTGAAACACGGTAAGGTTGTGTGCCAAGCACTATAGCCGAATAAGACCCGATTCCTTCCTCAAACTGCGTTACCTTGCCCGTCTCATACAAAGCGACCGCTCTTTCATAAGTCGGCTGATCAGTAGCGAATTTTATTTTGTCTAAATCAAATGATGGTTTCATATTTTCCTATATCTGGTACTTCGCCCTAAGCCGATGCGTTCGATTTTTTTTAGCCTCATCAATTTATCTACGGCCTGATTTATGGTTGGACGAGCTACGCTAGTTTTATCCGAAATTTCTTTGGGACTGGCTTCTTCAGCTTCATTTAAGTATTTCCAAACGGCTAGTTGCTTTTCAGAAAGTAATTTTTCAATATTTTCATGAGACAATAATTCCACAGCCTGTTTTGACTGCTCAAATAAGATGTCCAAGAAGAAATTCAACCAAGGAGTAATGTTTTCTTTTTTCTTTTTGATTGTTTTTTGACTTTTTCTCAAGGCAACATAATAATCAGGTTTATTGTCTTCAACCAGTTTTTCATGCGAGACATAAGGCATGTATAAATACCCCTCTTTCAAAAGCAAAAGATTAGTTAATACACGGGAAATCCTGCCGTTGCCATCAAGAAAGGGATGAATATTTAAAAATTCCACTAAAAAATTGGCAATGATAATTAACGGGTGATATGTTTCGTTCTCTAGAGCTTCCTTTGTCCAATCAACCAGTTCCTGCATTTCTTTGGGGGTCAAATAAGCTTGAGTAGTATCAAAAAGCACGCCCGCTGATTTACCGGCTTCATCAATCATGTGGACTTTATTTTCCCGCTTTTTATATTCGCCTCTATGTCCTTTGTCTTTATCAACGTATTTCAACAATTCACGATGAAAATGCTTGATCGTGTTTTCATTGAATTTTATTGCTTTCCAAGCATTAAATACATTTTCCAATAATTCAAAATACCCTTTAACTTCCTGCTTGTCACGGTCACTGAATTTTTGCACGGAAAGCCCTCTCATCATCTTTTCGATATCTTCATCGGAAAGTTTAGCACCTTCAATACGGGTTGAAGCACCTGTTGAAGTGATCAAAACTGATTTTTTAAGACGACCAAGCACTTGTGGGTCTAACTTTGCTCCCGCTACCCACCGACCTTTTAGCTCATCAATTTTGTTGATTTTTCGCCAAATATCCGCTGGGATTGTTTGTAATCGTTTATCAAGTCTGTTTTTTACCATAAAAATTAAATAAGAGAATCTTATATTCTAAGTGTATAAGATTATATAAGATTAAGCAATAGGCGGAACAGCAACGATTGCATTTATATCCCAGATTTGAGGGAGTTTGTGGTGAGATAGTTTTACCCTACCCCGCGTTACACTATTGTTTTCGAGAAAACGTTAATCTTTGCGGAATTTGAGGATGGTTAACGTTTTTTGTTTACTCTCAAGATTGTTGACAATGTACGTGAAAATTTATATGATACAGCTATAATATATAAGCCTTTATAAATTAATTATTATGCCTAAACCTAAAAAAGATTTGGCGACAGTCAGCAAGAAAGTCAGAAAATACCGCAAAGAAAAAGGACTTTCTCAAGATAGACTTGCTAAAAAGGCTGATCTTGCTTTTCATACCATTGTAAAACTGGAGGCTGGAGATACTTCCAATCCGACAGTTGATACGGTAAAAAAAATCGCTGATGCTTTAGAAGTGACGACAGATGATTTGCTTAACGAATAATTTATGCCTAAAAAAACGCAAAAACAATTGGTTATTTATCAAGGAAAAAGCGGTGCTATCGAGTTTCGCGGGGATTTTGATAAGGAGACGATTTGGGGAACGCAAAAACAGATTGCGGAGCTTTTTGGTGTAAATTCTCAAGCTATAACCAAACATATAAAAAATATTTATAAAGAACGTGAACTTGAAGAAAATCAAACTTGTTCCATTTTGGAACAAGTTCAAAAAGAAGGACAAAAAACAGTGAAAAGAAAGCTCAATTTTTATAATCTGGATATGATTATTTCTATCGGATATAGAATAAATTCTCGTCATGCCACGGAGTTCCGTATTTGGGCAACCAAAACACTCAAACAACATATTCTTGAAGGCTATACCATCAATAAAAAACGAATCGAGCAAAATTATGAAAAGTTCATGCAAGCTGTAGCCGATGTTAAAGCCCTGCTTCCTTCGGGCAACAGAGTAACAACCGAGGACGTTTTGGAGCTAATCAACGCCTTTGCTGGTACATGGTTTTCTTTGGATGCGTACGATACGGATACTTTCCCTAAAACAGGTTTAACAAAAAAGAAAGTTCGTTTTACCGCCGATGAATTATCCGAGGCTTTGCAGGAATTAAAGCGGGATTTGATTGCCAAAAAGCAAGCAACTGACCTTTTTGGGCAAGAACGAAGCAAAGATACGGTTGAGGGTATTATCGGTAATGTGTTTCAAACCGCGTTTGGCAAAGACGTGTACCCCAGTGCCGAGAAAAAAGGCGCGCATTTGCTCTATTTCATGATAAAAAACCACCCGTTTACAGATGGCAACAAGCGTAGCGGAGCTTTTGCTTTTGTTTGGTTCCTGCGAAAAGCGGGTTTACTTCGTGCCAGTTTAACACCCGAAGCTTTGACGGCTTTGACCTTGCTGATTGCGGAAAGTAAGCCAAAAGATAAGGACAAGATGGTCGGTCTGGTTTTATTATTACTAAAGAAATAACTCAATATGTCACATAAATCAGAAGCACAAACTAGACAGGAAATTATTGATAAACGTCTGAAAAAAGCAGGCTGGAATGTTAATGACCCCTCTCAGGTTACGTCTGAACTGGATATTTGGGTTGGATTGCCTGAGGGAGTAACCGAACCGATGCACGAACATCAAGGCCATCA
>JAJRYP010000080.1 GCA_024275695.1 Patescibacteria group bacterium | reverse complement strand
CGACTACCCTGTTCCTTTGGTGTTCGGACTTTCCTCCATCACTTAAGGGGTGACGGCGATCACTTTTAAAGTCCTAAATCAGCTTAACTATTATACTGTTTTAGTACTTGCTTGCAAGATTATTGACGTTTTTTTTCTTTATCTATTATTCTCATCTCGCAGTTGTCTTGTGCATAGTTTCCTTTTTTGTACCTTGGTAAATGATCAGAATTATTTTCTTGACTTTATGATTAGCATATATTATCATGTTAATGTACTATTACAATAGAACGTTATTTGAAGCGTGTTATGTCTAAAAAATATATTGACGAGTTGTCTCTCGTTATTACAAAAATTAGGGATAAAAGGTTGGCAAAAGCGTTTTTGCAAAATATTCTAACTCCTTCGGAATTGGATGAGATTTCTACTCGTTTACAAATAGTTAAGCTGCTCAAAAAAGGAATTCCGCAACGAAATGTGGCAAAAAAATTGAATGTAAGTATTGGAACTGTTGGCAGGGGAGCAAGAGAACTAAAATATGGAGCTCATGGATTTAATAAAATTATCGTATGATTAAAAATTTAAGAAAAAATTGGTGGAATAACTTAATTGCATTGTTGTGAGGTAATTTTTTGTAAATTCCAAAAGAATCACCTCGCAATGAGGTGTTTTTTATTTATTAACCGTTTAAAAAATGATCGCTTATAAAACAATTCGAAATAATTTAATGGAAGGATACAAAGAAATTCCATATAAAGAAGCAACTGCATGCTTCTTGCGTTTAAAAAATTATTCAAAAGAAAACTTTTTGCTTGAATCCAAGGATATTTCTCCAATTTACGGAAGGCTTAGTTTAATCGGTGTAGATCCCATTATAAAAGTAATCGGAAAAGGTAATAAATTTGAAATTAAGTTACTCAAAAATCGTGCAAAAATATTTTTTGATGAACTTGATGAACAAAATTTTGCCATTTGCGATTCAGTTAATTTTGGTTCTGAAACAATTTACGGAAAAATTAAAAAAGATAAAAAAATTATTGAAGAATCGGAAAGATCCAAAAGAAAAAATATAGCCCAAATAATTAGAATTTTAATAAGTAAATTTAAAATTAATGAAAAAGCTTTAATTGGATTGTATGGAGGCTTTAGTTATGATTTTGTAAGATTATTTGAGAAAATTGAAGAAAATATACCTTCAAATGACGTAAATGATTTCACTTTATTTTTATATGATACTTTTATTTTCTTTGATCATCTAAAGGAAAAGTCAAGTATTATACTTTTTCGAAATGATACCGGTGAAATTGAAAAAGAAATTAATAAAATAGAGAGTCTTTTAGACAAAGAACCTGAGGAATTAATAAATTTTCAAATAAAGGATACTCATTTTGATTTAAAACAGGATCAATATGAAAAATTAGTAAATAAAGCAATCGAATATGCTAAAAAAGGTGAGGTTTTTGAAGTTGTTTTTTCAAACGTGTTAAAAGCAAAGATAGAGGGGGATCCGTTTTCTTTATATTTAAGGTATCGCGATGAGAATCCGTCTCCATATCTTTTTTATTTTGATTTTGGAGACGAACAACTTGTTGGCGCATCGCCGGAGATGATGGTGAGATGCGAAAACGGCATGGTTCATTTAAGACCGATTTCCGGAACCGCAAAAAGAGGTGCGGACCCAATAGAAGATCATGAAAATATGATTGCGCTCCTTTCCGATTCCAAAGAAAGATCCGAACTGGATATGTTAATTGATTTGGGTAGAAATGATTTAAGCAGAGTATGTGAACCAGGCGTTAAAATTACGGATTATCGATTTGTAGAAAAGTATTCCGGAGTAATGCATACAGTTGCACACTTATCCGGAAAATTAAGAAACGGGTACGCGGCATTGGACGCACTTGTTTCATGCGCCAATGCGGGAACATTAACCGGTGCTCCAAAAGTTGCGGCAATGAATATTATTGAAAAGCATGAAAAGGAGAGAAGGGGTTATTATGGCGGATTTATTGGCTATTTAACATTCTCCGGAGATATGGATACGGGAATAATTATAAGAACGGCACACATTAAAAACGGAGATTTAAGATTTCAAGTAGGCGCTACACTGCTTTACGACTCTGTTCCGGAGCGCGAATATGAAGAAACTTTGAATAAAGCGCGCGCATTTATCAATACATTTGCTAACCAATCATCTCATGTTTAAAAATATTATTTTAATAGACAATTTTGATTCATTCACATTCAATTTAGTTGATTATTTCCGCCAACTGGATTGCAATGTAAAGATTTTCAGAAATGATATTGCACCCAAGTTGTTAAAAAAGGAAAAAGGTGATCTGTTAGTGATTTCTCCGGGTCCTTCCGTTCCGAAAAATGCCGGAAATTTAATGAATATTGTTCATGAATTTCACAAAAAAGTTCCAATTTTCGGAGTATGTTTGGGACATGAAGCTCTAATAGAATACTTTGGAGGAAAGTTAAAGTTTATTAAACCCGCACATGGAAAATTTTCTAAAATTCATCATGATAAAAGAACAATTTTTAAGAATTTGGAGCAGGGGTTTTACGGTGGACGTTATCATTCTCTGGTTGCGGATGAAATTCCCGAATGTTTTGAAGTTTCCGCACGTTTTGAAGGTATCGTTATGGCAATTAGACATAAGATATTACCAATTGAGGGTGTTCAGTTTCATCCTGAATCGGTTCTCTCGATGAAAGGCGGAAATGGATTTAAAATAATTGACAATATTGTTAATAAACATTTTGCAAATGTATAAAAGATTGATGAAATTGACGCATAAAGGTTTAGATATTTCAGATAAAGATATTTCCGAGGCTATTGAATTTTTTTATAAAAAAATGTCCAAAAGATTAAATATGCCGAAAGCGATAGATGTTTGCGGAACAGGAGGTTCCGGTCTTGTGCGAATAAACACTTCTACAATTTCCGCAATTATTTTAGCCTCACTTGGAGTTAAAATTGCCAAGCACGGGAATAAAGCGGCAAGTGGAAGATTTGGAAGTTTTGACTTGTTGGAATCGTTTGGAGTTCCTATAGAAATGGAAAGTGAAGATTTAGAAAAGATTTATAAAGATGAAAATTTAGCATTTATTTATGCACGAAAATTTCATCCTTATATGAAACATTTTGCGGAAATAAGAAAAAATTTAGGCTTTCCGACAATTTTTAATATTTTAGGTCCGTTGCTCAATCCGGCTTTTTCAAAAAAACAAATAATAGGAACAACTTTTAAAGATAAAATGGAAATTATTGCAAAAGCATGTATAAATTTGAATAAAGAGCATGTTTTTGTAGTTAGCGGAGCCGACGGCCTGGATGAGGTTACATTAACAGATGAAACTTTTGTTATTGAGGCAAAGAATGGAATGTTAAAAAAATATAGAATAAGTCCAAAAGATTTTGGAATTAACAAGTGTACTTTTAAGGAAATAAAAGGTGGAGGCAAAAGACTTAATATAAAAATTGCGCGAGATATTTTAAAGGGAAAATGTAAAACAAGGCATGAAGATTTGGTTTTGATTAATGTTGCTTTAGCGCTTAAGTTAGATGATAAAGCGAGTTCGCCAAGAGAAGGATACAAATTGGCAAGACAACAATTGAAATCGGGGGAAGTTTATAAATATTTTACCGACTACATTAAAAAATCTAAAAGATTGAATATTTTAAACGAGATAGTTTTGAATAAAAGAAAAGAAATTGAAGCGGAAAAAAAGAAAATCAAGCTCAAAGAAGTAAGGTCGTCTGTGAACAATTTTAAAAAATCGATTTCGGATAAAAATACATCTATAATTGCGGAAATTAAATTTGCTTCTCCTTCGAAAGGAAAAATTTCCAACAAAAAACCTATTAAAGATATTGTTAAAAGATATGAAGAACTTGGAGCCAAGGCAATCTCTGTATTAACCGATCAAAAATACTTTAAAGGGAATTATGAATATATAAAGAAAGTTAAAAAGTATTCGGATTTACCTGTTTTGTGCAAGGAATTTATTGTTGATGAGTATCAGATTTATAAAGCGCGTAAATTTGGTGCAGATGCAGTTTTGTTAATTGCTTCAATTTTAACAAAAAATGAAATCAAAAAATTTATGACATTAGCGAGGAAATTAAAAATGGATTCGGTTGTAGAAATTCACAATTTAAAAGAATTAAATAAAATACTCGATTTAAGGCCTCAAATTATTCAAATTAACAATAGGAGCCTTAAAAGTTTTAAAATTGATTTAAACGCGACTTCCAGACTGCTTAAAAGAATTCCTAAGGATATTGTAATTATTTCCGCAAGCGGAATGAATAGTTTTGCGGATGTGTTTAATTTACCTTCAAGAGTTAATGCTGCATTAATCGGAACTGCATTAATGGAAGATAAATTTAAAAAAATTAAATTGTTAAAAATTTGCGGAATAAGAAATTTAAAGCAGGCACAATTTTGTGAAAAAAAAGAAGTAGATTTTATAGGTTTAAACTTTGTTCCATTTAGTAAAAGAAAAATCTCACAAAAAAATGCTAAAGAAATTTCGCAGAAACTTAAAAAAATAAAAAAAGTCGGAGTTTTTCAAAATCAAACAATAAGCGAAGTAAATAAAACCGCGGAAAAATTTAATTTGGATTATATTCAGCTGTCGGGTAATGAAAACCTTAAGTTTATAAGAAACTGTAATCGTCCTGTAATTAAAGGGATTTCTGTAAATACTGTTGAAGATTTGGAGAAAGCAAATAAAATCGCACCTTATGTGTCTTTAATTTTGTTTGATGCAAAAAATCCGGGTTCGGGAGAAGTTTTCAATCATAATTTACTTAAAGAAATTAAATTTCCATACCTAATTGCAGGTGGAATTAATAAAAATAATATTAAAAAAGTATTCAATACATCCAATCCGATTGGAGTTGACGTTGCGTCGGGAATTGAGACCAACGGAGATATTGATATTTCTAAAATTAACTATATTAATAATGTCGTTAAAAAGTTATCTGCTAAATAAAAGCGGACATTTTGGAGAATACGGCGGAAGGTATATCCCGGAAATGCTAATTCCCGTAATGGAGGAACTTGAAAAAGCGTTTTACGAGTCAAAAAATGATAAAAATTTTCTAAAAGAACTCCGAAATCTTTATAATAATTATTCCGGAAGACCAACGCCATTGTATTTTTGTAAAAATTTAACGAAAAAGTTAGGTGGCGCAAAAATTTATTTAAAAAATGAGGGACTTAACCATACCGGAGCACATAAAATTAATCATTGTTTGGGGCAGGGATTACTTGCAAAGAAAATGGGGAAAAAAAGGATCATTGCGGAAACCGGAGCAGGTCAGCACGGGCTTGCTACGGCAACAATTGCAGCACTACTTGGGCTTAAGTGCATAGTGTATATGGGGGAAAAAGATTATTATAGGCAAAGGCCAAATGTTTTTTATATGGAAAGACTTGGTGCGGAAGTTATACCTGTTAAAACCGGAGGAAGAATTTTACGAGATGCGATTAACGAAGCCCTGCGCGACTTGCTTGCGAATCCAAAGGATACTCATTATTTGCTTGGAACTATTTGCGGACCACATCCTTATCCGGTTATGAATACATATTTCCAGAGCATTGTTGGGAAGGAAGTTAAAAAACAATTAAAAAAAGAAGAAAGAAGGCTTCCCGATTATTTAGTGGCGTGTATGGGTGGAGGGAGTAATGCAATCGGACTTTTTTATGAATTTTTAGATGATAAAAATGTAAAAATGATTGGCGTTGAAGCGGGCGGTAAAGGAATTAAAAAAGAAAATAATAAATGCACACATGCGGCGCGTTTTGAAACAGGATCAAAAGGAGTTGTTGAGGGATTTAAATCAATTTTTCTTCAGGATGAAAACGGGCAAATATTGGATACATACAGTATTTCCGCAGGTCTTGATTATTCCGGGATAGGTCCGCAAATTTCTTATTTAAAAGATATCGGAAGAATTCAAACGGATTATGCTTTGGATAAAAATGTGCTTAAGGCATATGAAATATTGGCGCAAAATGAAGGGATTTTTGCAGCACTTGAAAGTTGCCATGCAATTTCAAGAGTAATTGAGATTGCTCCAAAATTATCAAAGAACAAAATCATTGTTGTGAATTGTTCGGGAAGAGGGGATAAAGATCTTTTTATTACTGCAAATAAATTTGATAAAGAAAATTTTCAAAAATATTTATCTAACTTCGTAAAGAATGGCTAATTTAATGACACATATAGTCGCAGGATATCCATCTTTAAACGAATCAAAGAAACTTGTTAAGATAATGGTGAAAAACGGAGTTAAATTTATAGAAATTCAGATTCCCTTTTCAGATCCCGTTGCGGATGGAAAAACAATTTTGGATGCAAATATCAAATCGCTGAAAAATAAAATCAATGCAGATGATTGTTTGAAATTAATGAAAGAATTAAAGAAAGAAATAAAAATTCCTCTGCTTTTTATGACTTATTTTAATATTGTTTATAAATACGGGCTTGAAAAATTTATAAAGGCGGCAAGTAGAGCTGAATGTTACGGATTAATTATTCCGGATATTCCAATTGATGAAGAATCTTATGAAAATTATATAAAACTTTGTAAAAAATATAAACTACACGCAATTCAGGTAATTTCTCCAATTACTCCAATAAGGAGACTCAAAAAAATTGCCAGAGTTGCATCCGGTTTTGTTTATTGTGTTTCAAGATATGGAATTACAGGTGAAAAAGATATATTAAATCCCGATTTAGAAAAATATTTAAAACTTGTAAGAAGGTTTATTAAGAAACCTTTGGCGCTTGGTTTTGGAATTTCTAAGAAAGCTCATATAAAAGCGGCTTCCAAGCATGCGGACATAGTTGTAATCGGAAGCAAAATTATAAATATTTATAATAAAGCAGAAAATAATAAACTTCACGAAGTTGAGAAGTTTATTCGGAAGGTTAATTCTTCTCTTCCTTCTTAAGCTTCTTGTATTCGTGTTGAAAGAACTTAACCGCGTTCAGACATTCTTTCGCCTTTTCGTTATCAGGTTCGATTTTAAGAATCTTCTTGAACAGTTGTGCCGATTTATCGAATTTTTTATTATTTAAATAACAAACTCCCAGATCACTTAAAATTAACGGATCTTGCGGGCTTAATGTAACCGCTCTTTCCAACAAAACAATTCCTCTTTGTTTTTGTCCTTCATGATAAATGGACCAACCTAAGCATCGTAGGATTTCAGGATGATTTGATTCGTAATTATCCGCAAGTTCCAAATATTTGATTGATTTTCCAAAGTCTCCGATTGCCGAATACAAGAATCCAAGTAAATAATTCGCGTTTGCGCTTCTTGAATTTACTTTAATTGCTTTTTCGAGTGCTTTTTTTGCTTTGTCATATTCTCTTAAGCTCAAATAATTGTCTCCGATTTCTTCATATGCCTCGGTACATTCAAGGTCATCCATAAGAATTTTTTCGCAAACGGAAATGGCTTCTGTATGGTTTCCGGCCATTTTAAGTTGTTCGGCTTCCTTAAAAAGAAAGTTTTTATCTTCAGACATATTTTTTGTTTTTATTTTTTGTATCAGGACATTATACTCGATTTCCTATTCTAAATCAAGAGTCCTTAAATAGTCTTTTAAAGGGCCCGAAAGATCCTTCCTTTTTAAAGCAAAATCAATTGTCGCTTCAATAAACCCAAATTTATGACCTGTGTCATATCGTTTTCCTTCAATAACTTTACCATAAATCGGTTGTGTCTTGATAAGCTCTCTAAATCCGTCGATTAAACGCATTTCTCCATCTTTTGAAGGATTTGCGTTTTGAATTGCGTCAAAAATTTCAGGCGTAACAACGTATTTTCCCGTTATGGCTAAATTCGAGGGTGCTTCTTTCGGTTTTGGTTTTTCAACAAGATCTTCAACTTGATACGTATCCTCATTGGAATTGGAATTAGATGATTTAATTACTCCATAATTTTGTATTTTCGATTCCGGAACCCGACTTAGACCAATAACACTGTTTTCTTTTTGTTCGTATACATCTATTAATTGTTTTAAAGCCGGAACTTCATTGTCAACAATTTCGTCACCGAAAAGAATCGCGAACGGTTCGTTACCGATAACTTCACGGGCGCACAGGATTGCATGTCCGTCTCCAAGAGGCATTGGTTGTCGTACATATATGAATTTTGCCAAGTTGGAAACTTTGCGAACTTCTTCGAGTAGATCTTTTTTATTCTTTTCCGCCAATATATGTTCAAGCTCAAAAGAATAATCAAAATGATCTTCAATTGCCCGTTTGCTTCTACCTGTTACTATGACAATTGCTTCAATTCCCGAAGCGACCGCTTCTTCAACCAAATATTGTATAACCGGTTTATCTACAATCGGAAGCATTTCTTTTGGTTGAGCTTTTGTCGCAGGCAGAAATCTGGTTCCGTATCCGGCCGCCGGAAAAACTGCTTTACGAATTTTTTGCGTCATTAATAAATTTTTTAAAAAATTTCCAAGGTTGCTCAGTTTTTCTTCGCGACTATGCGAATTACTTTTGAGCGTACTTTTTCGATCTTCGGAATTTTGATTGTTAGCACGCCGTTTTTAAACGATGCTCCTATTTTATTTGTGTCGACCGATGCCGGCAGGACTATTGATCTTGAAAAATCTCCCCAGAAACATTCTTGCGTAAAATAATCTTCCTCCGGAATTTCCGCATAAAGCTCCCTTTTACCTTTTATAGTCAATACGTCATCACTGACAGTTACCGACATATCATCGAGAGTTACGCCGGCAATTGGTGCAAGTATCACAATGTTATCTTTTGTTTGATATACGTCCAGCGCCAATTGTCCTTCAACGGTATCCGAATCATACTGATCTTGTGAAATGACTTTTGGAGATTTTTTCTTCATATAAATTGTGGCTATTTTTTGGATATTGCGGCAAAAGAAATTTTCTTCGGAACTTTTATTCCTTTAAAAAAGGTGGAAAATTCTTTGCCGGTAAGAGTTTCTTTTTTAATAAGTTCCGCAGCTATTTCATCAAGTAATTTACGATTTTTGGAAATAATTTCTTTAGCGGTTTCATATCCTTTATTGACAATTTTCTTAATTTCTTCATCAATTTTCGCGGCGATTTCTTCGGAGTAATTTTTTACATGTCCGAAATCACGGCCAAGGAATACTTCTTGATTTTGATCTCCGTAAATAATTGGACCAAGATCGCTCATTCCAAATCTTGTTACCATACGTCTTGCTATTTCGGTTGCTTTCTTAAGATCGCTTGAAGCTCCGTTTGTCATTTCGCCGAATACTATTTCTTCGGTTACGTACCCACCGAGAGCCATTGCCAGCTGTTGTTCGAGTTTGCTTCTTGAATCAAGTTTATTGTCCTGTTCAGGTAGAGACCATGTTACACCGAGGGCGTGTCCTCTGGAAATAACCGTTACTTTATGTACCGGATCACAATACGGAAGCATGTGTCCAACAAGCGCGTGTCCAACCTCGTGGTAGGCAACGATTTGTTTTTCTTCTTTTGTTAACACAATTGATTTTATTGCCGGCCCGAGTGCCACTTTTTCGATTGATTCCTGAAGGTCATTTACAGAAATGGTTTTTTTATTTTGACGAGCGGCCAAAATTGCGGCTTCATTGATAAGGTTTTCAAGATCGGCTCCGGAAAATCCGGGTGTATGTCGCGCAATTAAGGTAAAATCAACATTTTTTGCGATTGGTTTTCCGCGAGCGTGAACTTTTAGAATTCCTTCACGATCTTTAATGTCGGGCATATCCACAACAATTCTTCTGTCAAAACGACCCGGTCTCAAAAGAGCCGGATCAAGGACATCCGGTCTGTTTGTTGCCGCCATTACAATTACATTGGTATCTTTTTCAAATCCGTCCATTTCGGTAAGAATTTGATTTAAAGTTTGTTCACGTTCATCATGACCTCCTCCAAGTCCGGCACCTCTTTGTCTTCCAACGGCATCAATTTCATCAATAAACACGATACAAGGTGCGTTTCTTTTTGCCTTTTTAAACAAATCTCTTACACGACTCGCACCTACGCCTACAAACATTTCCACGAATTCCGAACCGGAAATATTAAAGAACGGCACATTTGCTTCTCCGGATACCGCACGAGCAAGCAAAGTTTTGCCGGTTCCCGGAGCGCCCACAAGAATTACACCTTTGGGAATTTTAGCTCCCATTTTTGTGTATTTTGTCGGGTCTTTTAAGAAATCAACGATTTCGATAAGTTCTTCTTTTGCTTCTTTCGCACCGGCAACATCTTTAAAAGTTGTTTTATTTCGCTGTTTATCGCTTAATCTCGCTTTGCTTTTTCCGAACGACATCGCTTGGTTATTACTGCTCTGCGCTTGTTTCATCATAAATACAAAGAATCCGATAATTAGAAGGAACGGTACAATACTAAATAAGAGGTTCATCCAAAAAGCTTCTCCTTCCGTGTAAATGATTTCCGTTTCGATACCGGTTCTAATCTCCTCGGGAATCTCGGCCAAAATTTCACGAAGCGTGTCTTCCGGTTCTTTAAAAGCATATTCTTTAGTGTTATCAACAAGTGTTATATCTATTCGATCGTTTTTAACTTCGATCGATTTAACTTCTTCATTTTTTACTTGTTCAATAAAAGTATTTATGCTGATCTTTTTTGAAGTATTGCTGTCGGGATTTAATATCAAGATTCCGGCGGTAATTATCAGTGCAACAATAATAAGATAAAAAAGGCTGCTTTTGGGTTTATTTTTGGGTAATTTAATTTTCGAATCCATTATGAAAGTTAATAGTATAGAAGTTCAAGAGCACTATATAGTGTACTTGTTTTTATCTTATTTTCAAGGGAACCAGGTTACATTAGATTAAATTTTCCAATTAACGGCCTTGATCTATTAAAATTTTTAAAATTTTTCTGGAATTTTTAGTAATTCGATATGGATGTGCGATGATATTTTTATCAATAGCTAAAACATTATCTTTTGAGTCAACAATAATTGGAATAGTCATCCTTTTATATGAAGGAATCTTTTTATCAACAAAAAAATCTTGTAGTTTCTTAGTTCCTTTCATTCCAAGAGGTCTAAAATTGTCACCGTCTTTTTTTGATCTTACATAAAGCGGCTTTGAAATTTTTTCATAATCGAGGAAAATAGCGTTTTTCAAATTTTGTTGGTTTGTTACTAGATATGTTTTAATTTTTCCATATTTATAACCGGTGGTTCCCGGAATTTTAATTTTTTTTCGCAAAATTTTATTTTTTTTAATTTTTGCAATGCATTTGATGTGGTTTGAAGTTGTTGTAATCACAAAATATTTGCCGAAAGGGGTCTTTTTCCCTGTTCCTTTATTATTAACGGTATCTTGCGCGCGATTAATTTGCGCGGATGTTAACCCTCGAGTGTCTCCATACAAATTTTCGTACCATTTTTGCAGGATGTTTTTTTGAAGTACCGGATGTACTTTACGCAATTTGCTTGTAGGAAAAGTAAAATCATCGATTTTATTTTTTTCGATCCAGTCTTCACTAAATTTATTGAAAAATTCAAAAAGTTCGGTGATTTGTTCCCAATTTCTCGTAAAAACACTATCAAGTTTAGGCTGAATTTTAAAAAGCTCCGGAATAATATTCAAACGAATATTGTTTCGCGTGAATTTTGTATTTTTATTGGTGCTATCAGTCTGATAAGTAATCTTTTTTTTCTTTAAAAATTTAAGAATTTCATCTTTTGTTGTGTATAAAAGAGGTCTTAAAAGTCTATTATTTCTTATTTGCATGCTTTTTAATCCTTTAATCCCGGCTCCTCGAAGAAAATTAATCAAAAAAGTTTCAATATTGTCGTTTAAATGATGCGCCGTAAGGATCAAGTGCGCTTTATGTCTTTTTCTGATTTTTTCAAGAAACAAATATCTCTTTTTACGCGCCGCTTCTTCAAGATTTAATGAATTTTTTTTTGCAACTTCTTTGATATTCGAACTTCCGGTTTCAAATGGAGTTTTTAGCTTTTTTGCTGTATTTTTGCTGAATTTTTCATCTCTTTCGCTTTCTCTGCCACGTAATTTGTGATTAAAATGTGCGAGGATTATGTTGAAAGGATGTTTTTTTTGAATTTCAAGCAGTTT
>JAJRYP010000079.1 GCA_024275695.1 Patescibacteria group bacterium | reverse complement strand
GTTTCCCAGATTTCAATTGGATGCAGAGATGGCATAAGAATTTCCTGCGCTCCGGTCGCATCCATTTCTTCGCGTATTATTCTATTGATTTTTTTAAGGACACGCAGCCCTAAAGGCAGGAAAGAGTAGATTCCCGCACCAAGTTTGTCTATAAATCCTCCTTTTGTTAAAAGTTCGGCATTTTTACTGTTAGCGTCACATGGAGTTTGATGTTTTGTCTTTCCGAAAAGTGCAGAATAACGCATAGATAAAGTGTTTTTAAGGTCTTGAGGTTGATAAGGGGGTCTTGCTTACTTTCTTGTGTTTACGTTCCTCAAGATTTCTCATAAGTTTATCTCTCCATTCTTTATGATTTTCATACCAGTCGAATGTTTTTGCAATACCTTCTTCAAAAGTAACCGAAGGTTTCCATCCAAGTTCACTTTGAAGCTTTGATGAATCGATGGCATATCGTCTGTCATGAGCAAGTCTATCATCTACAAAAACTATAAGATCTTCGCTTTTCCCAAGGAAATTAAGAATAATCTTGGTTATTTCCAAGTTTGTTTTTTCATTATTTCCACCAACATTATAAACTTCGCCGGGTCGTCCTTTTTCAATAATCATATCTATTGCACGACAATGATCAATTACATAAAGCCAATCTCGTACATTTTGCCCGTCTCCGTAAACCGGAACTTCTTTATTTTCGGAAATTAGATGAAAGAAGTAGGGAATTAATTTTTCCGGAAATTGATAAGGCCCGTAATTATTCGAACATCTGCTTATTGTAGCCGGCATTTGGTAAGTTTCAAAATATGATTTCACCAACAAGTCTGCAGAAGCTTTAGATGCCGCGTATGGGCAATTCGGATCCAATGCTGTCGTTTCGGTAAATAAATCTTTTGAATCGGTTCCAAGATCTCCATAAACTTCATCGGTGGAAATCTGATGATACCTTGTTATGTCTAATTTTCGGCTTGCTTCAAGCAGATTATGCGTCCCAACAATATTTGTCATAACAAAAATACTTGGATGCTCAATACTTCTGTCTACGTGTGTCTCAGCTGCAAAATTGAAAACTATGTCAAATTTTTCTTTCTCAAAGAGATCATTAACAAATTTACTGTTTGATATATCTCCTTGAACAAATTTAAAATTTTTTTTACTTTCGAGTTCATTTAAATTATCACGATTCCCGGCATAAGTTAGTTTGTCCAAAATCACAATATAATCCTCCGGATATTTCACGGCATAATAATGCGCGAAATTAGACCCTATAAATCCTGCTCCACCTGTTATTAGTATTTTTTTCATGCGTTTTTTTCTTTTAAGAATTGATCAAAATCTCTTATATAATCCTGCGGATCATAATTTGTTGAAGATACGGCCAGTAGAATAGCATCTTCTGAAAAATCAGTAAATTCGTGCCATATCATATTATCAACCTTTACCGCTTCGCAAGAATTTAATGTTTTTTCATGCCAATCTTTACCATCGTGAATTTTGACTTTAAAACTACCTTTCAAGCATATAAAAAGCTCTTTTTCCATTCTGTGACAATGTCCGCCTCTGCTTTTGGAATTCCTGTAAGAATAATAAACACGTTTTGGTGCCCAATCTATGAATTCCTTTAGTTCAAGAGGAATGAGTGATCCTCGTTTATCCTTAAATGACTGCAATTTATAAAATTCGAAATTGTTCATTTATAAAGTTCTAATTCGTTCTTCTTCTTTATAAAATTCTAAAATATCACCTTCTTCGATGTCCTTGTATCCGGAAAATTTGATCCCGCATTCATTTCCTTCATTTATGGATTCAACCTTTTCATTAACTTTTCTAAGCGATGTTATTTCAAGTTCTCCCACTTGTTTTTCCTCTCT
>JAJRYP010000078.1 GCA_024275695.1 Patescibacteria group bacterium | reverse complement strand
GTTTGTTCCGATTCTTCTTGCGCAGGTTCTTTTGCTTCCGTTTGTTCAGGTGCCTCTGCCGGCTTTTCAGATTCTGCGGGAGCAGTTTCAGGCTTTTCCGCTTGACCGGCCTCCGATTCAATCTCCGGAGTGTTACTTTCTGTATTTTCAGCGGTTTCAGCTACGTTTTCCGCACCTTCTTCCTCAAAATCCTCCATTAATACGTCTTTTTCCGTTAAGTGCTTTTCTTTTAATCTGGCCGATTTACCGGAACGTTCTCTCATGTAATACAGCTTTGCTCTGCGAACATCCGATGATTTGGTAACCTGAATTTTAGTAATATTCTTCGAATAAAGCGGGAATATCTTTTCGACGCCAATACCACCAACGATTTTTCGCACCGTAAAAGTCTTATCCGGCCCACTACCTGAGTTTAAAGAAATAACCAATCCTTCAAAAATCTGGATACGTTCTTTCCCTCCCTCTTTTATCTTTTGATGAACACGAACCGTGCATCCCGGCTTGATTACGGGAACTTTCTTCATAAATTTCTTCCCTACCTGTTGTATTAATTGCATATTCATAATTATGGTTTGTTTAACTGGCGATGTGGATTATACAAACCCACACAGAGTAAATCAAGAGGATTTTACGAATAAATACTTGGTACGAGCTTCTCCAGTTTGTTTACCGCAACAATATTATCCGGATCCGCAAGTATTGAATGAATAAATTGATCTTTACATTTTATACGATACAAAAAGTCGTCTCTGCTTAAAATGCTGAATCTGACAGGTTTTTCAGATTCTATTTCCGTATTTAAAAACTGTTGAAGACGATCTTTATCAATATTTCCAACGATAAGCAGATCTACGGGAGACGCTTTATCTACAAAAACACCTAATAACGCAAGAAAATCAACATCTCCAAGCTTTGTAACCTTTTTTACAAGGTCATCTCTGCCACTCATGGCTTTAACAATAATATTTCTAAGATCCTGGAAAACAACAAAGTTCTTATTGACTACATAATACTTTTTTCTATTCTTAATTTTACTCTTTAAAAGCCCCGCCTTTTTAAGATTATCCAGTTCTCTTCTAACTGAATTAATTTGTTCATCTAATTTTCTTGTAAGCTCGCGGATAAAATATTCTTCATCCGGATTAAGTAGGAATAACGTAAGAATTTTAATACGTGTATTCGACGTAAACAGTCGTTTAAGCATGATTTTGAACCCTTATTAAAAAGCCTGGAATTTGTACACATAATTTATACAATTAACAAATCATGTACAAGTTTTTTTATCAAAAAGACATAGCGTGTTTTTCAATTTATTGCATAATATTAAATTTTGATTTGTTATCAACCATCAAGTATTGTTACGCCATAAAATGGCTTTTAATAAAGCGGATTGCAAGATTTCCTTATGCACAATTAACATATTAAAGCTTGAGTAATCAATCATATTTAATCATCACATCTGTACTATTTTTTTATACAACATTCTTAAAAATCGCATACTGTAAAAAATAGTAGCAAAATTTAAAACTTTATATAAAAAAGCGGGTGAGAAAATACTCACTCTTAAAATCCTTCATCATCTTCGTCCTTTGCAATGAAACTCATAATAAGACCCATCAAAAATATTCCCGTAATAATTCCGAGTAAAGAAATTATAAAGAAAATTATTGTTGGTGAAGTGGAAGAAGAAACCGGGAAAAAGAAAAAGTTTATAAAATTACATTGCGCCGCAAAGTTCTGGAAAGAAAGAATCAGTATGATAATCCCGAGAACAATTGTTCCTGAAAGGAAAAATATTCTAAGATTGCGCATTGATCAAACGTTAAGATTAACAAAATTTATCTTATGTAATTATATCATTTCTCAAGAAATCGATCAAATAACCGACCAATACGAATAGAGTTTGTAATCTGCGCTCTCACTTCAGATTCTCTTTCTTTGGGTATTTCTCCCATTCTTTTCATTGCCTGCTCAATTTCTTTATCTTCTACTTCAATTTTCTCTTTTGTGATGATTTCGTTAATTCCAAATCTGATTTTAATTCTTTTTTCAGCTTCTTTCTTGAGATCTTTCCTTAAATCATCCTCCGATTTTTTAATATGTTGGAGATATGACTCAAATTGAAGACCTTTTTGCGCCATGTCTTCCTTCATTTCATGGAGCATGTATTCAACTTCTTCATTGATAAGAACATCGGAAATATCCAGTTTTGCCAAATCCAAGACTTTTTCAAGAAATTCCTGTTCTTGTTTTTTTCTGTATTCCGATTGTTTGTATCCTTTTAAATCCCTTTCTACATCTTTTCTAAAATCAGAAACCGATTTTCCGCTTCCTGTGATCTTCTCGATAAATTCCTCGTTAAGTTCGGGATAAGCGGCTTTTTCAACTTTAATGATTTTCACCTTAAACTTAACTTTTTTATTTTGGAAACTCTTTTTATGATAATCTTTTGGGAAAGTTACGGTAAATTCGGACTCATCGCCTTTCTTTAACCCAATGAGATTTTCTTCAAACCCGGGAACCATCATGTTTTCGCCTACGATAATCGGGTGATTTTTGCTCTTTGTGCCTTCCAAAGCAGCTCCACCTTCATCAAATCCTTCAAAATCAAGTTCCACTTTATCCCCTTTTTTGATTTTCTCATCCGTTTCATCCCATGAAACAAACTGTTTTTTTACATTATCAATAGTTTCATCAATATCCTTATCGGTTATTTTAACTTCTTTTGCCTTGATTTTGATTTTCTCATAACCGTCAACCTTAACTTCGGGATATACCGGCGCAATTGTTTTAAATTTTAAAGGATCATTCGAAATAATCTCAACTTTTGGTCTTACAATAACCTCGAGTTTCTCTTTCTTGATAACTTCGGTAAGAATACGAGGGATGGCTAAATCCGTTGCGTGATTCATGATCAGATCTTTTCCGACATGTTTTTCAAGCACGTCATAAGGAACTTTCCCCGCCCTGAATCCTGAAATATTCACATCTTTGGAAATCTGCTTTGCGGCAGCATTGATATCTTTTTGAAATTCTTCCAGTTTCAGCTCGACAGTAATTTCGACTTCGGCTTTTGGAAGCCGTTTAACATTAACATCCATATTAATTTTAATTGTTAATTATAACTATTAATTAGGGCAGCAACGTGGATGTTACATGAAGTTGTTCCAATATTCAAATGTTATTGCAAAAAAGCCAAAAATCTGATAAAATTAACAGAAATAAAAATAAAAATGTATTTTAATGTTAGACGAGCAGCCATTACACAAAAAAGG
>JAJRYP010000077.1 GCA_024275695.1 Patescibacteria group bacterium | reverse complement strand
GGAACTTCGAAAACAAGGTGATATTTATATAAGAATAGTTGCTCTGGTCGCGATTATTAAAGCAGGAGTGGATGAAACTATGGAAGCAACAAGATCTTCCGAGGAATTTTCTCCAATAAATATTTTAATAAATCCCAATACGGAAAAGGTGGAAACCGATCCTCGGACTCTACAGTTTTTTGCGGATGAATTAGGGCTTCCATACGAAATGTTGGATAATCTTTCCTTGGCTCAAATATTTCATCCGCGCAGTCAGCGCTTACTTAGACGCGGAATATTAAGACTTTCCAGAGGTGGACTGGACTCAATTTCATTCGAATGTACACTTAGTGGACATAATCAGCAAAAGAAAATTGACGCTCGTGTAATTTTGGAATTACGGTCAAACGGAGAAATTAAAGCGACAATAACGGATAATTCAAAACAAGCTGTTTTAAAAGAAAAATTAAGACATTCCCAAAAAGTGGCGAGATTAAAATCCGGACAATATGAAAAATTATTTAAAGAAACTCCCGTAGGTTTAATGGAGATTGACTTTTCCGCTTCAAAAGACCTTATTAATGCTTTGATTCACCTGGGAGTTGAAGATTTAAGGGAACATTTGAAAAGTAATTCAAATGAACTTTTTAATCTTGTCGGAAAACTTAAGCTAATGCGTGTGAACGCCAAGACCAGAGAATTGATCGGACTGGAAGGGGATGAAACGATAAACAATTTCGAAGAATATTGTACAAGGGAGACAATTGAAGCATTAATTGAATTTTTTGTGACTTTATCTGAAGGAAGGGAGTTTTCGGAAATTGAAACAACAATTAAAACCGTGGGAGGTAATACAAAAAAAGTTATGGCAAGATTAATAACTGTGCCGGGTAGTGATCCCGGTTCATCAAGAACACTTCTTTCACTTGTAGATATAACGGAAATGGCACAAAGAGAAGAGAGACGTCGCGGGGATTTAGTTAGCATGCTCGCTGCGGGAATCGCCCATGAATTGAATAATGCCATTACTCAAATAGGTGGTGCGACAGAGTTAATTCAAAGAGGCGCGCGGGTGGATGAAAATATCAGACGTATTCAAGACGCATGCAGGAGAAGTAAAGAAATTGTTGATGAGCTTTTGAAAATTAGTCTTAAACAAGATGTAGAGCCGCATGTTTATAATCTTGCGGAAAAAGTGTTGAGTGAAATGGCGGTTTCGATTGGCGGTCTGCTTGATAGGCCGGAAATAGATGTGAAGGCGATATGTCCGAGAAACATAGGGCACATAAGAGTAGATATTCAACAATTGAAAGAAGTAATTTCTCGTTTGGCTTTGAATTCTTCGGATGCAATGCCGGATGGAGGAAAGGTTATTTTAAGAGCATCAAATGAAAGAAATAATGTTCTTATAGAGGTAATAGATAGTGGAAGCGGAATCGCCGACGAAGTTCGTTCAAAGATTTTTGATCCGTTTTTTACTACAAAAGAAGTCGGGAAGGGGAATGGTATGGGACTTTCGGTAGCAAAAGCGCTTGTGGAACAAAATAATGGAAATATTGAAGTAGAATCGATATTGGGAGTTGGTACTAAAGTGAAAATACGTTTTCCGAGAGTTGCGAAAGTACGAAGAAGTCAGAGAATTGATATGAAGAAACTCATTCCGGAATCTTTGAAAGGAAGAGGCAGTATCGGTGTTGTAGCAACGAACAAAGATTTTGGCAATTTATGTGAAACAATGTTAAAGAGATGCGGTTATTCGGTTATGATTTTTAGTAATGCGGATGAGCTTATTGGGATAAATGGCAATACTCCCGATTTGATACTTGTAGATATGGCGCTTTCAAGTCCGGACGGATGGGAGAGAGAATTGATAGAGAAGCATCCTGAATTAAAGATAATTTATATGGGGGAAGGTAATTCCGCAATCGCAGTACATGGCCCCGCGTTAAAAAAACCGTTTAATGTCGTGAAGCTGGCGACGACGGTCAAGCAGGCACTCGCATATTCCGATTTTATTTCATAAACAGTACGTTTTGTATTTTGTTCTCGAATATTTTTTGAGAGAATTTTTCGGCTTGCTCTCTTATTTTGCTCATTACGTATTTTTTCTCATTTGTGAGAAGCCCGGCCAGACCTTCTTCCATTGAAGACACAGTAGGTTTATGGAAAAATTCACCGGTTACGCCGGGAATAACCGTTTCCAAAGTCCCGCCTTTTCCATAGGCAAGAACCGGTTTCCCACTCGCCATTGCCTCAATGGGAGTGATTCCAAAGTCTTCCTCGCCGGGAAAAATGAAAGCACGCGCGTTCATGAAATATTCAGCTACAAGATAGTCGTCTTTAAATCCTAAAAACGAGATGTTTGACCCGGCAATACTTTGAAGATATGGCTTGTGTGAACCATCTCCTATAATAACTAACTGCCTCCCGATTTTATTAAACAATTGAACGGCAAGATCTATTTTTTTATAAGGCGTGAGAGTTGAAACAATAAGAAAATAATTTTCGTGCTTTTTTCGCGGTTTAAATCGGGAAATATCCACGGGTGGATAAATCACTTTTGAATCTTTTCCGTAGTACTTTTTAATTCGTCTTCTAACATTTTTGGAATTAGCTATGTATTCATCCGCGCGGTCACATGAAATTTTATCCCACATCCGTATTTTATTAATAAGCATAGCCATAGCTGCTTTTCGAAGCGGTCCTACATTTTGT
>JAJRYP010000076.1 GCA_024275695.1 Patescibacteria group bacterium | reverse complement strand
AATGCCGGAGCAGTCTTGATGGAATACTTTCATAAAGAAACTCTTGAAGTTGAACGAAAAGGCTATAACGACATTGCCACAGAAGCGGATAAGGCTGCGGAAAAGCTAATTATAGACAGTATTACGGCGAAATATCCCGAGCATTCCATTCTTGCGGAAGAGTCGGGCGAGCATCTTCATGATAGCGATTACTGGTGGATTATTGATCCGCTTGACGGAACGACTAATTTTAAACACAAGCTTCCGATTTTTTCCGTTTCAATCGCGCTTGCCGTTAAAAACGAGGTACGGGTTGGCGTCGTTTACAATCCTTACATTGATGAACTTTTTGTAGCCGAAAAAGAAAAGGGAGCTTATTTGAACGGAAAACCTATCCACGTAACAGACGCGGAAGGAAAAGAATTCTCATTAATGGCAACAGGTTTTGCGCCCGATAAAAAGTTAGTTGAAAAAAATCTTATTGTTTTTGATCATCTAATTAAAGAAGGATATTTATTAAGACGACTTGGATCCGCCGCGATTGATCTTGCTTACGTTGCATGCGGAAGGTTCGATGCTTTTTGGGAATTTAGTTTGAAACCGTGGGATGTTGCCGCGGGATCTTTAATTGTTGAAGAAGCGGGAGGAAAAGTTACGGATGACGAGAACAAGCCTTTGGATTTAACAAGAATTCCGGTTGCATCCACTGTTTCAAGTAATGCGAAATTACATGAGAAGCTGCTTGAGTTAATTAAAAAGGCTCATGGAAGTTAACGTTTAAGACTCTCAATAGCTTCTACCCGATCCTCCGCCTTAAAAATATACGAACCGGCTATTAAAATATTAGCCCCCGCGTCGACGCACTGCTTGCCCGTTTTATCGTTAATTCCGCCATCAACCGCTATATCCAAATCCGGCGCCTTTTCGCGAAGCCAACTAATTTTTTCCAGAGCGTTTGGCATAAAGGACTGACCTCCAAATCCGGGTTCAACCGACATTACAAGCACCCAATCTAAATCTTTTAAATACGGCTCCAGAACCTCGACCGGTGTTGCGGGCTTAATTGAAACTCCGGCCTTCATTCCATGTTCTCTTATCTTCGCGAGCGTTCCGTCCAAATCATGCGCGGCCTCATAATGTACCGTTAAAACGTCTGCTCCCGCTTTCGCAAAGTCTTCAATGTAATTTCCGGGATTTTCAATCATCAAATGAACATCCAGCGGATTCTTGCTTTTAATATATTTGGCAACCGGCGCGCCAAAAGTTAAATTAGGCACAAAATGACCGTCCATCACATCGACATGAATATAATCACTGTGATCGTCAATTGTAGCAATATCCTCATTTAATTTACCGAAATCGGCAGATAGAATTGATGGTGCCACTTTTGTTTTCATAGTCTATATGATTATAACTTGAGGGAACATTTAACATCCGTTCACATGACCGCTAAACATCCAATTTGGCGACGCGCCTTTTGTGTCTTTCGTCGGTATCAATCGGAGTGTCCAAAAATTTATCAACGATTTTGAGAGCAAGATCTTCCTCCGTGTTTCGTTCTCCAAGGCAAAGCATGTTTGCGTGATTATGTTTTCGAGCCATTTCAGCCAGATATTCGTTTGTACATAGGGCCGCCCGAATTCCTTTATGACGATTTGCCATCATTGCGCTGCCCTGACCGGTACCGCAAATCATAATTCCAAAAGTTCCGGGATATTCTAAAACTTTTTCCACAACCTCACGTGCAATATCGGGATAATCCACCGACTCTTCACCGTTAAAAGAACCAAGATCAATTATTTTCACATCTCTTTTTTCAAGATGTTTTTTAACCGCTTGTTTTAGTTTATAACCTGCATGATCGGAGCCAATATAAATTTCCATGAGTTACTTTGGATTAAGGAGTAAATACTGTTGATACGGATTTTGCCGAGTAAACGTTTTTAATGATTTTCGCCATCAAAGGCGCCACGGATAAAACCTGAAGACTTTTGAATTGCTTTTCTTTCGGTACGGGAATTGAATTACTAACAACAACCTCCTTGAACCCTATCGTTGCAAGTCTTTCCGCCGCGGGATCGTAAAAAACAGGATGAGTCGCCGCAAGGTAAATATCTTTTTTCGCATTATGTGCTCTTAAAGATTTAGCCGCATTACACACAGATCCGCCGGTATCAATCATATCGTCGTAAATAATACATGTTTTGTTTTCAACATCACCCACAAGATGGATAACTTCGGAAACATTCGCTTTCGGTCTCGCTTTATGAATAATCGCAAGTTCGGCTCCAAGAATGTCGGCAAATTTTTTCGCTTCTTTCGCGCCTCCCGCATCGGGAGAAACAACCACAAGATCTTTAAGCTTTTTCTTTTTAAAATAATCCGCAAAAAATTTCTTTGTATAGAGATTATCTACCGGAAAATCAAAAAATCCCTGCTCTTGATCCGAATGAAGAGACATCGTAATCAAATGATCCGCTCCGGCGGCCGAAATTAAATCAGCCATGAGTTTCGCGGAAATCGGTTCGCGTGGAGTTGCGACACGATCTTGTCTTGCATAACCGTAATGTGGCATTACCACATGAATATTGTTTGCAAACGATCTTTTAAAAGCATCCAGCATAACAAACAATTCCATCAAATCTTCATTAACATTTTGAGTGGCTGTTTGAATAAGAAAAACATCACATCCGCGAACCGTAACTCCGGGCTTTGCGTAAATTTCCCCGCACGCAAAACGAGAAATATGCATTGGCGAAAGCTTGATCTTTAAATTTTTTGCAATTTCCTCCGCAAGTTTCGGATGAGATGTTCCTGAAAAAATCTTTAAAGGATGATGTGCCATAGTAACAGTAAATGAATGTTAGTAGTTTTTATTATAGAGAGTGCGAGCGGTGTAAGTAATCGAATATCCTCAAAAACGGGTTGACAAATTTACAAAATTAAGTTAAATTAACGATCCTCTAGTTTTTTTAATTTCAACAATTATGTCTATTGAAAATTTTACGGATAAGTTTGAATGGGCTCTTGAACTGGATAATGCCGTCGGGCAAATTGTTCGCGTAGAACAAGACGGCGGTATTATGTTGTTAACAAAAATAACTACAAGCGGCAACGAAATTCGCGGTTTAAAGCTGACGTCAGATGCCGAATGCGTACAGGTATCAATAGGGATAAAAACATTTGAGGACAGAGATAGCATTACTCCTTTGGGGGTACGTTTGGATAATTTAAGATACTGGGAAAATGTATTTTCAGGTCAACAAGTTATCTGCAAAGAATCCGGTGGATTATTTAAATTTCGAGGGTTTGAAATTTCAGAATCCAATCCCGACGAAATACTTGTTCTTATTGAACAAATGGAAGAGTCGGGCAGACGAGCGGTACATGGAGTAAGTGAAGGGGAAATTATTTCCACAAAAGTTGAAAAGGGAACTCAAATGAAAGTCCCGCTCCGATTTTTTGAAGATATGTTCCACGTTTCTCCCGTTAATCCTACAAATACGGAGGGATGCGAGGTTTCCGAAACCAAAATCCCGGCACCGCCTGAAGAATTTTCATTTATAAAACCGGCAATAAGAGCCAGATTCGGTGAATTAAACAACAGAGGCGAAGGACCTTCCGCAAAAAATTTAATTAAGATAGGATTAAAAAATCCGGAAGATTTAAACTAGTCGACAGATCGATTTTTCCACCAACCAATAACTCTTTCGTATACGCCTTGCGTATCCAAACCGAATTTTTTGTATAGATTAACGGGTTTGCCGGATTCTCCAAATCTATCCATTCCGATTCTGTGAACTTTTTTGGGATGATGTTCCGATAAAACTTCCATAACAGCGCTCCCAAGTCCTCCCGTTATATTGTGATCTTCCGCAGTTACTACCATTTTGGTTTTACTTGCGGCATCTATTATAAGTTTTTCGTCAATCGGTTTTATAGTGGAGATATTTACAACCATAACGCGAATTCCATCCTGTTGTTCAAGCATTTTTGCAGCTTCAAGACACCTGGAAACCATCGTGCCCGTGGCAATCAATGCTATATCCTCACCAAAAGTAAGCATATCTCCAAATCCAATTTTAAATTTGTGATCTTTGCCGTAAATAACGGGAACGCCGGCGCGTCCGAGCCTGATATAAGTTGGTCCGAAGTCTTTAATTATTTCTTCTATTGCAAGATATGTTTCAACCGCGTCTGCGGGACAGATAACTTTCATGTTAGGAATCGACCTCATTATGGAAATATCTTCAAGCGCCTGATGAGTGGCGCCATCTTCACCGGTTAGAATTCCCGCATGCGATCCGACAATTTTTACATTCAAATTCGGATAACAAATGCTGTTTCGAATATGCTCCCACGGACGACCTGTGACAAACACGGCAAACGAACAGACAAAAGGGACCTTCCCGCGCAGGGCCATTCCGGCGGCCGCATTCACCATATTTGCTTCCGCAATTCCAAAATTAAAATGACGATCCGGATAGAGTTTTGAAAATTTATCCGTTTTAAGAGAGCCCGCGAGATCCGCATCCAAAACCGCGACGTTTTTATGACGCCCGCCAAATTTCGCGATCGCTTCACCAAACGCAACTCTGGTTGCTATCTTTTCATTCGTATCAAAATGCATAACTCACAATTTAAAAATCAGAAAGCCTCCTTTCTATTATCATTATTTTTGGTTAGAGGCAAGCGTAAGGGAGAGGAAGAGCTTCTTTCCGTTGTCATTGTTTTCTGTTAAAGGCAAGAAAAATCTTGGCACTGCGACGGGTGTGCGTACACTCACTACAAGAGTCGGCCAACCGCACACTGATGCGTATTTTTCGGCTTGCTTTTTGTGGGAATTTTTGATAATCTTTATATAGTATAAATTTTATTTAGATTAGGTTTTTGTCGTTAAAGCATTGGGTCCTCGAATATGTATTTCGTTAACCCTTTTTATTATGACAAATAAAGAATTGTTCGAGCTTTGTAAGCAATACGGCAGGGAGGCACGAAGGTGGAAAAACAAGTTCGTGGCACTTTTGCCGGAAGTATATAAAAGGAGACTGTATCGCAAGAAAGGTTATGGTTCGATTTTTGAATTTGCGGCAAAGCTTGGAGGCGTGAGCAGGAATGTTGTTGAGGATGTAATTCGAATTGACGAAAAATTAAAAGATAAACCTCAATTAAAAAGTAAAATTGCGGAAGTTGGTTTAAGTAAAGTAAAGGCGGTTGCGTACATCGCAACTCCTAAGACAGATAGTGAGTGGGCAAACAAGGTCTGTACAATGACAAGAGCAGCATTAGAAACACATATAAGAGATATCAAACAATTCATCCCCGGGGATGGTAAACCTGTTGTGCCACAAGAATCAATTTTTGTCAACGACTTTGAAACCTTTGCGGTAAAGCTTGATCCAAACATTGTCAAGAAGCTAAAACATTTAAAAGCAAATATGAAAGAAGGTACAACTTGGAATGAGGTGTTTGTACAATTGTTGGAAAGGAAAAAATTGAAAAAATCGCGTGCGCGTAACCTTAAAGCCGAAAGTAAAGAAGTTTGCGAAGTACCCGGCTGCAACAAGTCTGCAACGATCATTCATCATTCGGAAAGATATGCGATCACCAAGAATCACAAAAATCTTGTAAGTTTGTGCAAGGCGCATCATGAGCTCGCGCATCGTGGCTATTTAGATGAACAATCAAATTTTCAAGCGCTCATAAAGCCGGTAATAGATCCGATTAAACAATTTGTGGACGCAAAGACACTGCAGTATTTGCGGGTACCTACTTAAGCTCCCCGACATCACCAATCTCAAGTCCAATCTCATCAATTGTTCCGGAGTTCACTTCAAGAACATATTGCGAAACAACGCTCGGGACATAGTGAGGACATGATTCTGTTTCACACGGAGGAACTTCTTTAAAATAATCCACTACCTTCATGTCTTTATCAAAGAAAATCATATCAAGAGAAAAATTCATATTGGGCATCCAGAATGCCATTTTCGGATTTGGCTCTTCGTAAACAAAAAACATGCCGGCATCTTTATTCAAACTTTCTCTATCCATTAACCCTTTAGTACGTTCTTCTTTTGAATCGGCGATTTCGACTTTATAGGTGTGAACACCGTCGGAAGTATTAAGAACAAGTTCTTTTGTGCCGTCTGAAAAGCTAAAACAACCTGTTAAAGCAAGCATCATGGCCAAAAGAACTCCTATAAGAAGCGTGTTTGCAAGTTTCATATTATTGATCGTTAAAAAGATAGGAGATTAGAATAACTTATAACTGTACTTTCCGACAATATTTTCTTTTGGAACGAACGGATTTTTCCACGTTCGGGAATCATAACTAAAGTCCCTGTTATCGCCTAAAACAAAGTACTTCCCGCTCGGGACCTGGTAAGACGTTCCATCAATTTTACGTAATGAAAAAACTTCATTTTTATTGCGCCATATATAAGGTTCGTCAAGCTCGGTAAGCTTTCCGTTTTCTTCAATATAAACAACATCTTCTTTCACGGCGACGGTTTCGCCGGGCAAGCCAATAATTCTTTTCACAAAATGTTTATCCGGCTCGTCGGTCCCTTCAAAAACAATTATATCGTAACGCTCGGGGCTTTCATCCACGTACGCGTAATTATCAATCATAATAACATCGTTGTGCGAAAGTGTAGGCTCCATTGAATCTCCGGAAATAGTAAACGGAGACATCAACCATAGACTGAAGATAAATGCAAAAAATTCCTTCATAAAATTTGTCTTTCAAGTGCGGGAATCGCTTCCTCCATTTCTTCTTTACTCAAAGCAACACCATGATAGCTCGCATTCCTTTCGGCAAAAGTAACACCTTTTCCTTTAACGGTGCTGCAAACAATAGCAACAGGTTTCCGAGTAGTTATGAGAGCGCGATCAATTGCATCAAGAAGTTCATCGAAATCGTGACCGTTTTTGACCGGAATAACTTTCCATCCAAAACTTTCAAATTTATCCGTGATCGGCTCAACATTCATCACGCTTCTTGTAAAACCATCGATTTGAAGTTCGTTATTATCGATAAACGCGATTAAATTATCCGATTTAAAGTGAGCGGCCGACATGGCAGTCTCCCAGACAATCCCTTCCTGAAGCTCTCCGTCTCCGAGCAAAGTAAACACTCGATTCTTCGCGCGATCCATTTTAAGAGCAAGCGCGAGGCCGTGAGCGGCGGCAAAACCCTGTCCAAGCGAGCCGGTTGTCATTGTAACTCCGGGAATTTTTAAAACGGGATGACCTTGAAGCATCGCATTAACCTGCCTTAAATAATCAAGTTCGCTTTTGTCAAAAAATCCGAGATCTGCGAGAACGGCATAAAGCGCCGGCGCGGCATGCCCTTTGGACATAATAAAATAATCCTGACCTTCCCATCCCGGTTTATGCGGATCGTATTTCATAACCGGACGACCGTTAACTTCTCCGTAATAAAGCGCCGTTAAAATATCCATTGCTGAAAGAGAACCGCCCGTATGGCCGGAATTCGCCTTATGTATACACTTCAAGCATTCTATGCGAAGCTGCGTAGCCTTGTTGTGAAGTTCCCGCGGATCTTTCATGGCTAAAATATACTGCTACTTTGCCGCGCATTCAATAGTTGCTTGATTGTTTTATGTTGCACCGGATGCGTTAAGTGCGGCGCAATCTCATTTAAAGGCTCCAACACAAAACGTCTTTTATGCATCTTTGGATGTGGGATTTTTAAATTTCGCTTGTTGATTTTCTCGTTTTCATACATAAGGATATCGATATCTATAATTCGCGGCTTTTCGTATCCTTCTTTTTTTGGTAACTTTCTGTTCCGTCCCATTTGTTTTTCAATCATTTGGCAAATTTGCAAAAGCTTCCGTGAAGAGGCTGTTGTTTTAATTTCAATACACATGTTAATGAAATTTTTCTGTTTGATTTTAGATACGGCCGCGGTCTCGTAAAATCCGGATTTTTTAGATACGACGATCCCGCACTCTTCAATAAGCTTAATGGCTTTTTTAAGATTAGTCGGACGTTTTCCAATATTCGACCCAAGCGACAAATAGGCTGTTTTATTGCTCAAATATTAAATTATTAAGATCTAAATCGGAATATTTTCGTTTAATAAGTTCGTTGATTGTTTCATATGAACTTTCATTCTCGGTTAGACCAAGTCGATTAAGGATTTCGTCGATCGTTTTCGCGTCGCCCGCTTCAATTTCAATAAACGGATCCATTTTAGGATATCTGTCTATAACAACTTCCGCATTTTTTAATTTAAAAATAGTACGATTTTTTTCATACGTACAACAAACAGCAAAACCAAGATTCTCAAAAAGTTCCGTGGCATCTTCAAAAGACTCGCTTTTAAGAGTGTATTCATCATAAATTTTGCAGCCTTCTTCGATTCGTTTATTGGTTTTATAAACGACTTCGGTGTGAGCGTCTTCAAACTGCCGAACGCGGAGAAGATCACCCCGGTTTCGAATTTTTGCATCAACAGTATCTAAATAACGAACCCTCACAAGGCCGGAAAAAGTTTTTTTCGCGCCAAGATCAAGAAGTTTTCGGGTAACTTCTTGCGGATCAATATCGAAAATTTTGCGTTCAATTTCCTTCATTTATTCCGCGCGGTAAGTAACAAAAGAGGTATCGGTTTCCCACACCTTAATTTCATACAATTTAGCCCCGGAAATATCTTTAAGTCGATTCCAAATCCATATAGCGATATTTTCCGCGGAAGGATTGTCGATAGTGTCGTTAAGCAAGCTATGATCGAGTTTACTGATAACGCGTTCGTTCACGATCTTCTTAAGTTCAACAAAATCCATAACCATGCCATCTTCTTTTACATCACCTTTAACGGTTACATGCAGTTTATATGTATGACCGTGCAGTTTTTCACACTTCCCGTGATAATCGGTGAGAAAATGAGCCGCATCGAATTTGAATTCTTTTGTAACAAACATATGTGAAACAATTAAAACACATTGATTTTACCAAACTTAACCGAAATTCTCTATTGAATCAGCGAGAGTTGTTTGGGACAAACGGGGAATATTGACCCAAAAACACTTGAAAATGCACATATTAGACTAAACAATGTAATTCCTCCCGAAGCTGTTATTGATCCCGATGCCAATCCGGAAGAAGAATTCTTTAATTCTTTATAATAGCGTCAACCATATCAACTAAACGCCGCGTCTCTTTAACGTCATGCGCGCGGATTATTGAAGCACCGTTAATTATCGCCACCGCCGCGCAAGCAAGAGAACCTTCCAAACGCTGATGCAATGGCAGATTTAGCGTTTGTCCAATTACAGATTTGCGTGAAGATCCTATTAAGATCGGACTGCCTAAACTTTTAAATTCTTCCAAGCGATTAAGAATTTGAAGGCTGTATTTTGGATCGCCGCTTACAAAAGCTCCTTGTCCAGGATCAACAATGATCTTTTCTTTATTTATTCCGTTTTGTTCCGCGAACAAAATTCGCTCTTCCAAAAAATTCTTTATATATTCAACAACATCTTCGTAATTTTTATCCTTACCGGTTGTGCGACCGGTTAGATCTTTTGAATACATTAAAACAACCGGCACATCGCTTTCTTTAACTATGTCTACCATTTTTGCATCACCACGAAAGGCCAAAACGTCATTGATCATATCCGCGCCGGCTTCAAGAGCCCGCTTTGCAACTTCGGCTTTATAAGTATCAACGCAAATCCATATATTTGAAATCTTACGTACTTTTTTAAGAATCGGAATTACACGCCTTAGTTCTTCTTCAACAGGAACATCTTGCGAACCGGGACCGGTCGATTCACCGCCGATATCAATAATATCCGCACCCTGCTTTACCATTTCCTCAAAATGTTCAATCGCGCGATTCTCCAAATTAAATTTTCCGCCATCCGAAAACGAGTCCGGAGTTACGTTAAGAATCCCCATAACAATCGGTTTATCCGGAAAAAGTTTCTTTGAGCGGCTTATTAATTGCATGTTTTAAGTAAGTTAATTATGCTTTTTGTTAGCGGGCCGACTTTTCCGTTTCCAATTTTCTTTCCGTCTATTTTCACTACCGGCACAGCGCCCTTGATTGAACTTGTTAAGAAAACTTCATCCGCTTCGCGAAGTTGCTTTAGCGAAATATTTGCCTCCTTTATATGTGCGTTTTTCATAATGAAATTTCGTACTGTTCCTTCAAGAATTTGATTTTTCGGTGTGCTTACTTTTCCTTTTTTCACAATAAAAATATTGCTCATGCCGCCTTCGGTCACATTTCCTTTATGATCAACCATAAAAGCTTCAAACGCTTTTTTCTTTTTCGCTTGCCGTATCGCCATAACGGAAGGGAGCATGCTGTTTGATTTAACATTCGGAATTGGTCTTTCGATCTTATACGTAATTGCTTTCACCCCTTCGCTATAAATTTTTTGCGGAGGAAGCTTCAGTTTGTTTGCCTCGATTAAAAGTGTCGGCTTTTTACATGTTGAAAAATCGAAGCCGTTGCAGCCGCGAGAAACCGTAATCCTAATGCGAGATTCTTTGTTGCCGTTCTTTTTTTGAAGACGATTTATTAAAGTTGTAAGCTGCGTGTTCGTCCAGGGCACGCGAATTCCAAGAATACGCGCCGACCGCCTTAATCGTTTTAGATGTTCGTTTAAGAGCCACGGCTTTCCGTTAATTGTTCGTATTGTTTCATAAACAGCATCACCGTATAAGAAACCATGATCGCGAACTGAAATATTTGCGACTTTTTCTGAAATGATTTTTCCGTTT
>JAJRYP010000075.1 GCA_024275695.1 Patescibacteria group bacterium | reverse complement strand
TGCTCAGCATTAATTGAAAATCGAACGTTAACTGAAGAATTTTTTTGTATTTTTCCGATTTTTCTTTTATATGTTTTGTTAAAGTTGGCAGTACGGCGTTCATAAAATAGATTGGAAGGAGGACAAGCGCTTCCAGCATTCTCGCCGCTACACCATATAACCCCGCTTCTTCTCTTCCTCGCATATTGAAGAGCAAAATCGCGTCCGCCCTAAAATAAATGTTACTTAAAAACAGTGCCAGTCCGTAAGGGAGTGCTTGTTTCAAGATATATTTCATATAGTCTTTATCGAACCTGAGTCTGATTGGTGTATACCTTTTGACTATGTGTATCGTGTAGAGGAGCATTGCCGAATTCCCGATCGCGCCCGCCCAAAAAAGATGATAAAAACCTTGAAACGTATCGTGTTTAAAAAGAACAAATGCGACAAGAGCCATGTAAGAGACCTGCACAATTTTTCCGAAAATTACTCCTTTGGCCTGATACTGCATTTTGTATTTTTCCTGCAAAACACTCGTAATAGTCCCATTGGAAAGCGCGACAAACGTAGCTGTTGTAGCGATCATAATTGCCCATGGAATTTGCGTGCCCCGGTGAGACGGGACCAAAAATCCTCCGGTAATTACTCCAATTAAGACCAGAAATCCAATAGTAATTCGTATGGTCAAAATATTTCCAAGAATTTTCGGAATTCTATTCTCATCTTTCGACATTTCTCTAACCGCAATCGTGTATAATCCGAAATCCGCGATAATTGCAAATAGCGCGAGAAACTCGTAAACGTTCGTATATTCGCCATATTTACCTACATCCAAATAAGAAGTAATAATTTTGATTACAACAAGGCTGAGTAGAGCGGTTCCGGCACGACCCGCAATCTGAAATGCCGTATTTGACAGAATTTTTCGAGCTGTTGACATATCTTTTCAAGCTTAAAAGCGCCTGCGTTACGATAACAGAAGCTAAAGTTTAAGGCAACGAGGACTTTATAAAAGTCCGCCTTGAATTTTTGCGATCACAATTATAGACTCATACCTTGACGCGAAACAGATTACACGGCTACTATTGACGCATGAATATAGTAGTTTTTGGAGCCGGTTACGTCGGGCTTTCTACCGCAAGTTGTTTTGCGGAAATGGGCAATAAAGTCTCATGCGTTGACATTGACAATAATAAAATCAAGAAACTTAAAAAAGGCCAAATGCCTCTTTACGAACCGGGATTGGAGGCTTTTATCAAACGCAACGTTAAGGCGCAACGTCTTTCATTTACAACGGATTCTAAAAAAGCAATCGAAGAATCCGAATTAATTTTTTGTGCTGTAGGAACTCCTCCTCAAAAAGATTATCAACCTGATACGGAGCAAGTTGAACAAGTCGCAAAAGACGTAGGGCGCTATATGAACGGTTATAAAATTTTTATAATAAAATCGACGGTTCCGGTGGGCACCACCCAAGAATGTAAAATAATTATTCAAAAAGAACTCTCAAAAAGAAAAGTCGGACATGAATTTGACATTGCTTTCAATCCGGAATTTTTACGTCAGGGTGAAGCCTTAAATGATACGCTCAATCCGAATAGAATTATCATTGGAGTTGAAGGTGAAAGATCTAAAAAGCTTCTTTCAAAGCTGTATTATCCGATTGTTCGAACAGGAAAACCTTTAATGTTCACCGATGTTCGTTCAGCTGAAATTACAAAATATGCCGCCAACGCATTTCTGTCGACAAAAATTTCTTTTATTAACGAGTTGGCACATCTTTGCGAAAAGATAGGTGGAAATATTCAGGATGTTGCAAAAGGAATTGGACTTGATCCGCGCATAGGGTGTCAATTTTTAAAAGCCGGAATCGGTTACGGCGGTAGTTGTTTAAAGAAAGATATTCAGGCCCTGATTCATCATGCAAAAAAACATAAGCATGAATTCAAGCTTTTACAAGCGGTTGAAGACATTAATGAAAGACAAAAAACGGTACTGGTAGATAAACTGCTTTCATATATTCCAACTCTTGAAAATAGAAAAATAGCTCTTTGGGGACTTACGTTCAAACCAAAAACAGACGACATGCGCGATGCCCCGTCTCTTCAAATTATTGAGCAATTAAAAATGCATAAAGCTGATATTCATGTATACGATCCAATTCGAAAAGATGTTCCGGATGTTGTTCACTCCGTCGATTCTTTAGGTGCGGCCAAAGATGCCGATGCGCTAATGATTCTTACCGAATGGGATGAATTTAAAAGTGTTGATTTGAAAAAATTAAAAGCCGCCATGAAAGGCAATTTGATTCTTGATGGTAGAAATATATATGATAAAAAAGCGGTCCGAAAAGAAGGCTTTAATTATATTGGAATTGGAATCAAGTAGCTCCGAGAATTTGATTAGTCAAATCCATCATGGTTTGAAAGTCCTCTTCGGTCGCATGTTCGTATCCAAGAATATGGAGGACTCCATGAACAAACAAAAACTTTAGTTCGGTTACAAGATCGTGATCCAATTTCTTAGCCTGTTTTGCTGCGGTATCAAGCGAAATAAAAATTTCTCCAATCATATCTTCTCCGGGGAATTCATTGCCCAGATAACATAACGAGATTACGTCGGTGGGCTTGTCCAGGCCTCTTTGCTGTTTGTTGATCTCTTGAATAATTTTATCATTAACAAGAGTGCAGGTTATTAAATAATTTCTTCTATTATCAATTTCTTTAGGGAAAATTTCTCTGAATTCAATGTTAATAAATTCGAGGATTTCTTCAAATAAAGCTCCTGAAAGCGGCAGTGTTGTCTCATTGTAGTATTCAAGATTTATCATTTGCGCGGTGATTTTTTTTGTAGACTTCTAACATTTGATATACGGCAATTCCGAAAGCAGTCGCGACATTTAATGAATTCGCGCGGCCAAGCATCGGGATTGAAATTGCCGTGTCGACATACTTCATTGTTTCGTCAGATATACCGTTAATTTCATGTCCAACAATAAGCGCGGCGGGAAAATTACAGGAAAGTTCGGTAAAATGAACAGATGGTTCTGTAAGTTCAAGCGCTACAATCCGTACTCCTTGATCCTTCAATTTTTTTATAGCTTCCAAAGAAGTTTTTTTATACTCCCAGGGAACAGTATCACATGCGCCAAGAGAAGTCTTGTCGATTTCGCGTCTTGGCGGGATTCCGGTCATTCCGCAAAGATATAATTTTTTAGCCATAATTCCATCCGCGGTCCGAAACATTGCCCCAACATTATATAAGCTTCTAATGTTATCAAGTATTCCATATATTGGGTTTCGCGAAAGTTTCCGTACTTCTTGCGCGGACTTCTTCGTTTGTAAAATTTCCTCTTGTGTAAGTTTTCGATATTTCATGCCAATACTGTATCGATCCGCAATTTCGCAATCCATCTAAACATGTTGACAAATGGAGTCAACGTACGTATTATACGCATGACAAGTTTTTAAATTGATGTCTGTTTTATATGTCTACTCAAGTTAAAAAATCTTTTGATACAAGCCGAAAAGAAGCGGCAAAAATGCTCAGGGTGTCGACACGGACACTAGACAGGTATATTGCGAGCAAAAAACTGTCTACAAAAAGTATTGCCGGAAGAATCTTTCTTAATAGTGAGGAGCTTGTTAATTTTACAAAGCAAAGAAGATCACATAAATCGATTAAAAAATCAGCTTCCGGAAAGGTTTCCAAGCTTACAAAAGCAAGGATACCTAAAAAGACTCAAGATTACGAGGATGTTTATACAATTCCTGTGGAACAAAGCGATATTGTATCGTCAGTTGAAGATCGAATATATAAAAAGCTTTACGAAGAGATTCGCACTGACGTAAAAGTGTTTCAACAACGATTGGAAGGGGCCAATTACCGTGTTGGACAGCTTGAATCACAACTTAAAGCCTCTGTTCCGTTACTTGATCATCAGAAATTACTTACCGGTCATAAAAAGGAACGTTATAACAAAAGAGTGCTTTACATATTGCTTGCGATTATTTTGGCAGTTCAACCTGTTTGGATTATTCTAAGTTTTCTTTAAATCTACTTAGACCTGTTTCATTTCAATGCGGTCTTTTTCTTCAAGTGTATATTCAAATTCATTGAATGCTCCGGCTATTCTGTCCAAAATTCCGCGAGGGGCTTCAATTGCTTGTCTTAAAGTTGTTTTGTCTCCAATGGCATTAAATGTATATGGAGGAGTCAGGATAATGCTGTTTAACATAATTTGTCCATTTGGAAGCGTATCGAATCCTACAGTTGAATCAACGAGACGAATATTGTTTACGCTAATCGCTTCGGCACTTGAAGCTAGAAGTTCATTTGTCAAGTCTGTAAGCCATATGTCGCTAATTTCAGTCTCGAACTCAAGTTTGATTCCGGGACCGTATATATCAACATCGCCGGCTATAATTTTATTCTTTTTGATTTCTCTTTCGATGGACTTGAGTGCGAGTGCTTGGTTCGAAAGCTCTTCAAGCTGCGCTTCAAGATCAATAATTTCGTCTTCAAGTTCGTCATTGCTTGTTTTTAAAATTTGAATCTTTCTAAAGATATTTTCGCTGCTGTCACGTCCCTCGGATGAAACATATGATGTATAATAACGCGCCTGAGTCATCACAAGCAAACCAAGAACAAGCCCTGTGGTAAGCAGAATTGCCAATTGTGATAACGGCGTTTTTTTGTGATTTGCAGACATATGTTAACTGGAAGGGTTATTTGTTTGATTAATATACTTTAAACGAAATTGCCCGTTATAAATTGGCAATACAACATGAGGAGATCTTTTTACTTCGAACTGAATTCCGTTTTCCTTTACACGTTTTTGAAGATCGCTCAAAACCCCCGGCTCTTCAAGGCGGCGCAAAAAAGAATTATAATCTCCAATTGCCGAAATCGAAAACGGAGGTGCTAAATGCGAATTATTCACTAAAAGGGTATTCCCGACGGAATTAATTGGTGAAGTGGCAATAATTCGCTGATCATTGATCGCGATTCCTTCCACACTTAATGCTCGCAGCAGATTCACTACATCTCGAATATCGGCGGCATAAATAATACCTCCTTCTTCATTTGTAATTGTTTCACGATCAATGAATTCACTATCATCAAGAGCAATAATGAAGCCTTCTCCGCTAATATCGGTGAGGCCGATACGTTTTTTTAAATTATTGAGTGTTTCCAAATTTGCCGTTTGGCTGATCGTTTGATTTTGTTCAAGGCTGGTGTCTATTTTTTCACGAACCGATACGATTCGGCTCTTAAGAAGAGCTTCTTCATCAATGTACGTCTTAATAAGATTTTTTTGCGCCTGTAATTGATCAAGCGGATAGGAACTGCTTAAAGGTGTCACCGTTCTAAATTGGGCGGTTACTAAAACCCCCACAAAAATCCCGGTAACTATAGACATAACTTTTATCGTAGTGCTCATAAAGGTTTATTGTAAGCACGGTAATCATACTAAAAGCGGCCGGGATTGTAAAATTCGGATATTGGTCGGTACTTGGTACAGGTAGCGGAAGATGCTTAGTGCTTAGTAATATACGAGAGTACTTGGTACATTAGTTGCATTTAGGGTTGACAAATTTTTATTCAGTGGCAATAATGAGGGCTCGGTGCGATAAACTATAAATTTATTTAAAAATGCGTAGATTTTCTGTAGGCGGAGAAGCGCCCGGCCATGTTGGGTGTGTGCCTGAACAAAATAATGAAAAAAGTAAAGAACAGAATGAAAATCCCGTGAATTTACATATCACAAACGGATTGATGTCGGAAATTGCAAAAAAGGTTAATAATACAATTAATCTTGTAGATATTGATAGAGTTGAAGAGCGAATGATTTCGTTAAAAAGAGGGACTCAAGGAGCTTCCAAAAGAAAAATAAGTATGAGGATTGCAGTATTACGAAAGCAACTGGAGGCTTCGGAAAAGTATGTTGATAGAGAAAGAAAGAGGCTGGTCAATCTTCCCGAATTAAGCAATATCGAATTAATGAGGCTTAG
>JAJRYP010000074.1 GCA_024275695.1 Patescibacteria group bacterium | reverse complement strand
TTCTTTCATTTCGATTAATTGATGTATTGATCCTTTTCTTGCCATAGAAATAGTGGTTAGCAAAATCTGGCCACCATCCTATACTACTTCGAAAACAAAAAGGTAACCCTAATTGCTGCAATCTTAACATATTTATGTCAATTTTTTTTCACGCTCATAGAAAATTGCGAAATTCAAACTGTACTGCTTCCGGAAGCAAAGTTCATTCAAAGGGTTATATGAAATACATGTTTTCCTTTGGGGCTATCGTTCTGAAAACGATTATTAATTTTTACTTCTATTGACACCTTGTTTCACTTTTGATACAATATCATCATAATTATGAAATACAGAAGAATATTACTAAAACAGCTTGAATTACAGCCTTATTTTGACAAAGAGGTGGTACATCAGCTTAGCGAACAATTCGATCTTAAAAGCACCACAGTTGATACTTATATCAGCCGTTCTTTGAAAAACAAAGATATCATTTCACTCAAAAACGGATTGTATATATCCACTGAATTTTATAATAAAAATAAAAATAATATTTCTTACTTTTATTTTCTTGCAAATATTCTTCGTAGACCATCCTACGTGAGTTCTTGGACAGCCCTTCAGTACTATAATCTTGCCACAGAAGTAATACACACGATTACATCGGTTACGTTAAAAGTCACTAGTAACTACAAAACAAAAATAGGCACTTTTTCATATCAGTCTATAAAAGAAAGTTTATTTTCAGATTTTTCTTTGGTGAAAGACAACTCTGACTTGCCAGTAGACAAATTCGATTTCTTTATTGCTTCACCATCAAAGGCTCTTTTTGATTTACTTTATTTCAAAACACGACAGTTTAAAGGTTTAAAACTTAAGGATATAGATTTACTGATTGAAGAATTGCGTATTGATATCGATGAAATGGACGCTGAAGAACGGAAAAAGTTCTATTCCATGGTAAAAAATTATATACACTATGAATAACCAAATTCTTGAAACACTCAAAAAAAAGTTGAAAGATGTCTCTGCATATGGAGGAATTGATGCGGAAGCACAACGTAATGCTCTCAAAGAGGAGTTACAGTTTTATGTACTTAATTTTATCTACCATCATCCGGAATATAGCGACTGGATTATGTACGGTGGTTCTGCACTTCGTATTTGTCACGATCTTAATCGAATGTCGGTTGATTTAGATTTTGAAGTTGATCATAAAGTCACAAATGATTTTTTAGATAAGTTAAAAGAAGAAATGTTGGCGTATTTTAAGAATACTTATGGTGTTAGTTCCGATTTCCTTACTACTTCGACTACGAATAACAGAGGCCTTACACTAAAATTTCATATAGGTGAAGACTTAAGCTTGGCTTTTCATTCTAAGCAAGTACACGTCAAAATTTATCTCAACCACTTTACTGCGCCCAAAACAGTAATAGAGCGTAGACCAATAAATCGAGATCAACTTTCTTTTGTTATTAAGACTTATAATATGTCCTCGCTTATGGCAAGCAAGATTGCTGCGATTTTTTTGCGTGGGCAACGTGGAGTTAATAAAGCTATATATGAAGAAAAAGGCCGTGATGTTTACGATCTACTTTGGTATATGGAGAAAAAGATAGTACCTGATTTGGATTATCTTGCAGCAAAAGATGTTAAATTTGCTGATCCAAAAGAGCTGTTCGATAAAGTTACAATTAAAATATTGAACAATAAAAAAACTGATACCAATCTTAAACAGGATCTTCCACCTCTTTTTATAGATCAGGCATTCATCGAAAATTGGCTCAAAAATTGGCGAGAAAGTTATTTGAGTTATCTCGAAAAGTATAAAATTCGTATAGTAACTAGTCTTGAAAAAGTGAGCGTGTTTCAGGATTTTCCTGCTGGTGTGTTTTCCTTTGCATATTTATATAACGTGGTAGATGGAAAGTCGGTGAGGATTATATGTCGCATCAGCGACTATTGGATTGATTTTGGTGACGGTGACTTATTAATGAAAGTTAGTGAAAAAGTAAAAAAACTTTTTGAATTTAATAGCAGTGTATCGACTAACCGTCCTCCATCACAAGACAGGTTAATGCAGTATGCTGAGCTTTTTTATCAGAAGGCTGAGAATTATCTGAAGAAAACAAATCGCATCATGCTTGGCGATTCTATTACAACCAAGCTCATTAGAATGACCGCTGACAATTTAAATCAGGAAGAGCAAATTTTGCTTAATAAATCCGCCTTACTTTCCTGTGAATTAGACGATTTATTGAAATAGGCCTTTTGACTTTTCCCTTGAAATTTGGTAAAATATAGAGAATATTTCGGAAAAATAAAAATCAAATATGCCATTATTCAAATTAAAAAAATCTAAAAAAGCATCGAAAGAGCAGGAAAACATATACACGAATATTTTTGAGAAGAAAGAAGAAAAGCCTAAAGACGCAGCGGAAGAAAGCGAAATAATCTCCGGTGTTTACGCGAAAGAGGACGAGCAAACCCGGAAAAAAGATAATGTTCTCGGGCCTCTTCCGGAACTGGAACAGAAAATTGTTGGAGCGTTTGATCCGTCGAAACGGAACCTCAAAATAGCACGCAGCTTATTTATTGGACTAATCATAGTTTCTCTTTTGGAAATAGGATTTTTCTATATGGAACTAAATCCCGATTTCGATCTTTTAAGCAGCATAAGAGGACCAAACACGGCTCAACGGCTTAACAATTCAAAAGCGCAAATCATTACACAGCAAACATCAATCAACCAAAAAAACTATCTATTACTAAATTATTACTTACAAGAATTAAGTTACATCGCAGATAGTTACGGTAAAGCACGAGGCGGACAGATTTCTCCTCAGGAATTAACGGACCTTCAGGATAAATTTCTTGTTACATATGAAAATGCGCTAACGAAATGGAAAGAACCGATTGCCGTAGCGAATATCCCTGTTGAAATTTTTCAGGATAAACTAAGAATTGCTCTCCAAGATGAATTAAAACAATTAAACAAAGAAACAAAAACTCCGACTATTCTTGCTGAAACAGATAATTACAGAGCAACGCATAAATTAATTGGAAATAAACGACTTGCAAGTTTCTTTTCAAAAAATATTGACGATATAAAAAGTGATCTTCCTCGTGATGATACTAAACTTTACGCATTAACCGAAGAAATTCTGGATATTTTAAAAAATGACTTCAGTACGATTAGTATGCTTAAACAAAAACGTATTGAATGGGCGGAAATTATTAATGAAATCGAAAAAGTTACTAAAAGTGTCGATACGTTATACAACACCGGATTTTTTGAAGAACTCGGTGGAATTCAATATTCATCTTATGATTTTGACGCAGGTTCAAATGAAATTATACTTTCCGGAAAAGCAAAACGTGATGACGGAACTACATTTAGCTTAATCGCAAACCTAATGGATGCTTTGGAAAAATCAGACATGTTTAAGAATGTTGATAATAGATCTTTCCCAAAAACCGGATCTGAAGACGAAGGATATGTATCACCTTTCCGAATTGAATTAACACTCGAATAAAATGGCTAAATCATCATTTTACAAATCAAGACAGTTTCAAACAAGATTTTATGCCGGACTTTCAATTGTTCTTTTATTGGTTATTGCATTCTATTCATATTCAAACATAACGAAAATGCTTGGAATGCAGGCTGAAATCGAAACTCACAGTAAACTTCATGGCGCTCTTATCGATACCGAAAATCGAATTGATAAAGAGTTAAAAACAGTTAAAGAAGAAAATATTGAACTAGATCAAACTATTCAAGAAGAAAGAGATATCGTTTTCCCAAAAGGTGAAAATCATACCGCTTTAACCAGAACTTTGGAACAGTTTGCCAATGATACTCACAGATCAAAAAATCCATTCATGATTAGTAATCTGCAATATCAAACACCTCAAAAATCCGAAGATGACGAATATATGATTTTGCCTTTTAAGCTTACCATTCACAGTTCATACGAAAACTTCTTCAAGTTTCTTGAGTATGTAGGAAATAGTGGAACTTTAAGCGACAAAACCAGACTGCTTGATATACAACAAATTGTTATTAATTTTGTAAGTCCTCAAGGGACACAAGGGAATCTAAGCGGACAAGATGAAATAAACTTTAATGTCTCCATGCAGGCATATTTCCGACCTTAATTCTTAAAGTAAGTTGTATGCCTTCAGAAAAACTACAACAATTACAGGACGCAATCCTTGCGGGGAATATACCTCAGCTAGTGTTAAATACTATCAGCTATGCTTTAGATTCACGTTCAAGTGATATTCATATTGAACCTCTTGAACACACAGTCCGAGTTAGATACAGGGTTGATGGCGTACTTAGACAAATTGTGGAATATCCGACAAATATTCATCCGGCTGTTGTTTCTCGCATAAAAATTATGTCTAACCTAAAAATCGACGAGCAGCGAATTCCGCAAGATGGAAGAAGTTCCGTATCTACAAGAGACGGGCGTGAAATGGATCTTCGTATTTCAACGCTTCCAACCGTGAATGGCGAGAAGGTCGTAATGCGTATTCAGGATAAATCACGAAAGATTCCGAATTTGGATGAACTCGGACTTGAAGGAAACAGCTTACGATTTATTAGTGAAAGCATTAAACAACCAAATGGTATTATTTTGAATACCGGACCTACCGGTTCAGGTAAAACAACGACTTTATATTCAATTTTAAGTAATTTGAATAAGCCGGAAGTTAATATTTTGACAATCGAAGATCCGGTCGAAATTCAAATGGACGGGCTTAACCAGAGTCAAGTGCATCCGGATATCAACTATACGTTCGCGTTTGGAATGCGTACCGGGCTTCGGCAAGATCCGGATATAATAATGGTAGGTGAAATCCGTGACAGAGAAACGGTTGATACTGCTATTGAAGCATCTTTAACAGGTCATCTTGTATTCTCTACAATTCACACAAATAGTGCGGTTGAAACTCTTACTCGTATTGACAATATGGGTGTGCAGCCCTTTCTGATGGCTTCTTCCATTGAATGTATTATCGCTCAACGACTTGTTCGAAAGGTTTGCCAACATTGTAAAGTTGAAGATAAAGTTGATCCGCATTTGCTTGAACATGTAAAACTTGTCGCAGGAAAAATTCATAAAAGCGAAGGTGTTGATCCCGCTTTAATTCAAGGGATGAAGTTTTACAAAGGTCAAGGATGTGAAAAATGTGACGGGATAGGATATTCGGGCCGAGTTGGACTTTATGAAGTTATGAAAATGAATAATGAACTTAGAAAGGCTGTTTTACAACGAACAAGCACTCTTGAAATCGAAGACATAGCTATTGGCACAGGAATGGTTACGCTTGAACAGTCCGGAATTATTAAAGCGTTAAAAGGTGAAACGAGCTTGGACGAAGTCTCTAGAGTAGCAAGACAAATGGAAGATGCCGACATTAGAGCGGCCTTGGATAATGGTTCATCCGGATCAAACGAAGAACCTGTAGAGCCTGAACCCCAACAAAAAGTTCAAGCTGAGCAAAGTCCGGTTGACCAATTAATTGCCGCCCAAACAGATATACCCGCAGAGCCTGTCGCTCCGGAACAATCAACAACTTAATTTATGAAGAAAGCCAAAGAATTTGCACAAAAAACGGCCGGAGAAGTTTTCTCACTAGATAAAGAACAAGAAGTTAAAAAACAAACTTCCGAAGATCTTGCAATTGGAGAACAGGAAAAGATCGTTTTGAATATTGGCAGAAGCAAAAAAAAAATCGGCCTTCATAAAAAAGAAGGAGTAGAAAAAACCGGAAATTTTTTACTGGATACATACAAAAAAATCAATGATGCAATTATTAACTTGAATAAGGTTAAATTGCCGGTTAAAGCAACCTTTTTCAGACTTCTGGCCGTTATGGTCGATGCCGGAATTCCAATTATAAGATCGCTCCATACCCTTGCTGAACAAAACAAAAAAAGTCCTAAATTTCAAAGAATAATCACTGAAATGGCTTACAAAATCGAGGAAGGGGAAAGCCTTTCCGGAGCTATGGATCAATATCAAGATGTGTTTACCGAAGCTGAAATCGGAATGATCAGAAGTGGTGAAGTTTCCGGTCATTTGAATGAAATTTTGCGTAATTTAGCGCGAGATACAGAGAAAAACTCAAAAACAGTATCTAAAGTAAAAGGAGCTCTCACTTATCCGGCAGTAGTTCTTGTAATTTTGTTTATTGTCTTATTTTTGATGATGGTTATGGTAATCCCGCAAATTACCAAATTATTCACGCAAACGGGGAACAAGCTACCAACAATTACTCAAGTTGTAATTAATATAAGTGATTTTCTGCGTAATAATGTTCTTTTTATCATTGGAGGCATCATTACTTTCGGAGTAGCATTTTCTGTATGGACTAAAACAAAAGCAGGCAAATATTATTGGCATGCTTTTCTTTTACATATGCCGATTATTGGCATATTGGTGAAAAAATCCACACTTGCGCAATTTGCCCGAACTTTAGGAAATCTGCTCGGGAGCGGTGTGTCAATTATTCAATCTATGGGAATTATTTCCAACGCAATGAAAAATGAAGTATATAAACGTAAAATTAAGTTTGCCGGAGACGACCTTAGAGGGGGTATCCCTCTTGCTGAAACACTACAGAATTACAAATATTTTCCGGTAATGTTTGTAAATATGATTGAGGTTGGTGAACAGACCGCACAACTTGAAAGTGTTTGCATGAGGCTGGCTGAATTTTATGACGAGCAGGTTGATCTGGCTGTAAAAGGGCTTACTAAAGTCATCGAGCCGATTATCATGATATTTGTGGGCGCAACTGTAGGTGGCCTTGTTGCAGCTATTATGCTTCCAATCATGTCTCTTGCTACTGTTGCGGGTGGGATTTAAGAAATAAAAAATTTACACAGAATTCACATTATTGTATAATGATTCAATGAAAGAACTAATAATATATAACCAAATTTCTATGAAAACTAAAAAAGGTTTCACCTTAATCGAGTTACTTATTGTAATTGCGATTATTGGTATCCTTTCGGCAGCGCTTCTTCCAACAATTCTGAACGCTCCGGGGAAAGCGCGAGACAGTGCCAGAATTCTTAATATAAGCTCTATTGCTACTGCGATAGAAGCTTGGAATGCTGATAATGGAGCATATCCGCCAAATGTTGGTGATGGATGTATTAGCGAAATATTTGGTGCAAAGGCTATTAATTATTTCTCAGGCGGAAATATACCTGAAGATCCATCAAAAGGACGCAGTGACGCAAGTCTCACTTGTGTACAAAATGGAGAATATTATTATAAATATATAGGTGATCCAGCAGTTGCACAGTACATTCTTGCAACCGAGATGGAACTAGCACAAACAAATAATAGTACTGTAGATCCAACATCGGTATCAGGAACAACTCCCCCGGATACATCATGTACATCAGATTGTACTTATTATATTGAAGTACAATAATCCTACAATTAAAAAAGTCGATTTGTCGCTTCCTACAGCCACAAGCCGGCTTTTTTATTATTTTAGGTGGTCGGACCACTTAAAATTTTTATAAAACAATTGTTAATTTCCAAGAAAGAATGTATTTTATTCTTAGATATTGCTATTTCTTATATTTTTGATAAAATAGTTAACCCTACATTGCATATTATTTATTAAATTATGGGTGACATAACCAGACAAACTTCGTATTTATATGCAGTGCCCACCTTCATTGGGGGTATGGCCCATACTTTAGATATTGGGAGTAATCTTCAGATTTACAATGAGAATGCAACACCTGCAGAAGCTGATATAAAAGCATTAAGAAATGACTGGGAAGCGGTGGGAAATGATCTACTTAACAGCATGAATGAATATGGGCAAAAAGAAACATAAAAAACTATCAACTCAATCAAGACAAAACACGATAGTTACACAACAAACTGTTTCTTTTTCAGGACCGCTACCTCAACCAAGCGATTTAGCTAAATATGAACAAATTGCACCAGGAGCAGCGGAACGAATCATTAAAATGGCGGAAGAACAGGCTGCTCATAGACAAAAATTGGAAAAAAAGGTGATTGATTCCGGCATAAAGAATTCAAATAAAGGTTTAAATTATGGTCTTTTAATAGGCTTATCCGGTTTTGCAGTGGTTGCATTTTGTGCATATTTAAAATTACAAGTTCTTGCGGGAATTATTGCGGCAATTGATCTGGGGAGCTTAGTTGGTGTATTCGTATATGGGTCAATACAAAGGAAAAATGAGAGAATCAGAAAAGAAAAAGAAATGAATAGAGGTTAATACAACATACTTAAAAAATATTTTAAAAATAGCGCAATCAATTTGATATTTCAACAGCCCGTTGAAGCTGTCTTTTTTGCCTTATTTATGCTAAAATATATAGATATTTTGAAGCGCATAAAGACGTATTAAATGGCAAAAAAACAAAAAAACAAATTAACAAGATTAATTGCGGGGCTATTAATCCCCGTAATACTTGGCGTTCAACTACTAAACGTTCCTTTCGCAAGTGCGCAATTCGGCGGCAATCAAACTAACGAGCCAACCGAAGTAACTTCACTAATTGCCGTTCTTGTGGAAGACAGCCTTCTTGAAAACAACCAACAATACACGGGACTAACATCCGAGTACGCCGGATATCTGAATGAATTGACTCTTCGTGATCGAATTTACAGATTTGCAAGAGATGCACAACTATCTCAACCGTTTACACGTTCTCTCATCTTACGCGTTTCAAAAAATCAAAGTCCGGTGGAAATTTCACAAGCACTTGAAACTCTATATTTTAAAGGGGACGGAAAAGATGAAAAACGAAGTCAACTCGATGGAGTGATTATTATCGGAGACGTTCCTCTTCCTGTTGTAAATAAAAACGGATATCGTTTTGTAAGCATGTATCCATATACCGACTTTGAAGAAAAGGCATATATTTATAACGCACGTTCAAATGAATTCGAAAGAAACAAAGATGTCTTATTTCCAAGAGTAGAAGTGTGGCACGGTGTAATCAATCCGCCGGAACTCGATGTTGATACGGGAAGCGCTCTGGCCGGCTACTTTGATAAAAATCATTTATTTCATATCGGCCATGAAGATTTTATTAATGATGACGCGCCGGATCTTCTGGAGTGTCCGACTGCCGGACTGGATTGTTATAAATACAATCGTAAACTCTTATTTGCAGATATTTATTGGGAACAGGAACTAATCGATAAAGATTCATATCCAAGATACGAAAATTATACAAAGTATCTTGAAGATATTTCATACATGAGATTCACCAAGACTCTTTTGAAAAAACTTGCGGGAGTTGGCAAGCAGGGAGAAGGAGACGGCCTTGATGATGATCTTGATGGATTTATCGATGAGGATTTGGAAAACGGTATAGATGATGATGGTGACGGATTAATTGATGAAGATGCCGGGACTAATCCTGAAAATCTCGATGAAGAAACAGCGGAGCTTTTCGACAGTCTCCCTGACGTTCTTTCAAGAAACATCATTCTTTCATATGCAATGAAATATCCCGAGCTACTTAGAAATTACATTCAAACTTCAAACGACATTGTTGATGGAATTGGTCGATATAATGAATACGATTCCCCTGCTTCCTTAATTGCAATTAAAGATTTGCATGCGCAGGAATATTTACGAAAAGTCAATGATGCTATTGAAAAAAGAGTAGATGAAATAGTTGAAGAGCTGCAGGATCCGATTCCTATAATTGAAAGCGCGCAGCTTACCGGAGAAATTACATTCGAGAATAATACCACCGCAAATTTATCAACATATAATTTTACTAATTATTCAAAAAAACCATATAACGATCCTAACCTTGGAACTCGCGATATTGTTTACTTTAACGGAAAGCCCGCGCTGGAACTTGAAAGTGCGCAAGAATGTACACTTTTCAGAGGAGGTAATGGTACGGATGACTTGGTAGGTCAGGTTATTGAAGCAAATCGTGTTTATCATAGGGAAACCGCTGATTCCAGTGTAGACAACAGCGGATATTCCAGTTGTTTTGGAGAAAACGCGGATACACCCGAGCGATGTTTTCCGGAAATGGCGGACAAGCCTTTATTCGATTTAATGGGAACTCGCATACGGAAAGATATTCCAAATAGCGCATTAACATACGCAGGTTGTTACGACTTTAGAGAAGAAACAAGATTTAATCAATATATGTCTGAAGTTTCCGGATATCTTGCAGCTTTAAACGCGGCCTCTACGGAGGAAGAAAAAAACTCGATCGCTCTTCCGGGCAACAAACATTTGCCGGCGGAAGATATTGTTTTATATACAAATCCAAATATCACCCTAAAAGACATCCTTGATCTTTACGGGGGCTTTGATGTGAAAGATAACGATGGCGACGGTGAAATCGATGAAGCTGATGAATATTCATTAAATTATCGAATAGACGATAATGACTGGTATACGATCGGACGTGACATTCTGGGAAACAGAAAAACCCATTTTATTATTAATGATCCTCCGTTTCTCGGAGTTAAACAAATTGATATAACAATCAATCAAACAAAAGGCGTGGAACTTAAACCGGCCGACGATACCCATCCTGCTCCGTACATCGGAGTTACCGAAGTGCCAAGTATTACTTATCATAAGGAGCCGACGCTTGAAACAATACAGCAACAGCTTGAAGCCGGATCTATAGACGCACTCCCTGCGGATAATCCAAGATATGTTGCATTTCAGGATCAAGATGGCAAATTGCAGAAAATAATTTATCCGAATACTTTTAAAAGCGCTTCCGGTGAAGATTTCGTGCAATCGTTAACAGATCTTGAGGAGTATTTAATGAATCTGCCCGGAGCCGATCCGACCAAGATTGAGGGGAAACTGACGGAAGTTATAGAAAAACAAGAAAATCTGTATGAAGATATTGATGAGAACATTCTGTTATATACTTCACGTGCAATGGTAAGTGAAGCTGTGAACTGGATTAATCTTTCAATTGATGAAAAACACGCTTATGCGATTAAAGCATATATGGATCGTGATACAGATGCGTTTATCGGAGATACGGATGTTGACTATGAATACATGTATTTTGTAGCGGACGGAAAGGCGGACGAAATAGATTTCGCTGTAAATAAAGACGCTCAGGTAGCGGATAGAGATGCCGAATGGTTGAATCCAAAGGCGCAGCTTGATGAAGAAATGCAAACAGAAGAGGAAAATAGTGCCAATGGAAGTGAAGCTGTTAATTTTCTTGTATGGCTTCCTTACCTGGTTGAGTACCTTGACGGTCTTGCGAGCTTAACAAGCGCAAGCGGGTTTACCGCTTCGTGTAGCGAATTTGGTGGCGGAAATAATTTAGGAAACTTCCTGCTTGGACTTGATAGCGATGGAGATGGAATCATTGATACTGAAGATATCAACCCGCACAATATCGACTCCGATGGAGATGGCGTGCCGGATGGAGCAGAGGCAACATCTGCCATACAATTAACATTTCAGGATGACGCCGGCAGTGTACCTTTTGATTCAACGGATAGTTATACGGTAACGGCAACTGCGCTTGATGCAACAGGTGAAAGAAATCTGACAGATTCATTCACTCAAATTAAATTTGATATTGTTCAACCCGATCTTAATAAACGCGCTGAAATTGCCGGCATGGATACATTAAACCTTGTTGCAGGACAAGCTGTCTTTTCAATAAGACCTACAGGCACTCCCGGAAATTTCTCTCTTGTTGCACATTCAACAAACAGACCAACGACTATTGTTTCAAACACATTGGAAATAACAAGCGACGAAAAAAGCGTTCGCATATTAACTTATAAAATGGAAGTTGTTGAGCCGCCTACATATACTCAGGAGGTTTTGCAAAATTATATCGTTAAAGATGAGAATGGAAACGAAATAGCTGAAATTGATTCAGATACGGGAAAAATTGTGATTAAAGATAGCAGTTACGAGACAGAAGTATTCGAATCTCTGCCTTCAAGGCCAATGAGAATAGGAATTATTGAAATTCAAACAGGAAACATTATTGCCAGTGTTGCGATTATTCCAAATAAAATCGCGACACCGCAAATCCATGAAAGCTCGTATAGTTTTGAAGATAACGCTTTGCAACTCGAAGGAATTCATGTGAAAGATGTAAGCGGCAGCTCTTATATTACAGCTTATGTACAACAAAGCATCGATGACTCCCCTGCTCCGGTTTATATTCTTGAAAACAGCGGAATGTTTTCTAAACGAATTGCGAAACTAACTCCGGAAGGTAAAGTTTTTGTTGCGGACGAATATTTTATTCAGATTAAAAATGAAAACGATAGCAAAGCTCCTTATATTTTTGAAATTGTGGATTCCAACGGATTAAAGCTCGCGGAGTTCTATATCGGATATAGCCAAGGCAATCTCGAAATACTCGAAGAAACGGAACAGCTTAAAGACTTCAATCTAATTACTTCGGCATTTAGATACTTATTCCCGAAAGCCTTTCCGAAAGCATTTGCCAAAAGCAGCCTTACCGATGATACAGATAAAGATGGACTGACTGATATCGAAGAACTTTTTATTGGAACCGATCGTATTATTCCCGACAGTGATGCTGACGGGTTTGATGACGGCGAGGAGATTCAGGCAGGTTACGATCCAACAAGAAAAGATGCGGAGCTATTTACCGATCTTCCAAAAGATCATCCTGCCTATGATGCATTTATGCAGCTCCTTCTTAGAGGAACTATTTCACGTACCGATGACGGAAAAATTAGACCGGACGATTTAATCACACGTGAGGAATATGTTCAAATGGTACTTGGCATTACTTGCGTAAATTGTTGGTCATTCTCGGATCAAACAAAACAAAACATTCAAAATACTTATAACCTGAATCCATTCCCGGACACCGATATTTCGGAAACATATCTTTATTGCGTCGAAGAGGCAAAAAACCAGGGAATTGTTAGCGGATACGCAGAGGGCGGCGATGCCGGATACTTTAAGCCTACATATGAGATAAGTCGCGCGGAAGCAGTTAAGGTAATTCTTGAAGCGGCCGGACTGGACAGCTCGAAGTATTACGATGCGAGCAAACCGTGGTATTACCCTTACGCGTTAAAAGCCCAGGAAGAAAATATTTTTCCCGAACAAACAAATCAGCAACTTCTCGCGGTAACTTACGCTTCACCGGAAGATTTTAAAACATGGGTGGACAATCAATTATTGATAACAAACAATTTCTTTGAACAATGGATGATGATGCCTGTTACAAGATCGCAGTTCGCGTTAATGGTTCAAAATGTAATTAAATCATTTGATTGCTACAACGAAGATAAAGATGGAGACGGGCTTCCGGATAATCTCGAATTATTCCAATATAACACGGATGCCAACAATCCTGATACTGACAATGGAGGTCTTGACGATCTATCTGAAATTCTTGAAGGG
>JAJRYP010000073.1 GCA_024275695.1 Patescibacteria group bacterium | reverse complement strand
TCCTTTCTTTCAGCTTCATCGTCCGCCAGTGTTTCCATCGACGCAACGGGAGATACAGGTTCGGGCTCTATTGTTTCCGATTCAATTGTGTCCGCACGAGATTCACTCGACACCTGTTCGGCCACTTCTTCCATTGATTCGGATTCCGGTTTTTCAACTTCCGCAGGTGTTTGAATCGGACTTGAAACGACTTCGTCTTTAGTGGCATCGTAATCTTTTTTAATGGCATCTTTTAATTGATCCCAACCAACCGGACCTTCCGGTTTTTCTTCCATATGAAAAGGGGAAGATTTATCTGCTTCTTGAGGTTCTGCAGACTCCGGACCAACAGCATGTTGAGATTCTTCTTTTGGTTTTAGTGGTGCTACCGGCTCTGACGGGGGTGGCGGAGATGGTAAAATTTCGTCTTCCGGTTCGGAAACGGGCGGTTTTGAAACGGTTATATCGGTTTTTACAGCTTCTTCTTGCGACCCCAATACCAAATCTTCAAGGGTTTTCAATTCTTGCTCGGCTTTTTTCGGTTCCGGCTCGCCCGACGACTGATTTGGAGGCTGTTCTAGCGGTTTGGCAGGCGTTTCTTGCCGAACAGGCTCCGACGCAGTCTGTTTTTGAGGTTGCTGCGGCTTGGCGGGCTTTTGTGCAATTTGTTTTTGCGGCTGCTCTTGTTTAGATTGTCCTGTTGGTTTCTTCTTTTTTCGTCTTCGTCGCTTCTTACTTGATGACCGAGAAGTTTGATCACCTTGAACATTTCCGGTTTTTTGCCGAGGATTTCCACCCTGCGGCTTAGCCGGTTTAATATTATCATTCTGTTTTTGCGCACCTTGATCTTCAGCCATTATTAAGATTCGTCAAACGTAATAATTCTTTAAATTATAGCATAAAATCACACATTTTGGAACCTTATATGCTCGAAATAACTACTAAAATCGGTAGAGGCCACTTTCAAACATATATGCCGGCCAAAATCCGAAAATAGAATTAAGAAGCCACGCCAAAACAAACATTACAAGCACCGAAATAATAATGGTAAATACCGTATGAGTAGGATTCATTCTTTTAACTGTAGCCAAACCTTTATAACTAATTACCAAATACCAGAATCCGGCAAGGCCTCCAAGAACGGGAATTATTGACGCCACCATCACAAGACTTCCGTATCCAAGCACTCTAAATAACTCTCCATACTTCCCTTTCCCTTTAAAAAAATGACTCGCGATAAAATCATAAACAAATACCATTACTACATAACCGACAAAAGATACCAGAGCTGAAATCAAAACACTTCCGAGAGGAAATCCGAATCTTATCCATGGCAAATACATACCTAAACTTGAACCAATCGCAGCAAGAATAAAAAACAAAAGCGCTGCTGTTGCAGTTGTTTTGCGCATTGATATATCGTGCATCTTATTGGTATCAAGCTTGATTATCGCCCAGGCATTTTCCACTTCTTTCTTAAAATCAAATTTTCCGGGGTTGTTCATCCCCTTAAATGTATCAACGGCATCGTTAAAACGATGTTTCAGTTCGTCCTGCATATCGTCATGTTTTTTGTGATGTGAATCCATAATGTCTAAATTAAAAATATTAACGAAACCATTGTAATAAAAAAAACACACATTGTGAAATATTATCTGTAAATTTCTCAACAAATCATATAAAAAGGCAAATCTTTATTTCAAGCTGACCTTTATTTTTTTGGCTTCTACAGCTAGAATCTTACAGGTTATTTTTCTTATATATCTTAATATTTATCTAACATCATTTCACATGGATTTCTTTGATGTGCCGGTGATCTCTATCATTGTGAGTGTAATTGCTCTAGCTTATGCTATCGGGCTAATCATTCACGTTATCCTCAAAGATAGCGGATCTCAAAAAATGCGATCTATTGCAAAATCTATTCAGGAAGGTGCTTCGGCATACCTTCACAGACAAACATTAACCGTACTCTTTTTTGCGATTCTGGTATTCCTGGTTCTCGCATACACAATTCCAAAAGGAGATTATAATAACGGTCTTTTAATTGCCGTCGGATTTTTTGTTGGTGCGGTTTTTTCAGCACTTGCGGGATATATCGGAATGAGCGTTTCCGTTCGTGCCAATGTTCGAACCGCTCAAGCCGCAAAATCCGGTCTCGGAAAAGCATTGGATGTCGCTTTTCGCGGAGGAGCCGTAACCGGACTTTCCGTTGTAGGTCTGGCACTTCTCGGAGTATCGGGCTTCTACTTTATTTTCACGAGGTTACTTGAAATTCCGGCCGGCGACGTTCCAAATCTTCTTATCGGATTTGGTTTCGGTGCATCGTTAATTTCACTTTTTGCTCGTGTTGGTGGTGGAATTTATACAAAAGCCGCCGACGTGGGAGCTGACATTGTAGGAAAAGTTGAAAAAGGAATACCGGAAGACGATCCAAGAAACCCCGCCGTAATCGCCGATAATGTCGGTGACAATGTTGGAGATTGCGCCGGAATGGGAGCCGATCTTTTTGAAACCTATGCTGTTACATTGATTGCCGCAATGATTCTTGCAGCCTCAACATTAACAACAACACTCGGGGTTGCCGGAATCGAATACCCGATGGCTTTAGGTGCAATTGCCGTATTGGCATCAATCGTTGGAACCTGGTTTGTAAGACTCGGGAAAAGAAAAAAGAATATTATGGGCGCTTTATATAGAGGAATGTTTGTAACCGGAATTCTTTCCGCTATCGGATTTTATTTTATTACCAATTATATGATCGGTGATATTTATATCTTCCTTTCAACAATTGTTGGTCTTGTTGTCACGTTTTTCATTACTTTAATTACCGAATATTATACATCAACCAAATACAACCCCGTTAAAAAAATAGCAAAATCTTCCGAAACCGGAGCCGGAACAAACGTAATTTCAGGACTTGCCACCGGACTTGAAAGCACATTCCTTCCGGTTATTTTAATTGTTACCGCAATAATTCTTGCATACTTTTTCGGCGAAGCTTCAAGTGCCGAAAACGGTATTTACGGTATAGCAATTGCCGCAACCGCAATGTTGTCAACAACCGGTCTTGTTATCGCAACCGATTCATACGGCCCAATTACCGACAATGCCGGTGGAATTGCTGAAATGGCAAACCTTCCGGAAAAAGTACGAAAAAATACTGACGCACTTGACGCGGTTGGAAATACAACCAAAGCGGTTACAAAAGGTTATGCTATCAGTTCCGCCGCACTTGCCGCGCTTGTTCTTTTTCAGGCATATACGGAAGAACTGGCAAAAAGCAGCAGTCAGGAATTCGTATTCAGCATTGCGGATTATCGTGTACTTGTAGGTCTGTTTATCGGAGGACTTCTACCATTTTTGTTCTCGGCCTCTTTGATGGAATCTGTAGGAAAAGCCGCTCATAAAATCGTAGTAGAAGTGCGAAGACAATTTAAGCAAATTAAGGGAATTATGACCGGCAAATCTCAACCTGATTATGGTCGATGTGTAGATATTGTAACTAAAGCGGCACTTAAAGAAATGGTATTCCCCGGAATACTCGCCGTACTATCACCAATTTTAGTTGGTGTATTCCTTGGGCCTCTTGCGCTTGGAGGATTACTGGCCGGTGTTATTGTAGTCGGCTTCCTGATGGCGCTCAACATGTGTACGGGTGGCGGCGCATGGGACAACGCAAAGAAATATATTGAAGACGGACATTTTGGCGGAAAAGGATCTGATGCTCACAAAGCGGCCGTAGTTGGAGATACTGTTGGAGATCCTTATAAAGATACTGCCGGTCCCGCATTAAACGCACTAATTAAGGTTATTAACACAATTGCGCTAATTATAGCGCCGCTTATCGCCGGATTAACTATATGGAGTTAATCGCAGACTAAAAAATAAAGATGAGGGGGCTATATTAGTCCCCTTTTTTCAACCTAAAAAAATACAAAAATATTGCCTGCGTTTTTTCAAAGAGATAACATGAAAGCGATATGAATGAAGCTAATTTCAAAAACAGATTACCTGCGATTCTTCAATCAATTGAAGGCGATTATGCATACTTCAAATTTCAGGAAGAAACAACAAACGACAAGCATCACTTTAAATGGCCCGTTAAAAAACTACCTGAAGGCTTGGAAACAGGAGATCAAATTGATATCCAGCTTATTTTTGAAATGGAAGAAGATCGCAAAGCCGAACTAATGAAAAGAGAAGAAATGGAAGCCGAATACAACAAAAAAAGAAAGCTTCTCGAAGAGTTGGTAAATTAACCTTACTCCCACTGCAGACCTCCCTGAAAATTAATAACCGATACCCACGTATTTCCCTTTTCAAACTTTAATTCAACGTCATTTTCATCATAGAATTTTAAAGTATCCCGGTTATTCAGTTTACTCCACGTTCCGGAATAAACTTTTCCGTTTCTAAACAAATACATAGACCCGCTTCCTTCCGTCTTTAAATATAAACGCCCTTCTTCATCCGTCGGATAATAATTTGTAATCATCACAACAACCTTTGCAGCCGTGATTTGGTTTCCGGTTTCATGATCAATATGAGGTTCACCGGCTTGATATCTTTTATATACACCATTTTCTTTATCATAATCATAACGTACAAAATATTGCGGGAACGGATAATAAATATGGACTGTATCGGCACGATAACTTTCATCACCCAATGGATCGTCTATCTCTTGTTCTCCAAAAGTAACAAAAGAATTTTCAATTGGTTTATCCCAACCTCGATCATCCATTAACTCTCTAAGTTCTTTTAAATTTGCAAAAAGATTATGAGGAGCATAATAAGTATAATCGCGAGTAAAATATTTATCGGCTCCTTCAAGAGCCAAACCTTCCAGGTCATAAACTCTGCCACTATTGTAAATCGCGGATAATCCCATATCACTTCCGCCCGCATGTGCTATCGCGCTATTAAATTGTTCCGCCCAACGTACAAAATAAGGACGCACACTGCGAACAGGTCCCACTTTTTCCGTGTTTTGATATGGATAAAAGGCTAAAAAGCGCGTAATTCCACCTTCCGCCTCTGTTTCAAAGACCAGGCTCGCTTCAGCCAAGCCATGCATTTGACGACGTGATTCCGTATGATTCTCAATCAAAACAGCAATCATTTTCTCCTCTTCAACATCTATTGATTGAGCGTCAATTAAAGAAACTTTTGCGTTTTCCTGCAAAACCGCCGCATCCGATTCCGTTTCAGTTGACTCCTCCTGAAGTACAACCTCCGGAGCGGGCTTTGGTAATGAAAAAACAAATACCCATACAATGATAATAATAGTCAGCAATACTGCAATAACGACAGCAATAAGAATGTTGCGCTTTTTTTTATCCATAAGAAAGATTTAGGCTTCTTTTTCTTTATCTTCAGAATCTGCTTTACCTCCTTCTTTGGCATCTCCTTCCGCCGGAGTTTCGCCTTCAACACCTTCGGCAGCTTCAGCTCCTTCCGCAACTTCTTCTTCAACTTTTTCCTCGACTTTCGGAGCTACAACCGTTGCAATGGTTAATTTTTCGTCATCGATTGCAACCGCACCTTCCGGCAAAATAATATCGCCGAGATGAATTGATGAATGAAAGTCTTCAAGCGATGAAATATCAAACTCAATTTGCTTTGGAATATTACGCGCAACACATTTGACGGTAAGTGTATCACGATTTTGCATCAATGTACCACCGTCTTCACGTACGGCTTTTGATTCTCCGACAGCAATCAGAGGGACTTCGGTTGTAACCTCTTTATCAAGATCGACATAAACAAAATCAATATGCGTAAATTTATCTGAAACGGGATCGTACTGAATATCCTGTACAAGTACGTTTATTTTATCTTTTCCATCTACGGTGAGTTCAATAACCGTATTCCCTCCCGCATTTCTGTAAACTCTTCTAAAATTTTGATAATCAACGATCAAATTTCGATTTTTTTGATTAGCTCCATAAAAATTAACCGGGATCATACCCGATGTCCTGACATCATTGGCTTTAATTCCCTTCTCGCGAGATTGTACTTCCAGTGTTAAAATATCCATATTAATTTCTAATTACTGATTACTAATTGCAATAAGCGTGCAAAGTTTAGCGAAAATCACATCTTATGGCAAGACTATTTCATGTGAACTTTACTATTTCCCGATCTAAAGGTATTATACGACTCGCTGTATTAATAATAACATTATATAAATATGAACAAATTCAAGGACCTGTATAAACTTCAAAAACAAGCAAAACAAATTCAACAGAAACTTGTAAACACGCATATTGAAGCGGAAACTGACGGTGTTACCGTAACAGTTAACGGGAAACAGGAAATTATTTCAATCGATATGACCGACGAGGCCTACGCAAACAAGAAAAAGGCGTTACAAAATACAGTAAAAGCTTTAAATAAAGCAATCGCAAGATCACAACAAATTGGAGCGGATGAAATGAAAGATGTAATGGGCGATATGGGACTTGGAAACATGCCTGGCCTATAAATCAATCAACATGAAAAAAGTTTTTGCGGTACTTTTTATCCTTTTGATAATTGGAGCCGGCTATATTTATTATACTATTTATATACCCGTTGACAGCAACGATACACAAAACATATCCTTTGTTATCGATCGTGGAAGCGGCGTAAATAAAATAGCAAGCGAACTAAAAGAAAAAGATTTGATAAAATCTAAAGCCGGCTTCTATGGATACGTTCGATTAAACGGTTTTGACACAAAAATTGCCGCCGGGAAATATATTTTAAACAAATCAATGAATATTCCCGAAGTTTTGGAAACAATCATGACCCCGACTCTTTCGGAAACAGTTGTCACTATCCAGGAAGGACTTACGATTAGTGATATTGATGATAAACTTACCGAACTTAAATTAATTAAGGACGGTGAATTTGAAACCGCGGTTAAACAGTTTGACGAATATGAGAAATATAATTTTTTAGATAGAAGAAAAATTGAAAATCTGGAATTTCCTTTGGAGGGATATTTGTATCCGGACACATATCATGTTGCTACAATTGATTTTGATAATGAACGTCTTATAGAAAAAATGCTTGATAATTTTGATATCAAATTCGCAACGGTTAAAGATTTATTTGATGCGCAGGACAAATCAATGCACGATATAATTACAATGGCCTCAATTCTTCAACGAGAAGTAAGGACGGAAAAGGATTTGAATATTGTTGCCGGAATTTTATGGAAACGACTTGACTCAGGTTGGCATATTGGTGCCGATGCGACAATTTTATATGCCACCAAGAAAAAAAATATAGATGTTGAAGATTTAGATATTGATTCTCCATACAATACGAGATTGTACGTCGGGATGCCTCCGGGTCCGATAAGCAACCCCGACATCGAACACATTAAAGCTTCAATAACACCGAAAAACAGTGATTACTGGTATTATCTTACAACTTTAGATACGGGAGAAGTTATTTATGCGCGTGATAACAACGAACATAATTTGAATAAGGCAAAATACTTATATTAAGCCTCAACGTCTCCGGTGGCCGGTTCATCGGAAACAGGCTCCTCGGCCGTTTCCGGTTTATTATAAATAATTGTAACTGTAGTGGATTTTTCAGTTCCATCTGCCGCAACCGCGACAACGGTATATGTATTTTCACCGGCATCCAAGTTCCCAAGCGATTCTTTCGCATAATAGGTCCATACGGTATCTCCCGGCTCAAATGCAGTTAAAGTATAACCGTTAACAACGATCTTTTCGGCACCGGAAACGGATCCTGATACTTTCACCGTATCAACATCCACTTCGTTTGAACTTCCACCATTATATGTTTCAACCTCCGGAGCGGTTAAAGGTCCGAGATCTAAATCAGTTTCGGCATCTTCCTCAGATCCGTAAGTAATAACTATATCACTCTTAGCGCCAGGTTTATCGTTTTCATCAAGCGCATAAAAAGAGTACGTATTCTTTCCGGGCCGCATATTTCCTTGAGCATGTGAAATAGCAAAGCTCCATTCAGTATTTCCCGGTACGTATAAATTTAATTCATAGCTTTGACTTTTTCCGCCAACAACAGCATCGACCATCATCTTCTTGGTTTCCGAAGAAGTTGTCCCTCTAATAGTTAATGATGATTCCGGTGTTGTGAAATCTAATGTGGAAGGTACTGTAATTACAGGTTTCGGGAGATCGCCTTCTTCGATGATCTCCACATCTTCCGTAGCAGCATCATCAAATAATGTACTGTTATAAGTTCCACCCGAAATTGAATAATCGGTAGGATCCGCGTCTTCAGCCATGTTCCATTTATAGAATCCGCTATTTTTAAATTCATCCGAAATTGCGTCAATTACGGAAGGACTTTTTCTTTCCGCATATTCTTTTAAATTTTTATCGTTAAGGATAGCCTCTTGTCCAACACCAATGGAAATAGATTCGACTTTTTTCTTTTGACCATCTTCATCCACCAAAATATCAGCTACTATATTTCCTTTTATTACTCGAATTGCCTGGGCGGCATCCGTTTGTTCCACTTCATAAATAGTTGAAACCGTTCTTACTAAAGTATTATTTGTTTTTACAACAAATTTCACCGGATTTTCCGATGCCTCATCATCATTAATCCAAATTTTACCTTCCATCAAGATAATATCAATCTCATAAACACCTCCGTTTTCTTTAATTTCACTAAGAGTGATCTCAGATTTTTCATCCATTCTCAAATAGTGATCTTCAAAAAATTCAAGTACGGTTCGACCGCCTTTTTGAGTTTTGATGGAATCTCCCTGCAATAAACGCGTTCCGTTATATGCTTTTTCCCATTCACCCGCTCCCCATGGCAAAATTCTGGCATTTCCCTGCGCGGTATACATATATATATCTTTTTCATTTTCCGGAATTTGAAGACTGCTCCATAATTGATAGGCAAGAACCACAATAACTCCTGCACAAATCATGATAAGAAAAGGCAAAATATAATCTATCGGCCTTTTACGCGGCATTCGGGGCATAGTTTTATTTTTTAAGATGGCAAAACGAAAATTGACACTGGTTTAGAACATGGACAGTATAAAAATCCGATGCTTAAATGTAAAGTTGATTACCGTAATGTTGAACAAAAAAATTATACGAATTACATTCCCATCTCTTTTTTAAGCGCTGTAACATCACGCATTAAGCGATGATCCGTTTTTAATTTTTGTGTAATAGTATTGAAAGCGTGAAGAACGGTGGTATGATTACGTCCTCCAAAAATTTATCCGATTTTTTCATATGAATGATCAAGTTCTCTTCTAATCAAATACATGCAAATTTGCCTTGGAGTTAGAATTTCTTTTTTTCTAATCGGTCCAATAAGATCATTTGCCGAAATATTAAAATAGTGAGCCGTGGTATTGATAATTTTTTGCATGGTACATGGAGAAATCGTGCTCGCAGCAAAATGTTTTTTTCCATGAATTTCCTGAATTTTATGTTGTTTTTCAAGAATATCGGATACAAGTGAAATATCCGGCTTAATATCATTTAAAGATGACTGAGAAATAACTTGCATAAGTACACCAATAAGATCTCTTACATTTTTTTCAATATGGAAAGCAATAAATTCAAGGACTTCGGGATCAATCATAAATTGAAGGTCTCGCGCACGTTGGTGCAAAATCGCAAGACGCGTTTCATAATCCGGTGGAAGAATTTCCACAACCGTACCCATTCCGAAACGCCCCCTAAGACGTTCTTTAAAGCCGTTGAGATCACGCGGAGGGCTATCCGAACTTAAAATAAGCTGTTTATTGTTTTCATATAAATCGTTAAATGTGTGGAAAAATTCCATCTGACTCATGTCCTTGTTTTCTAAAAACTGAATATCATCAAGAATGAAACAATCTACTGTTCTATATTTATCTTTAAACTGTTTTGTTCTTCTTTTACCTATAGCTTCAATAATCTCGTTAGTGAATTGCTCCGCTGTCATATAAACCACTCTGGAATCAGGGTTGTTTTTGAGGATTTCCAAACCGGCAGCCTGTAAAAGGTGAGTCTTTCCCAAACCAACTCCGGAAAACACATATAAAGGATTATAGATACCTCCCGGCATATTTGCGGCAGCAAGACAAGCGGCATGAGCAAGTTTATTATCTTTACCCACCACAAAGTTATCCAAAGAATATCTGATACTTAATTTTCGACTTGTAACACCACTCCCAAGATGCACTTCGTTTTTTCCTCTTACTTTACGAACTTTTTTCTCATCTGTTTCAGCCAATAACGATTTTATTGGTACTTTTAAAGGAGAGTCTTCATGTGTTAGAGAAGAATGCACTTCATATGTTATTTCCGTAATGGATTCATCAACTTCCTGCGCCGCCTGAAGAATTTTTATACGGTATTTATCCATCACCCATTTCTTTGCAAACGGAGTTGGAAGTCCAATTGTTAATTTATTTTCATTTTTCTCCAGAATACCGGTATCCGCGAACCATGTCATAAATGAAGGTAATTTCATGGTCGGCTTCAGCCGCATAAGTATCTGTTTCCAAAGGTCTTTATTTGACATAGGGATTGCAAAAATAAGATAGGCTTTCGATTTGGTTGGGCTCTAATATTAATTGTACGTAATTAAAAAAACAAGATGATATAGAGCAACTTTTTTGAACCTAGATATAGTTAAACATTGAATAGCCAAGACACAATATATTGAAAAAGAACCTGTTTTATAAAATATTTTAAAAAGCCGGGCAATAAGTTTAGACACTATCTTAAGTTTTAGCGCAACCTTTTTATAAAATCTTAATTAAAGATATTTAATATATCGCTATATGTAATAACAAAAATCAGACCTATTAAAAGAACAAATCCGAGCGCATGAATCGAAGCTTCCCATTTCGGAGGCACTCTTTTTCTTCTTACAGCCTCAACCAATAAAAACAATAATCTTCCTCCATCAAGAGCGGGAAAAGGAATAATATTAATAACAGCCAGACTTAACGAAAGAAGCGCGGCAAATCTTAACAACGACCAAATCCCTTTTTGTACAAAGACATGTGTTAAACTCGCGATACCAACAGGACCGGCGACTCCTTCGGGAACGGAAAATTGTGTCACGATACTTTTTACAACATTTCCAAACATCGCAGCAGTTAATACGGCAAGCCTACCCGATTCGGTTAAGGCTTTTCCCATAGACTGTGGAAAAGGGTACTTAACGTCATGAATTTTAGTTAGGGAAGTAATATAGTCCGATTGATAAACAGTTAATTGATCATTCTTAAAAGTTCTTTTATTAAAGAGACGGACTCCGATTTTCCCGTCATCCGAAGGTTTAACGTTAAGACTAATTAATTGTCCGTTTCTTTTTACCTTAAAAATCAACTCTTCTTCAATATGCTCACTTGTATAAGCAATTGAATCTTCTTTGGAACTTATTATTGTATCATTGATTGAAATCAACTGATCGTTTCTTTGAAAACCGGCTGATTTGGCAGGCATTCCTTCAATAACATCTGTAATTTGCACATAACTTTCTTCTTCAATAAAATTGCCCGGAGATTTTTCAAAAGCAACTGTACGGTTTTCAACCCTGCTATTACGAACAAATGTAAATTCAACCGTAGTTTCGTTTTCCAAAACGGTTTTAAATTCTTCAAAAGAATAAACCGGCTTATTGTTCATACGAATAATGACATCGCCTTCTTGCAATCCGCCCCTTTGCATATCGCTATCCGCAACCACATCTTCTATATATACTCTTGGAAAAGGGAAAAAATCATAAAATTCCAGACCGTATTCCGAAATTTCTTTTTTATATTTAACGGGAATTTCATAAACAATTCCTTCTCTAAACACCTCTAAGTTTACATCTTTTTCTTCTTGAAGTTGCTCAAATTCATAAAATTCGCTTCCGTTAACATTTACAATAATATCGCCCGCAAGAATACCGGCTTCGAAAGCGGGAGTCCCCTCCCGAACATCTTTCACCTGAAGCCCCTGATTTAACTCTATTGTATTTTCTTCAATAGCGCTGAAAATATCATCCGAATTTACAATCAAAGGTTCGATACCGATCGTAAAACCTATCGCAAGTAATGTAAAAGCAAGGATAAAATTCATAAAAACACCGGCAACAACAACCGCCATTCGCGCGAGTAAGGGCTTTCCGGCAAAGCTATCTTTACTTTTTAAAATCTTGGGATCAAAGCTGTCTTCACCATATAACCGCACAAAGCCGCCAAAAGGAATCCAGTTGACCGAATATAAAACACCTTTAATCTTTTTCCCAAAAATACGCGGAGGTAAACCAATTCCAAATTCTTCAACTTTAATACCCATTTTCCTGGCAACATAAAAATGTCCAAATTCATGAATTAAAATTATTGCTGAAAATATTAAGATAAACGCAATCGCCGATATAAGGAAATCCATAACTTTAAGTTTTCAAAATTTATACTGTCATAATATCTTGCTCTTTTGCTTTTGCTATTTCCTCTATTTCTTTATTCGTCTTATCAACTTCATCCTGTAATAATTTATTTGCGTGATGAAAATCATCTTCGCCAATTTCTTTATCCGTATGAAGTTTTTTGAATGCATCGTGTGCGATCTGCCGATAATTTCGAACGGAAATTCGCGCATCTTCAGCAAATTTATGAACCAGCTTTGATAATTCCACGCGTCTGTCTTCAGTTAAAGGCGGAATACTAATACGGACAACGACACCATCATTAACCGGAGTTAAATTAAGTCCCGACTTTTGAATAGCGACATCAATTTGATTTAAAGTTCCTTTATCCCAAGGCTGAATTTGAATTGTTCTCGGATCGGGAATTGAAATTGAAGCAACAGCTTTAAGAGGCTGCTCCGTTCCATAGGCATCCACTTTCACATCTTCAACAAGCGCGGCACTTGCACGTCCAATTTGAAGTTTTGCATATTCTTCATGTAGATGAGCGACTGCCGTAGCGAAATTTTTCTTAGCAGTATCTATATAGGGCTGGGTTGGCATAGTTTTAAAGTTAATTGATTATGATACAAGCGTTCCCACTTTCTCGCCGAGAACAGCTTTTTTAATATTACCTTTTTTCGATAAATTGAATACAACAATTGGCAATCTGCTATCTTTCGCGAGTGAAACAGCCGTTAAATCCATTACTTTCAAATTTTTCTCAAGAACTTCTTTATATTTAATATTCTTAAAAAATTTAGCTTTTTTATCTTTTTCAGGATCCGCGCTATAAACTCCATCTACTTTTGTTGCTTTAAACAAGGCATCACAATTAAGTTCCAGCGCCCTAAGTGCGGCAGCCGAATCCGTTGTAAAGAAAGGATTACCCGTTCCTCCGCTACAAATTACAATATCACCATTCTCCAAATATTCTCGTGCTGTTTCAGCAATATAATCTTCTGCAACCTGAGGAAGGTGAAGGGCTGACATCACATGAGATTTCACTCCGATTTTTTCAAACATGCCTTTCATAGCCGATCCGTTCATTATGGTTGCCATCATTCCCATTTTGTCTAATCGAACTCGATCCAAACCGGAATGAGAAAAATCACGATAGCGCCAAAAGTTACCACCACCAATAACCAAAGCGATTTGAACTCCAAGTTTTTTCAATTCGGCAATCTCGAAGCTGAGTTTTTTGAGATAATCAAAATCAATAGCAAAGTCTTTGTCCCCTTCAAGCACTTCTCCGGATAATTTAAGGAGAATTCTTTTAAACTTAAGTTTGCTACTCATAAAACTTTTGTACGATTAATATTTTAGTAAAATATAAGTGATAACAACTCCAAGTATTACACCAATAATAAAGATTGCGGGAATTCTGCGCTCCTCTTCCTGTTCATGCGCGTTTGCCAGATCGGCAAGCATATCGCTACTAACAATCACTTCCTCGTCCCGGTTTTTTGTGATAACATCTTCAAAATTGTGATTCGCAACAAGCTGTACAAAATTACTAAATTTAACTTTAACTTTCTCGGCAACTTTCGGCTCTTCGGTTACCACCGTCGATTCTCCAAGAATAGAAGGTGTTCCCTTTTCTTTATCATCATCCTCAATATGATGAACGACGAAATCTTCTTCGGTTTCTTTTAAAGAAAGGGCTTTTTTGCCACGAGCTTTTTGCACTCCG
>JAJRYP010000072.1 GCA_024275695.1 Patescibacteria group bacterium | reverse complement strand
CAACGCTTCGCGCGTGAATTTTATCTTCAATCAAGTGCGATAGTTTCATAATATAGGTAATTCCAACCGTAGTTTTATGGTTAAAAGGCTCACCGGTACGTCCATCGTATAATTGAATTTTTCCATTTTCCGGAAGACCGGCTTTCTTTAGTTGACGAGTAACTTCATCAGTTCCGACACCGTTTAATGCCGGTGTGGCAACTTTAATATTCAGTTTCGAAGCTGCCCATCCAAGATGAGTTTCAAGAATTTGTCCGATATTCATACGACTTGATACACCAAGCGGATTTAAAATGATATCAACAGGAGTTCCGTCTGGAAGAAACGGCATATCCTCCTGCGGAACAATAATCGAAATTACACCTTTGTTCCCGTGTCGTCCCGCGACTTTATCACCAACGGATATCTTTCTTGTTTGAGCAACCGCCACCCTGATTTGTTTATTAACACCTGTAGGCAGTTCGTCTCAGTTTTGTCTGGTGAATAATTGAATTCCAACAACCTTTCCTCCTTCGCCTCCTGGCAGACGCAGTGATGTATCTTTTACGTCACGTGCTTTATCTCCAAAGATAGCTCTAAGCAGTCTTTCTTCAGCGGTTAATTCGGTTTCACCTTTCGGTGTGATTTTACCGACAAGGATGTCACCTTCTCTAACGTGCGCACCAATTCGCACGATACCGTCTTCATCAAGATCTTTTAATTTGTTTTCACCGACATTTGGAATGTCCCTGGTAATAATTTCAGGTCCGAGTTTTGTATCTCGAACGTCAATTGTAAAATTTTCAATATGTACTGAATCGTATTCACCATCCCTTACAAGTCGATCTGAAATAATAACCGCGTCCTCAAAATTATAACCTTGCCAAGCCATATATGCTACGAGAAGATTTTTACCCAGAGCCAGTTCTCCTTGATCGGTGGATGCGCCGTCGGCAAGAACCTGACCTTTCTTCACTTTGTCTCCAGTGTTTATAATGGCACGTTGGTGAATAGCCGTAGCTTGATTTGATCTTTCATAAACAAGTAATTTATAGCTTACTTTACGACCGTTTTTATAAATGACCGTAATTTCGTCCGCATCAACATAAGATACGGTTCCATCATCTTCGGCTGTAATTACCTGTCCCGAACTTTTAGCCGCAACTTCTTCCATTCCGGTTCCAACAACAGGAGCACTTGGATTAATTAAAGAAACCGCTTGTCGTTGCATGTTTGATCCCATTGAAGCACGCGTGTTATCATCATGTTCCAGGAATGGAATCAATGATGTTGTAACAGAAATGATCTGCTTGGGCGATACATCGATATGCGTGATATCATCAATGTGAGCTAAAATCGGTTCTCCGTTTTGACGTGCGCCAATACGAGTGTTTTTAAGCTCTTTGGTCTTGTCGTCAACCTCTGTATTAGCTTGCGCAATGGTTAATTTTTTTTCTTCGTCGGCATCCTTGTATTTAATATTTCCGGTAACGTAAGGGCGGACTCTGATTTCATCCTTTTTAACCTTTTCGATTTCTTTTGCTTGTTTTTCATCAATTTTTTCACCGGCCTTAACAATTACTTTTTTTCTGGAATTGGAAATTGTTTCGGCTGCGGTTCTTCCAACAAGATTACTCGCTTTATTCTTTATATGATGAGAAACTTCGATAAACGGAGTTTCAATAAATCCATATTCGTTAACGCGTCCGAAAGAAGCGAGATGAACCACAAGTCCGATATTTGGTCCTTCCGGCGTTGCGATAGGACAAATTCTTCCATAGTGAGACGTGTGTACATCACGAACATCAAACGAGGCTCTTTCGCGTGAAAGACCTCCGGGCCCCATGGCGGATAGACGTCTTTTGTGAGCAAGTTCAGCGAGTGGGTTTGTTTGATCCATGAATTGAGAAAGCTGAGAACTCGCGAAAAATTCTCGAAGTGCGGCAGTAATCGGACGTGAATTGATAAGTTGCGTGGGGGTGATTGTATCAATATCCATTACAGTCATACGATCTTTTGCGATTCTGTCTGTTCGCAGGAGACCTACACGAAATTTATTTTGAACAAGTTCTCCAACCGCTCTTACGCGACGATTACTTAAATGATCGATGTCATCCGGTTCCATTTCTCCATTATTCAATCTAATCAGATACTTTAATATATGAACAAGATCATCAACCTGAAATGTATGATATTTTTTCTTATTCGGGGTATTTAAGTTGAAACGTTTGTTCAGTTTGTATCTGGCAACGGGCCCCATGTCATATTTTCTGTAATCAAAAAACATCGAGTGAATCAATGCTTTTGCGTTTTCCGGAGTAGCCAGATCACCGGGACGAATTTTTCTATAAATACTTTGATATGCTTCCTCAACGGTTTTTGCGGAATCTTTTTCTAATGTGTTCAGAATGTAATCGTGTTCGATGTCGAGTGTTATGTCTTTGAATATATCAAGGATTTCCTTATCTTTTTCGAATCCAAAAACTCGAAGTAGCGCGGTGATTGGGATTTTACGTTTCCTGTCAATTTTAACTGTAATGATACCTTTTTTATCAGTTTCGATTTCCAACCATGCTCCGCGTTTTGGAATGATTTTTGCGCTGTGCATTCCGGGCGCGGCAACATTTTCAGAAAAGAACACGCCCGGAGATCTTACGATCTGACTTACAACCACGCGCTCAATACCGTTTATAATGAAAGTTCCACGATCTGTCATCAAAGGTATGCTTCCAAGGAATACATCTTGCTCTTTAATTTCACCTGTTTCTTTATTGATCAACTGCACATGAACTTTTAAAGGAGCCTCAAAAGTCAGATTTTTTGTCTTGGCTTGTTCAGGATTATATTTCGGTTCTCCAATAGCATGTTCAAGAAAATGAAGTTGAAGTTTCTTTCCGGAGAAATCCGTAATTGGAGAAACTTCGTCCAAAAGTTCACGCAGTCCTTCTTCCAAAAACCACTTATATGATTGCAGTTGAACTTCAATTAACGGTGGAAGTGCAATATTTGCATCCCGCTGTGGAGAGAAATAAGTTCTCTTTGCCGTCCTAACTACGGGAGCAGAAATTTTCTCGATAAACGGTGCCATTGAAAACGCATCACCTTCGATCATTGTTCTTTTCTTTTTTAAATTCAGCTTTTTAATTGATTTTTTGGCAGCGGTTCTTCCCGTTTTTTCGTTTTTTCTTGCGGGCTTGGTTGCCGATACTTTTTTAACCGCTTTAGTTGTAGCGGTTTTTTTTACAACCTTTTTATCAGTTTTTGCCAATTTCGGCTTGACAGAAGCCTTAGTTTGTTTTTTGGCTGACCTTTTTGCAACCTTTTTTTTGGAAGATGATTTGGAAGGCATAATAAAAATTAAGTGACAGAATATGGCTCTTTAAATGCGCTATCTTTCACAACTCATTCGTAAATCTCCCGGGTAATAAAAAACGGAGATCTCTCTGACAGCAAAGTTATTTTATTTATTTTCGAGTTGTTGTCAAGAAAATATTTGAAAGAATTGATATGTTTCAAAATCCGGAAACAGATTCCTAATGAATCAGTAAGCTTTTCTATGAAATCTTTGCGTTTGTGAAATATTTATCGTAATAGTCTTTCATCTCTTTCAAATGTTTAACCAATTTTTCATCATTACCGGCTTCAAGAAATTTTGGATTAACCTTCATTGAAATTGTGCCCGGAAATTCGTCCTGCTTTAGCTTTGTTAAAAAGCTTTCAAGAGGAAGAATCCCGTCATCGGGAAGATAATAATGCTTTGAACCTTTCACATTTGATATATGGATATGTACCAAATATTTTTCAAGTGATTTATAAACGCGCATCAGATCTTGACGCTTTGTCGCTATCCTTGTTGTATCGATACAGGCATGTTTGAATTTTTTCATTTCTACAATGTTGTTCATGGCATGTTTCGGGATGATTCCAAGGATGAAATCCGCGGGTGCGTTCTCAAGGGCGATCGAAATATTTTCTTTTGCTCGAATTTTCGGAACTTTGTTTTTTAGCCATGAAGTTTGTCCAAAATTTAAAATTTTTGGCGGCTGAATAATAATTACCTTGGAATGAATTTTCTTTGCCATATCAATAGCTTTATCCAAACGTTTCGGTGTTACATCCGGTAATTGAATCGAAAGAATGGGCAGCCCATATTCGGATGATAAACTTTTAATATAATCAGCATTATGAGTATCGTAATTCTTTTCTTCTATATATAAATCAATTCCGTCGTATCCGGCTTCTTTTACAAACTGAAAGATGCGGTTTAATCCGTATCCGCGTAATGAATCTGTTGATAATGCAAGCATACTGATTTATTTTAATGTTCATGTTATTTTAACACAAAAAGCAGTGTTTTGGCAACCACTTAGAGGTTTACAAAACTTCCGTGTTTAGGATGGTTTTATACGCGTTCAATCCTTTCTTTTCCACCCATATAAGGCCTTAAAGCCGCCGGGACCTCAACGCTGCCATCTTTTTGTTGATAATTCTCAAGAATTGCAACAAACATTCTTGCCATTGCCAGTCCTGTTCCGTTTAAAGTATGGACATACTCTTTTTTGCCACTTGAATCCTTAAATCGAATCTTGCTTCGTCTGGCTTGGTAAGTTGTTGTATTTGAACAACTTGTGATTTCCCTGTATTTCCCTTGAGTTGGAATCCAGGCTTCAATATCGATTTTTTTTGCCGCCGGATTTCCAAGATCTCCACCACATACATTTACAAGTTGATATGGTAAACCCAATCCTTGGATAAGCTCTTCTTCAATGTTTACAAGAAGCTCGTGCTCCTGTTCTGATTTGTCCGGATGCACAAACGAAAACATTTCTATTTTATCAAATTGATGAACGCGAATAATTCCGTGAGTATCCTTTCCGTAACTTCCCGCTTCTCGTCTGAAACAAGGTGAAAATGCAACGTACCTTAAAGGTAAATCTTTTTCATCAATAATTTCATCATAATGAAGCATGCATAAAGGAACTTCGCCTGTTCCGATTAAATACAGATCGTCGTCTTCGGGATTTACCGAATAAATTTCGTTTTTTTCGGCGGGAAAAAATCCCGTTCCGAGCATTGCATGTTCGCGAACAAGGATTGGTGGCAGAATTGGCTTGAATCCTTTTGGCGTGATTTTGCTTAAAGCATATTGAACAAGTGCAAATTCAAGTAAAACAAGATCATTCTTTACATAATAAAAGCGTGCGCCGGAAGTTAGGGCACCTTTTTCAAGATCAATTAAATCTAAATCTTTTCCAATAGCCACGTGATCTTTCGGCTCGAATTCAAATTCGGTAGGATCAAGATGGGTTTTAATAATTTGGTTATCTTGATCATCCATGCCTTCCGGGACATCGGGAAGAGGCGGATTGGGAACTTGCAGCGCAAGCTCATCCAAAATTTCTTGAATATCTTCAAGCTCCTGCTCTTTAATTTTCAAATTTTCTTTCAATTTTTTCATCTCAGCCAAAAGAGTCTCCTTTTCATTGTCTTTTTTTTGCGGAATTTCTTTGGAAACAGCGTTTTGTCTGTTTCGAAGTTTATCTACTTCCGCAATTAAAATCCGACGTTCATTATCAATTTGAATAAGTTTATCAATATCAACATCTACGCGTTTTTTCCTGCAACCTTCTTTAACAAGATCGATATTTTCAACAATAAATTTAAGATCCAGCATTTTTTGTAAATTAAATTGCCTCTACCTTTATAGATGATGGTGGGTGGATTGTAAAGAAAACAGGCAGAGCTAACCTATTCTTTTTTTTGCGTAACAACAATAAATTCATACATTGTCACAAAAAGTACGACAATTAAAGGTCCGTATATAATTCCGATAGATCCGAATGCGTTTATTCCTCCGACGATTGCCAAAAATACAAGCACCGGATGAACCGCGATTTTTTCATCTACAAGTTTTGGCTTTATGATACTTTGAACTATGACGATTTCGATAACGATGTAATATGCGAGTACAAAAAGAGCCGCGTAGCCTCCTGTAAGAAAATATACGATGATCGCTCCAAGCGCGTAAACCACAAAAGATCCGATTGTTGGAATTAAGGAAAGTAAAGCCGCTAAAAGTGCCCAGATGAGAGCTCCGGGTATGTTAAAAAAAGTAAAACCGATATATGCGAAAATTCCTGAAAGACATGCTGAAATCACATTCCCAACAAAAACGGTTTTCGCAACATGTTGAAATTTTTTGAATAATTTTTCATTCTGTTTCGTACTGAACGGAGCTATTTTTTTTACATTTGCAAGTAGTTTCTCGGAATCGATAAGAAAAAAAATGTACATGAACAAAAAAACGAAAAAGAGAAATATGAACTGCGCGACATTTGTTCCGATATTAGCAGTCATTCCATATATGATGTTCCCGGCATTTTGAAGGACGGTTTGAACACCTTCTTTAATTTGATCTATATCAAGCGTGAATCCGAAAACACTGAATTTCGAAAACGTGTCAAAAAATTCCCAGAACGCGTTTTGATCGAATGTTTGAACAAACGCGAGTGCTTCTTTTGCAATTAATCCTATTAAAAGCGCCAGTGGAGTAAATATAAAAATAAGTGTTATGAAAAGCACAATAACCGCTGATATTACTTTTGGAATTTTAAGCTTTTGAGTGAAAAATTTCATTAACGGATAAAAGCTGATTGTAAAAATGATAGCGAATACAATGCTTGGCAAATAAGGCCATACGATTAGTCCGAAAAGGAACGCGAATAAGGCTAGAATAAGATATTTAATGCTTGTATGTACTGTTGTCATAATTTATATATTAAGAAAAAACTGTTCCAATCCATTGTCCTACAAAGTTCGTTACAATAATAACAAGAACTCCGATTGCGAGATGTTCTATGACTGCCTTCCACGGATTCCCTTTTTGCTTGCTTGCTATGTAATAACTAAAAACGGAAAGTGAAAAAAGACCCCATGCGATACTCACAATAATGGCCGTATAAAGATCAAGTAAGAGTACGGGGACAAGAAATGTTAGCGCAAAAAGGAGTTTTGCAAAAAAAGTCGCACTTGTTGAAATCCATATTTCTTTAGCGGTGTGAACATTTTCCGATTCTTCCGAAATATGAATTCCGAGTGAATCTGAAAACGCATCGGCAATAGCAATGGTTAAAATTCCTCCAATTACAACTAATTTTGATGAAGTTCCGGCATTCAAACCCACAATAAGTCCGAGAGTCGTTATTATAGCTGAAGTAAGCCCAAAGCTTATACCGATTTTGAGTGAATGTTGCATTCGAGATTATTTTAAAAGAATTTTAAAAACATTTTACAAGTCTTTTGTATTATCAAACAACCCTTTCTTATTTACAAACCTTCTTTCGCGATTTTTTCGGACGGTGTCGCAAGTGCGTTACAATTCCAGTTCTTCTTTCACTCTTCTGCAAAACGCCGCAACTTCTCCGAATGAATGCGTTATTGTTTCCGATGTGTAATAATTTTCCAACTCTCGATTATGATTTTTATCTTCTTTTTGAAGTTGTTTAAATTTTGTCAGAACTTTTTTTTATTTCCCTTTTATTTGGTGTTTTCCCGGTTTCAGTCGATAAATATTTTGCGATTTGAGTTTCGTTGTTGTATCTTCGTTTGATTCCTTTATGAAATCCCATATAGAGCATAATCCATTGTTGTTGTTCGGGTGTGAATCCGTTGTTTTCCAGCCAGCTGAAGAATCCGCTTTTATCTTTCAGTGTCAGTTTGTTAATTTTTTGAACCGCGCATGCGCGTCCGCGTATTCGTTCCAGGTTCCCGTTGATTATTTGTTCTACGCGCGCTCTTGAAAAACCGT
>JAJRYP010000071.1 GCA_024275695.1 Patescibacteria group bacterium | reverse complement strand
GGCCTTGTTTCCGCGACTCAAACAGTCGAAGTTGACAATTCGGGCGGCAATACCGGGAATATGAATATCAGCGGCAGCGCGACAAACGAGGGCCGCGTGCTGATCAACGACGGCACCGCAAACAGATTTATGGTTGACGGAACAACAACAATCGACGCCTACGGGCGATTAACAAATAATGAAGTAGCTACAACGTTTAACGGTGTGGGCGGATTTAGAGGTGTTGATCTTGTCACAGTAAACGCAAACGGAACAATCGACTCGGACGATACGTCCCAATTCAAATTCGACAACGGTATTACTTCGGCGGGAACGGTTGAACTGGACGATGATGTAATTGCCAGAGATAACACGACTTCGGGATACTCAATCGAGGTAACCGGAGGAACATTTACAACCGGCCTATCCACAAATACGGGAACAACGGACGGCGCGAACGTTATGATTTCAGGTGGAACCTTCACCACGTACAACGATTCCGCGTTTAAAAACGTGGACGTAACCGGCGCGAGTACGGTCGCGAATTTTGAAGACAGCACTTCTCCGATTTATTGCAATACGGATATTCACGGTTATTTTGACATTTTAAACGGTGCCACCGCCGAAGTAAATTGCAGCAACACAAACGACGCGATTTATGTTCATTCGGGTTCTCCGGGCGGAAACACCCAGGTTGAAGGAACCCTTATTTTAAACACAAATCTTGAAACCGAAACCATGTCCGTCGGCGACGGCGCAAGCGCGTCCGGAACCGTAACCCACGACATAAAGTCCACATACCCGGAAACCACTTTTGTATTAAGAGTTACAAACACCCTAAACATAAACTCCAACGGGGAACTAAACGTTGACGGGAAATCAAATAAAACCTGTGTTGGCGGATCGGGAACAAGAGGTGCCACGTACGGAGGGAGAGGACAGTATGACTCCGCCACCGCGTCTCCATGCCTGGAATACGGAAACATAACCTCCGAACTCGTTAATTTCGGAAGCGCGGTCAGCGACGGTTCCGCGGGACGCGGCGGCGGCATTATGCACATTTATGTTGGGACCGGATCGGGAGATCCGCTCGTGGAACCTCAGGGTATTTTGAGAAATTACGGATCAATCAGCGCGAACGGATTGAGTGATACCACCCAGGGCGGCAGCGGCGGAGCCATTAATTTTAAAATCTATAATCAGATTGTCGGTACCGGACCCATTCAGGCTAACGGAGGGAATTCAACCGCTGCCTCGGACAGCGCCGGAGGCGGTGGAAGAATTTACTTTAATTATTATGACAAATCTAATTACACCGGTACGGTTAGTGTCACGGGAGGACAAGGCCAGGGAACCGGCAATGATTACGCGGGTACGGGAACCATCTTTTATTTATGGACAGATATGTGGCAAAACCAAAATGACGGAACGATTGTAATTGATTCAAGAGATCTCTCGATTGACGTTAATTTGGATAGCCTGTTTAACAGTGACGACGCTACAAGAAATCCAACCGCCACAAACGGGCAGGACACAACCAACGTTGAAAGTATACAGGTTGAAAACGGTTCGTTTGACACAAACACACGCAATTCATACATGCAACAATGTCTTGTGGAAACAACCGGCTCGGCATATACTTCGGGCAGCCCGACCTATGCCAACAGAGATCATGGACCAACAAGTGTCGGAGCAACTTGCCAAAAAACCCCCGATCCCCCCGCGACCCTTTATATCAACGACTCGACCACCGGGGCCCAAAGCGGAGATCCGGGGACTAAATCAGATACAACGCCTAATGTTCCCGATACAACGCCGGCTGTGTCCGCCGTTCACAAGGCCGGGACCATAGACAGCTCGTCAACTCCCGAAGAGCCCCCCTACAATGTGTATGAATATCAATTAATAATAGGCAGCAGTGTTGTTAACGTATGGAGCGACACGGCTATCACCAATTGTAATATTGACTCCAAGCAATTCCCGGGCGCCCTGGATTACGCGCATAACGCTCGCACGGGAGATATAATTGTCCCTACAGCTTGCGCCATAAATTTATCGGCGGGCAATACATATTATTGGAAAATCAGATTCATGGAAGATCAGGATGGCAATTACGCAACAACCGCGGACCAATATTGGGGACTGTGGAGTGAAACCAACCGCTTTGATATGACCGAAGGCGGGGTGATTACCGTTAAATCGTGTCCGGACGGAGCCGGAGCGATTAATCTCGCGCTTGACTTAAACACACCTACTCAATTTGACGACGGATATTGTCAAATTTCGGTTGACTCGACAACGGATATAAACATTACCGCGAACAAAAACCAAATATTAACGGATGCCGTAACAAGCGGAATATTTATGGATATGGAAACAAACGACGATTATCTGGACGGAAAGAAAGTATATTCGCCAACGGACTTTACGTCGGAAGTCGCGTTTAGACTGGACAATTTCGGAGGAGCAACAAGCAACATGGCGGCGCAAATCGATACAAACCAGGGAAGCGGCCTTACATACGACAACGAAACATGTCCGGGCCCGCCGGCCGGATCAAAGCCGTGTTGGCATAGGCTTCAAACGGGGTCGTCAACAAATGATACAATAATTCAGGCGTTAAGTGCGGTTGTGGACGAATACTTCGATTTCTATCTCGGAGCTTTTATCCCTACGACGGATATTGACGGCAGCTTTACTCAAGCCGGAACTTTTACGGCAACCGCGACATTAACTCTTTGGTCGAACCCTTAAAAAAATGAAAACAAACAAACTAAAAAACAGGTTGTTTAAAATACTTTCGCTGGTCGGCGCGGTAAGCGCCGTATCAATCGTACTGTTCGCTATAACATACGCGGACACGTACACAAGCACATACGATTCGGATACCATTTCATTGCAAGTTTCCAACGCGACATATCAGGCGATTGACGCGGCCTGCGCAACATTAACGATCGAAAAATCGGGCGGCGGAAATCTTCAATCGACGACGGCGAACCGGTACGGAACCGGCAGTTGTACCGTAACCGTCGAACATAACGACCCCCGGGAAGACATTAATATTTCATACTCAAAATCGGCTCCGGGAAATTTAAGCGACTCTGCCGGATCGGACACTATGACCGACATAGATAACACATCAACCTGCGTTATCAAAACGGACGGAAGCGACACTGTAAACGAGCAACTGGGATACAGGGTTGAAAACGTAACAACGCCGTTACAATCCGCCGTTCAAACGGACTCCGAAACGGCGTGCAGCGGCATCGCGTACAACGCGAACGCGACCGCGCCGGATGAATACCTTTTTGATATTGAATACGCGGATAATGCTGATACAATTATTCACGCGACCAACACAACATGCTTTCAGACTCAATGCCAGTTTGATATTAGCGCTCAGGCAAACGTTGTCTGGACGACAACTCCCGATACTTACGCGTATAACAGCTCGACTCTGGGAAATTTCACAACAACGATAATAGTGTCAACAACTCCTTAAACATATGTTCGCAAAAATTCTTAACAAATCGGCGGCGACAATTTTTGCATCCGTTGCCATAATGACGGCAACAGCCGCGACAACGTTCGCGTTGGGGGCCTCGCCACTCCGGGTTGAATATTCCGGCCATCCGGGAGACATCGTCGAAGGACAATTAACAGTTCGAAACACCACCGACGAACCGCGTCTTATAAAGATTTCGACATCCGATTTTATGGTAAACAACGAAACGGAAAGCCTTTTGTTTATCGACGGACGCGACACGGGCTATGCTCACAGCCTTAAAGACTGGTTTATCCTCCCCGAAAACGACCTGACCATCGGCCCCAAAGAAAAGAAAATAATCCCATATAAAATTCAAATATCCGAGGGCGCGCAGTCAAAAGGATATTACGGAGCACTGTTTGTTGAAAGCGCCCCGCTTAACCGAGAGCAATCAACCGCCGGCGTATCGATAAACCTGAACGTTCGCGTGGCGCACCTTGTGCTCTTAAAAGTTGAAGGAAATCTTCGTGAAAAAGTTGCAATTCAAAACTTCATGGTTATTAAGGATTCGGAAGATAGCGCCATGTTTGAAATAGTAATGGAAAATAACGGAAACGTTCACAGTTCCCCCGAAGGAATAATTGAAGTAATCGACAAAAACGGAAATATTGTACAAAAACTACCGATAAATGAAGGAAAACATAACATTTTACCCTCAAGCAAAAAAACTTACAAAACAGATTTCAAATTAAAAGACTTAAAGCCCGGAATTTATACCGCCGTATTCACCGGCTACACGGAAAACAAAGACAAATTACAGGCAAAAACGGTGATTGAACTAACGAATGATCGCGAGATAACAGTACACGAAACTTCAATTGGCGAAGTAGACATAAGCGCCCTTCGCAGCGCGGCGTTAAAACAATCAGGTTCATTTCCCTATATAACAATTATTGCTTTAACAATAACAGCGTTGATATTATGTATTGCGTACAATATACGACACATATTTAAACCGGTAAAAGCATCGAGAAAAAAGTTGCGTAAAATCATGCGAAAAATACATAAATCTACCCGAAAATGAAAAAAATAAAAACATTGACGATCATAATAAGTTTAACGGCAACAATAGCGGTCACAAGCGTTGCGTATGCCGCGTCCGACACGTTTGACATATCTATGACGGTGGATAACTATCTGGAAATAAATGTCGGAGGATGCGCAAGCGGAATTCAGCTCGTTTTAAACGCGGACAGCGATATGGGCAGCTGCGAATTCACCGTCCGCGCAAACGAACCGTGGGATCTGGCTTTTCGTGAATACAACGGCGGTTCGGGTTTAAGCGGCACATATGAGGCCGACATGCTCCGTGATGCCGGACTGACAACTCATCCGGATATTATTGCCGACTGTGTTGAAGTATCAAACATATGCGATCTCTCGGACGCTCTTTCCAGCCACTCCGAATGGGGAGTTTGGTTCACGGACGGAGCAACCGGCACTCAAACTCTAACGCCAACCGCATGCAACGCACAAAACAGCGCGTGCGCAGTTGAATCGGGAAACACCCAGCTGTTTGATGAACAAGCTCAGACAACCTCCGCCGTTGAAGGTATTAATTTATATGTTTTTGCCTCCGTGGATGCGGAAGTTCATGCTTCGCCCAACTATACCGACGGCATAGAACTGACAATTTGGATAGATTAAAGAGATAAAAAAGATTGTCATTTTTGGTGGTATAAGCCAAAAAAACGCAACAAAAAGGCTAAATCGACGAAAATTTAATGTTTGACTTTGTTTGTCTGATGTTATATAATATTACATGAACACAAAATAAAAATACGACTATCATTTCTATAATTGTTATCGTTTTGGTCGAGACGTAACAAAAGGGGCATAAAGGGGAAAAGGGATAATTGTAAAGCTTTATAATTAACCAAAAACAAAAATGAAAAAGCTTATCGCTTTAGCTGCACTTGCTTTAATGGTCACGGTTTCGTCGGTTGCTTATGCACAATCTTCAAGCGTTACAGTTAATACAACTGTAGGAAGTGCAACTTCTATCTCTGCGGCTTGTTGGACTTTAAGTGGTACTTATCAATGGACTGGCACTAGTCTTGGGCTAGTTCAGCCTGGTGACTTTACAGGAGCCGGGACTGATGGTATTGCTGATGATCCTGCTGATGATTATACTCCTGCTGGTACAGCTGTATATACCACACTTGGTGGTAACCCGGCTAGCTCACTAACAGGTGAAAACTTCAATGCTTTCGGTTATGGTGACTGTAAAGCCACTATTTCGACAAACGATCTTACATGGCAAATTGATCTTAAAGCAGATGCATTTGACAACGCTGGTGGAACAGCTGATATCGACGATATTGCTGGTGCTGGAACAATTGGTTTTGACTATGACTTAGACAACAACGAAACCACAACTCCATATGCCGCTACTGACGAAGAACACGGGTTCTATGTTGTTAGTGACTCTGCTACTCTTGATGCACTTATGAATGCTGATGACGGAACTGCATTTGGTGTTACTTACACTACAGCCAATGATTATGACCTGGCTACTTGTGGTGGTGGTGCAGAACCTTGCTACCATGGTCTTGAAAATACTAATGGACAAGTAATTTATGATAACACTGCTGCTGGTTTAAGTGCAGATGAATTTGTTACTCGTTTTGGTGTTGGTGTAGACAGTGGAACTGCAGCTGATACATACTCAATGACTGCTACTTATACTATTACAATCTAATTTTATTAGATTGAAAGTTACTTAAACAAGCCCATTTGTTAAACAAATGGGCTTGTTTTTGATGCATGTAAATGATATTATCGCGAAGGTATTTTTATTTTTTAACTAATTTTTGTCTCATGAGAAAATTTTTCACACTTCTAATTGCGTCCTGTTTTTCTTTTGGACTATTTTTAAGTACAACATACGCCTTATCGATGTCGTCCGAAAATTTTGAACTTGAGCTGGCTCCAGGACAAACCTATAAGAGCAGCATGCGCCTTACTAATTCCAGCGATTTAGCAATTGATGTCAATGTCGAGATTGCTTCAGCAATAATCAATGCTTCAGGGCGAAGAGTTAAAATAGACGAAACAAATTCTGAATTACCAGAAGGGCATTTATTAAAAAATTGGATACAAGTTTCTCCTTTAAAGCTCGCTTTGAATCCAGGGGAAGCACAAAATATAGATGTGGTGATTGATGTTCCTGAAGATGTTAGCCCTGGTGATTACCATGCAATTATCACGATGAAAGAATTGCCGGCTGGAACTGATAACAGCGGGACGGGCCTGGGTGTAAGTACGGCTATCGCAAAAACAATTGATATTATTATAGCTGGAGATATTGAAAGGAAAGTAGATTTTCTTTCTTTTGAAATAGACGACGAAGCTGCAAAGGCAGGAGAGATTGCATTTGTATCAAAATTTATTAATTCAGGAGGAGTTCCAGAAACAATAAGTGCACGCATAGAAATATATGACCAAGAAGGAAATAAAATCGAAAAAATTGTTAAGCGTATAGATGAGCAGGGTGAAATTGAAACTTTAGACAACATCAACGTATCGTTCCCTTCTCAATATATTTTCCCTGGTGCTGAAGTAGAGGTAAAAACAGCATGGAAAAATAGAAATATTCCTGCTGGAGATTATATTGCAAAAATTGCAGGCTTCTGGGGAACAGAGAAAACGTTTTTTGAAAAAGAAGCTGCTGTTTCCGTATCAGAAAATGTTGAAATATCAGCCTTTAGTGCAGACCACACGCTTTTTCAAACTTTGCCAGCTACATTTACAGCTAAAATTGCAAACAAGAATCCACGAGCTACAGCCTATAAAGCATCGTTAAGTATTAAAAATCTTTTCGGTGTGAGTATCTATGAAACAGATGTTACTAAAAATGATGGATTTTTATTGGGAGAGCAAGAAACTGTTTTTTCTGGAAATGATCTAGAATGGAATGAAGGCTTTACTCTTGGTGCTTACACTGCAACTTTTAAACTTACATATGGGGAAAGTAATACCATTTTGGAAGAAACAACCACTTTTTACGTAATGACATGGTGGCAAATTCTTATTGCTATAGCTATCCTGGTATTAATAGTTTTAATTGTTTACAAAGGCATAAGTAGTTATCGCAAAATGAGAAAAAAAATAGCAAAATTGGAACATAAATAGTTTTTGATAACATTATTAAAAACCGCCCTTTAAAAGGGCGGTTTTTTTAGCATAAATACAGTTTATTGGCACCAACGAATTGCATTAGGCTGCGTTTTGTAGTATAATATTTATATAAAATAAAAATAAATCATGAACAACGCCTTCGCAAAAGTTATACTGCTTATAATGTCTGTTATGCTTTTATTTCTAAATGCCGACATTCTTTTTTCGCAAGCTGCATCAATAAATTTAATAACAACTGTCCGCCCTCTTGATGCTACAAATTTCCTTGAAACTCCTGGATATATGCCTGGAACCGGCCAATGCGAACTAACTTGGGATAAAAGTCTTACATCGAATATTACTCTTCAAAGAGTATGGATTCATGGACCACAAGGACCTGGAGTTTCTTTAACAAGCGTAGATTTGCCGACAGCAGACGAGATTCTTGTTATTCCTAATCTAGTTATTGGTTGGACCTATAATCTTGAGCATATCTCTATAGCCAGCTCTATTGAAAGTTCTGGGGTTTGGGCCACCTGCACCCCCACCTCGGCACTCCCCGCTCCAAACATCCACGCTGAGCCTGGCACAACCGAAGGCAACAGCAACACAATTTATTTTGATAACAACGGCGTTGTGGACGGTGTGGACGCGGTAAATCTTACTTGTAACGTGCGAGCCGGCCTTGAAAATTTTGCATTGGATCCGATGGCCGCTACCGTAGCCGAAAGTGGATGGATTGATTGTAAAAACGCTTCGCAAACATATTCGCATACATTCACGGGACTGACTATAGGCGAAACATATTTTTACGACGTTCAAAGTAAAGATAACGACCCCGACCCGTTAACAAATGAAGGTTTGAGTCCTTATTCGGACGTGGAATTTTCGACTCAGTTTGAAGACACCGGCGGTGGCGGCGGCGGTGGCGGCGGCGGACGCCCTCCGACAGAGGAGCCGGAATGCGGAGACGGCAATTTGGACGCCGGAGAACAGTGTGATGATGGTAATTTGGTAGACGGCGACGGCTGTAGTTCTTTATGTGAAGACGAGGCTTTTGTAGATGTTATTTTTGACATTAAGGGAAGACCTGAATATCGTACAATTATCGATTCTACTCCAAACCTGGGGCTTAATTCTCAGTTGATTTTCTTTAAACACGGTGCTCAAAGCGTAGAAACCGATAATATCGCTTTGGATTCTTACGGTCTTAAAGAATATCAAAGAGAAATCCTAACGGGAACTTACGATATTGCTCTAAACGGAGAGGCGCATAATACAAAAATCATTAGAGACGTGATTATTCTCGAAACAACGGAGCGCGTGGAGCTCGACTTCACCTTTGCCGATACATTTGAATTAACCGCCGGCGATACGTATGACGACAACTATATAAATGCCTTGGATATCGCGAGAATGCTTGGTTCCTACCGAAATGAAGGCCCGAATGTCAACGATCTTACAAAAGAAGAAATCGTAAACGCCATTGATATTGCCGTTTTGCTTTGGAATTACAGAGAAGAAGGTGAATATTTTGCTTCATCCGCTCAATAAAAGCCTTTTAAAAGACCTCGTTTTATGATATAATATTTAGACAAAATTAAAACAAAAATGAAATTAAATATATCTCTCACAAAACGTAGTTTTTCGCACCTCCTGCTTTTAATCATGGGGTTTATGATGATTATGCCGGAAGCGCTCGCGGCTACTTTTTATTTTAAAGACAACAATAATCTGATTGAAGGATGCGACGGAACCGTTGAAATTATGATGGATACGGAAGGGAAAAGCGTTTTGGCCGCGGATTCAACAATTAATTTTAAT
>JAJRYP010000070.1 GCA_024275695.1 Patescibacteria group bacterium | reverse complement strand
CGGGCTGTGCTTTCCCTTCTTCGTCTTGCGGCGGATTCATCAAGACCACCTTCGTTCCGCCTTCTGTAGTTTCTTGCGTAAAAAGAGTTTCCATTAACGCGCCTCTTGCTCCCTCGGATTGCTGTGCTTTCTCAACTTGATCTTTCGACACAATCCCAAAAGGAGATCCTTTTCCTTTTTTTCTAACAAGGATGAGCTCTTCTTTGCTATTTTGATCACGTAATTTATTCTTTTCTGTTTCGGAAATATCCTGTTTTGCAATTTCCTCTTCAATAAATTTTTTCTCTAATGTTTTAGTAAACAGGAAACAGAAAAACGAATATCTGTTTGCAGCTTCTTTGCTTAAACCTTTCTCTCCGGGAAGCAACATGGCGGCCAAAACCTCTTTGTTGTTGTTACTTACCTGCTTTATATATCCAACATAATCTATAAGCATATCCCAAAAGATATCTTTGTTTGCTTGATCATCCATTACTGTCTTTGTTGAATCGGGAAAATAATCCTCTTTCAGCCCTGTAATTTGATCGGGCTTTAATACGTCTTTAAAGCTTAAAAGAATCTGAAGTCTTTCATCGCTCTCGATATTTTTAGGATCGAAGATTTGCTTCATTTGCGGAATGAGAAAATAATTTGCAAATCCGGGCCCCAATTGATGAGTCATAATAAGTATTTGTTATGTTCTCACGCCCGGCCTCACACTAGGCCTTAATCCCTGTATTTGGCGCATATAAGCGAATAATGTTAATCTTTTATTTCCCGGAACCCTTTTGGTATATAAATCGTTAGTATCTTGAATGAGTAATTTATTTGCCGCGTAAACCAGTTTGAACAGAACTCTTTCCATAGTTGTGGCACCATAAGTGTTGTACGCTTTTTCAAGCAATTTTTCGCCTTTTCCTTTTCTTGTTCCGGAGTGACTTCTATAAATATCGCCTTGTATAGCGAGCGCTCTTTCGTAAAGAGAAGTTATTCGCGGTTTTTTTCCGTGTTTTCTTCTAACTTTCTTTACCTGAAGTTCGTTATACATCTTGGTTAAGACATTAAATGCCGTACCTTTTTTGTTTGTTAACCATTCATCAATTATTGGCAACGAACCTGCCATTGCCGACATTTCTTTGAATGCTTCGCTCCGCTCTTTTCCCAATTTTGATTTCCCGAAATAATACTTTTCCGGAATCGACGGCGTAATTATTCTATCCAAATAGCTTGGAGTAAGGCCTTTTCGAGTGCCACCCGTTGTACTTGTATAGTTCGCCGCAACAAATGCCGTTCCGGCGCATAGCCAGAAATATGGATTTCTAAATCCTGCTGTTAAAGAGAGACTTCCTCCTTCTCCCGATTTCAAGTACGATACCCAGTTACTTAACGCACCCAGGGAGTAAATAATAGTCGCGCCGGCACCAATCCATCTTCCAAAGCCTCCTTTCGCAGCCTGGTTTATTAACATACCCGACCTTCTTTTTCGTGCCACCCATCTCATTTGCTTCATTACCTGGGTTTGTTTTTTGCGCATTTTTTCCGCCTCTTGCGGACCAAATGTTCGACTTGGATCAATTTTTTTTGTTAATTCCCGCACCTGCAAAATCGTCAGTTGCGCAGTATCACCTAATGCTTTCATCAAAGCAAAAGCTTCATTTTTGCCTTTCCTCTTTGCGAGTTCGAGTATAAGTTGGCCTCTCTGAGTGAATGTCATTAAAGAAAGCACCGCGCCCGTTGCCTGCATTTCAATTTGTGCTCCTTTAATTTTTCTTTGATATTTATTTGATACGACAATATCACAAATGCTATCCCAATCCTTTCGAAGGATTCCATTGCTTGCTATGCGTGAAGTAATACCGGCCATATTAAATTTCTTTGTTTTATACAGAGTTGATAATCCGCGAAATATAGAATCAAACATGGCCATTTGCGCCGGCCTAATGGGTCCTTTTCGCGAAAGTGCCTTTAACGCATTTCTAAGCATCTGTATAAACGCAACATTTTCCTTATATTGTTTTTCAACTACTGCTTTCATCTTAGCCGGAATCGCGGCAAGTTGTTTTTGACGTTCCTCTTCTGTCGCTGCCGGTGGAAGCTTTTTAAGATTAGCAAGCTCCGCGAGATAAGGCCTACTTTGTTCTCTCATGAATCTTCCGGCATTTACCGCATAATCATCAGCTGTGATGGCACTCCGATCCGGTGCTTTAACTCTTGCTTCATAAGTCTTAAAAGAAACATCTTTCTTCAATTTGGTAAGCTGTTTTTCAATATTGTTACTTAAAGCTTTTTTTGAAGCCTCATATTCACGCTGCACTTTAGCTTCCAAAGCCTGGGTTGTTGCGCTGCCAAATGTCGGTGTTACAGGTGGTCTTGTACGTCTTGGAGGCATAATATTTAAAGTTTAGTAATACGAATAAACAAATCTGTAAAACTTTCCTCTTTACCTTCTTCTTCATGAATCTGTGAACAAAGATATTCTCGAATTTCAGTCGGATTCTGACCGTTCAAATCTATAGATATATCCGGTAGAAGCCTGGAATTCGATCTTAAATTCAAAGTCGTCACATGTTTGGGCCTATAGATAATCCAAAAGGATTTTATATTTTGATAGGGATATTCCTTGTCACCTATTTTTATTCCGACATTGGAAATAATCACTTTTACATGACGAGGGACAAGAAAATGCTGCCAGACATAAACAGCCGCAAGTACAACAAGAGCTACAACAAGCGTCCAATTCTCAACAAAAATCGCGTAAATCATAAGACCGGCACATGCAATTCCCGCAGCGACGAACCATTTCCAATCTTTTTCATGTTGAATATATTCAGGGGCCTCCCACGAAATAATAGCTTTATCAAAAAGTGTTTCTTTTTGTTTTTCATTATTTTTCATGTTTTTCTTTTTATTTTATCTGATTATTTTAGCATAAAAAAGCCACAAAAGCAATAACAGGTTCTGCAAAAAATTACATTGTAAATTCTAACGCAACAGTTAGGCCAATTGCTACAGGCCTACCCAACGGCCGCACTTCTAAATCGCATCACTTTAAGGTCGATTTTAAATTTCGGATCCTTTTTGTCAGGCACCTCACGTATTCTCCAAAATCCGGGCGCTTTATGTTCGTCTTCAACAAGTCCCTGATGAAAAAGTCGTTCATGCCCCTTACACAAAGCAAAAATCTTGTCCGGATCATGCTCCTTATAAAGTGCAAATCGACGTGTGTGATGCAAAATTTCGTAAGGTTTGCAACATCCGGGATATTCACAAGTCCTCCTAGATCTTTTAATAACATGTTTTTTTATTTTTGTCGGGATATGTCGCGAATTCGTTTGAACTTTTTCAGGTTTCTCTTGTTCGAATTGCTTTTCACGCATTTCGACAAATTCCTCCATTAACTCATTCCATCCTCCATGTCCTTTTAATTTTTTCAGTTTATCGACCAATTCCGGCTTTAAATTCATCAAAATTTCAATTACCTCATTGTCCGATTCCGTACTAGTACGGATTTCGCGAACATATGTTTCCAATGTATTTTTACTCATTTCTCGAGCTTTATCCGCCCAAAACTTTTCATTCTCTTTTGTCACGATCGTCACAACCGGCCTGACCGAATTTATCCCTTGTTGAAGAAAAGGTTTATCTTCAATCTTTTTTAAAATCCTTAACGCATCTTCAACCTGCCACCTGCTCATCCCCGCCAACTTCGCGGCATATTCGTAAATACTACCAAACCCTTTTTTCTTCCAAATTCGCCGACGTTCAATTTCAGGAAGCAACAAAACACACTTTCGCATCCACTCTTTTGCGTTACACCCGTATTCAACAAATTTTTCGTGAATATTTTGATCTTTTTTGTTCATATTTTCAAGTTAAGCTTCACCTTTATTTTCGCTTATTTCAAATGGAGATTCAAGATCAACAACAAATTTCGAGATGACAAAATCAATGGTGAGAGTATACTCACCTTTCATGTATAAAATATAAGTGCATTTTCATCTTTCCATGTAAAAAAAGCAAGTTGCAAAATTTATATATTTCTTCGCAAATTAATTAATCACAAATTAAACTACATTTTTTCCCTCAAGCCCCCATACCAAGCCTTTGCGGCATTAGCCAACGGTAAATTAACCAATTCAGCGTTTCCATCTCGTACAACAATCGCAGCATCTTCAACAACTTCGCCAATTTCAAACACGTTATTCTTCACACCATGTCTTTCGCATGTCGCCAAAAACGCATCTCGCATATCAGATGCCACTTCTACAACAAATCCACCTGTCTCGCTAAACAGTTTCTGATACGCTTTCAAATCTTCGCCGCCACCGTTTTTACCTTTCTCAACTGCATCAACTTCAACCTGATTAATTTTTCCACTGCCACCGGCTACACTTTCGCCACCAACATCACGCAAATCAACACGAACTCCCAACTCTCCTTCCGCACGTCCTCCAAGAGCCATTTCACTTAAACAAACGGCTAAACCTCCTTCTGAAATATCGTGCGCGGCCAATATCAAACCTTCACTAACCGCGTCCGTCAACGCATAAATTTGACAACGCACTTCTTCCAAATCAGGCTTTGGAACATTTGCTCCAAGCTCACCCATTAAACGATAATATTCAGATCCGCCAAGTTCATTTTTTCGCGCACCAATCAAAAATAATAATGAACCGCTTTTTTTAATCCGCATTGTAACAGCATTCTCATAATTATCGATTTTCCCCGAACATGCGATAATCGCCGAAGGTGGAATCGCACCGTTTTTACTCTGATTATATAGCGATACATTACCTGAAATGATTGGTGTTGGAGAATCCCGATGATGTTTTAAACGTACAGCTTCACACGCATCTTTTATGCCTCTGACACCCTCAACAAATTCCCACATTTGTTCCGGTTTTTCAGGATTTCCGTAGTTCAAACAGTCTGTTATTGCAAGCGGATAAGCACCTACGGCAGCCACATTTCGCATAGATTCAACAACCGCATTTACCGCTTGATAATAAGGATCAATTTTTCCGTATCTTGCATTTCCGTCAGCACTCAAAGCAACCCCGATTCTTTTAAATTCTTCCGGCACATCTTCACCTAACAATGGAGCAAGAACTCCCGCGTCAGCTTCGCCGGCCTCAATAATTGTATCACCGCGAATTTGCTTGTCGTATCTTTCGTAAATCGGCCGCCTGCTGGCGATATTCTCTGAAGATAACAGACTCACCAAATCGTCTGTATAATCGCTTTTTTCTTCAATTTCAGGCTCATTTAAATTCTTTTCCCGAGGTTTAATTTCTCTTTCATATTGAATTCCTTCCGTAAGATCAATCGAACTCACATCACATTCTTTTTCACCATTGAACCAAATTGTGTAATTCCCTTCGCGGACCTTTCCGACTTTTGTAGCGTAAGCATTTTCAGCAACCGAAGAAAGATCCCACTTTTTGTTATAGTGATCAAGAATCAGCTGCGTTACCTCGGGATGACATGTCCACGCGAAACGCTCTTGAGTTTCAGCACACCCAATAACCGAAGGATGAAGTCCGTTCATTCCCGTGCGAATTTTATCGAGCTGCAGATCAGCTCCGTATCCTCGTTTTGAAACTTGTTCAACGGTAGAACAAACATTTCCGCCGGCTCCGTGATCTTTAAAAGAAACTTTCTTTAAGTATCCTTTCTCGCGCAGGATATTGAATAAATCGTATGTACTTACCAATAAATGACGTTTTAAAAACGGATTTGGTTCCTGAACCGCACCTTTATTTGCTTCTTTGTCCTTTTCATCAAGCTCTATTGACGCAAATGAAGCACCCCCCATTCCGCTATTATCAGTAGGCTTTCCTACGATAATAATGTCATATTCCTCTTTCGCAGCTTCTTCCGGCACATAGGAATGAATAATTTCAGATTCCTTAACCAGCCCCAGAGCGACAACATTAACAAGACAATTATCGTTATACTGCTCATCAAAATAAGCATCTCCCCCCAGATTCGGGATACCGATCGGATTTCCATATCCGGCAATTCCCGCTACAACACCATCGGCTATATGTCTCGCGTGATTCCTTTTAATATCTCCAAATCTTAAAGGATCGAGTGTTGCGATAACCTTGCCCCCCATACACGCTACATCGCGAACAATTCCTCCGACACCTGTTGCAGCGCCTTCGTAGGGCACAATTTGCGATGGATGATTGTGGCTTTCATGAGCCATGATAAGCCCATATCGTTCTCCGTTAACATTTGCAATTTCAACTACACCCGCGTCTTCAACGGGGCCGAGGATTACGTTCGGGGCATTTGTCGGAAGTGTTTTCAAATACTTTCTTGTACTTCGGTAAGCGCAATGCTCACTACATTGAATTCCAAAAATAACAGCTTCGGTTAAAGTTGGTGCGCGACCGAGAATTTTTTCAATTTGTTTTGCCTCTTTGACTGTGAGGCCAATTTTATTCTCTTGAAGCGTCTTCTCGATTTCTTCATCGGTCATTTGAGAAAACGGTAGTGTTTGAGCCATAAATAACTATTTAACGTACGGTACGAGTGCCATAAAACGTGCTCTTTTAATTGCCCCGGCAAGCATCTTCTGATGTCTTAAACATACACCGGAATAATACTTAGGCACAATTTTTGAGTATTTTGTTGTATACGGATGTAATGCTTTCAGATTTTTGTAATCCACGTATGCGGCTCCTTCGGTACAAAATTCACAGGGTTTGTTATATTTATTCTTAGCCATATTATTATTTAATTTAAAAAGTAAAATTAAAGTTTGATGTCCATATCCGGATCATCAAGGATGCTTTCGAGTTGAGAATCAATATCAGCCATTGTTTTTTTTGATTCTTTCTCGGTTACTTCGGGAGTCACTTCTTTGGTTGAAGTCGATTCCGGCTTTTTCTCCTTTTCTTCGGAAGTTGTTTCAGATTTTGAAACAACTTTTTTCACAGGAGCTTTTCTCGCGGGTTTATGTTCAACTTTAGGTTTTTTCTTCTTTTTCAAATCTTCTTCGGTGAGTTCAAAATCCGCAAGTTTTTTGATTTCGTAATTTTTCGGGCTTTTTATAAACAAATGCCGAAGAACTTTTTTGTTAAGAAATAATTCTTTTTCAAACTCTTTAATGTTTTGCGAAGGGAATGTGAAATACAAAATCACATAATAACCTTTATCGCTTTTCTTGATTAAATAAGCAAGATCACGAACACCCCAGTTATCCTCATGATAAATCTCGCCTTTTAAATCAGTAATTTGTTTCTTGATCTTTTTCAGCTCCTTTTCCGTATCGTCTTGCGACAAATCAGAAACCATGATCAACATGAGTTCATACTTGGCTTCCGTAGCTTCTGTGACTTTGTCAGTTTCCACGGCGGGTTTTGGAATCATCTTTCTTTGGGTTAATGGTAAGCCCCAGTCATTTTTCAGCTAGAGCAGAAGATGTGTAAAATGCAGAGGTAAATTATCAAAATAAATGTGGGATTGCAAGGAGAAAAACATCTATTAAGCTACACCGGTGTAAAATTCAAAAGAACAACCGTATAACAACAGTTATGCCTCCAACAACAAATAAATAAATTGCGAAGACTTTTAACGTATGATTCTGCAAAAATCTCATTAAAAAGTATACCGCACCTAATCCTGCAAGCATTGACGCAACAAATCCAACAACAAAAGGCATCAATTCCAAATCGAATCCGCCGGCTTTTATTTCTTTGACGACTGTTAACAAACCGGCTCCAAATATCACAGGCATGGCCATTAAAAACGAAAACCTCGCCGCTCTTTCTCGAGATGCTCCCTGAAATAATCCGGCCGCAATTGTAGATCCTGAACGTGAAACTCCGGGAATCAACGCAATGGCTTGCGCAAGCCCAATAATCAAAGCTTGCAGCCACCCGATTTGAATTTCTTTTTTAAATCGCCCGGAAACAGCTTCAGCCAAAATGAATACCTCTCCCACAATAATCATCCAAAATCCAACATACAAAGCATCCCGAAAAAGAAAATCAATTGTATCTTCCAAAAATAACCCGGCAAGCACGGCCGGAACGGATGCCAAAATAATAAATCCAATTAATTTTTGATATTCGCGTAAACGCGCGCTAATTTTATAAACACCAATAAACGCAAATAATCCTTTAAACAAACCAACAACATCTCGCCAAAAATAAATCACAATAGCAGCTAAAGTTCCCATATGAACAACAACATCGAAACTTTTCAAATTTCCAACTTCAAGTCCG
>JAJRYP010000069.1 GCA_024275695.1 Patescibacteria group bacterium | reverse complement strand
GATCGTTGAACATTTGAAGGGCAACAATAAGGATGATCTTCAATTTTGGTATGAAATCAGAAAAAATTTCTTTGAGACTTTAAAAAAGTTCACCGGCATTTACATTGCCGACACCCGCTATCCGGTGAATGATGTTGACTTATTCGGTTTTCATCATGCGACGGCGAGCTTTTTTAAAGCGGGCATTGCGAAATTGCTGATTGAAGGCAACCCAGTCGGCTACGAAGATATTGGAAAAATGAAATGGCGGCTGCTCTCCATCCGTTATAACGGACTGGATTACATCATGCGTGCCCGCGGTGTGAACGACATGCTGGCGAAAAGGCAGGCGCTGGAAAATACGCTAAACATAATACGCAATTGTCTTGAAGTGAAGTTTCCCATTGCCAACGAAGTTTATCGCGACGAAAATGGGGCTATTTATCTTTTTCCCGATTTAGAAGATAAACATCTTGCCGAAATCAAAGAGAAATTAAATAAGAAAATAAATGCCATTTTTCAATTGCAAACGAATGAAGAAAAAGAGTTATTACACGGAGAAATTAAGCCACACATCCATATTTCAAAACCCAACAGACAGGCATTACTAATTGGCAAAATAATTAAAGACAAAACACCTGCATTTAATCAGTGCTTCAAGAAACTAAATCCAGGTAATAAAAAAATCCAGATAAACGATAATAATGTAATTGTAGATCTCTGCCAGTCGTGCAATCTGCGGTTTATTGGTTCCGATCTATCAGGTATCCATTTACAAAAGGCGTATGATCGCAAGCTTTGCGGCGTCTGTTATCGCCGGCGGGACAGAAGAGCGGAACAATGGTGGGAAAAGGAACGCAAAAAGACAATCTGGATGGATGAAGCAGCGGATGAAAACGGGCAGTTGGCTTTGATTGTAGGAAAGTTTGAGATGGGGCATTGGTTGAGTGGGATGATATTAAACAGTATGTTAACAAACACAATACACGTATTTAAACAAAAAAATCCGGAAATAAAGAATTATCACAATTTCATTGAGATGTTGAATCTTTCGGTAAAAAATAAACATGCTAAATTGAGCGAAATAACTGGTAAACGAAGAAAAAGCGATCCCACCTTCAAAAGTATCAATATAGCATTATCATCTAATTATTCATTTTTGAAGGAGTATAAAAGTGAATCTATCCTATCTCTCTTGCAAGATATTCCAGATCCTTTTAGCTTTTTTACAAGTTTTATTATTACAGATCAATCATTACAAAACTTGAAAAATGATAAAAATTCTCCTAAAAAAGAAACGTTACAAGAACTAGAAAAAATAAAAAACAAAATATTTTACTCAAAAGAAGAATTTTTAGATTGTGTTAAAAAGAAATTGGATGAAGAGCAATACAAGAAACATAGAGATAAAATTATAAAGCATGCTTTAATATTGAAAAATGGTACAGAATTATTTCTTATTTCTAATTGCAATAAAAATTCCTTCGCCCGCCTTGCCCGCATCTGGCAATGTACCAAAGACTTTAATGCCGGGATTCCCAAAATGATTGAGACCTGCTTTCACAGCGGAAAGCAGCAAAGATATTTCATCAAGGCAATAGACGAATCGCCTGATATAGGCAGTGGAAAGACATTCAAAACCACTCACGTTTATGAGTTTACCGTGGATGGCACAAATTTTTCGCTTTATTGCGTTAAAGGCAGTGAAAACGGAAATGAACAATTGGAATTTGTAACGGCTTTTAATCTCGATTATTATAAAAAGGCGTTCAATTTTGATGTTTTAAACAGTCTGAAAAAGACGAAGGCGCTTGTCGTGAAAGAAGGCGATAATGAATTGCGCGCCGGCCAGATCAAAGTTGAGCCGGCTCATGATCGATATTATCCCATGATAGAGATATTTTCCGAACCCCAGATGTTCATGCTGCTGGTTCCGGCGGATTGGG
>JAJRYP010000068.1 GCA_024275695.1 Patescibacteria group bacterium | reverse complement strand
TTACTAATCATGATTGCTCTTTCCGGACGTATTCCCATTTGTTCGGCCAATTCTTTATGCGCGAATCTCATGTGATATTGCCCATGAATCGGTACAAAATAATGAGGTTTTACAAAATTTATCATCATTTTAAGATCCTCCTGGCATCCATGGCCCGAGGTATGAACATCCATAATTTTATTATGAATAACCCTTGCACCTAATTTTGTAAGATTGTCGATAACAGTAAAAATAGCACGTTCATTTCCCATAATAGGTGTCGCGGAAATAACCACCGTATCACCTTTTCGAATTTTCACGTGCTTGTGATTATTGAGGGAAATTCGTGTAAGAGCCGAAACCGCCTCTCCCTGACTTCCCGTTGTTAAAATTAAAGAATCTTTGCCGGGAGTGTTTTTGGAATGACGCGCATCATTAATTAGTCCCTTCGGAACTTTTATATATCCGCGTTTTTCAGCAATCGCAATGTTGTCGATCAAGCTGCGTCCACTAACAAAAACTTTTCTTTTCCATTTTTGAGCTGAATTTAGGATCTGCTGTATACGTCCAATTAAAGACGAAAAAGAAGCAATGATTATTCGACCGTCAGTGTCACGAATGATTGCATCGAGATTTTCACCAATTTCTTTTTCAGAAACCGTATGCCCGGGCTTTGTTGCGTTTGTGCTGTCTGAAAAGAGAACCGAGACATTGCGTTTTCGTCCAAGTTCAGCGAGTTTTCCAACATCTGCCTGAACCTGATCTGCCGGTGTTTCGTCAAACTTAAAATCTCCCGTATGCACGATTGTTCCTTCCGGAGTTTCAACAACAATACCAACACCATCCGGAATACTATGATTTACTCTAAAAAATCGACATGTAAAAGGACCCAGTTTAAGAGTATCGTCCGGATGTATTTCATTAAGAACCGCGTCTTTTTTAAGACCAAATTCCTCAACGCGTTTTTCAACAAGTCCCAAGGTAAGCTTTGTGCCGTACATTTGAGGGAATCCCAAACGTGGCAATATATAAGGAATTCCTCCAATATGATCAAGGTGTCCGTGTGTAAGAATCACACCTTTAATTTTGTGAGAATGCTTCTCAAGCCAGCTAATATCGGGAATTACGTAATCAATTCCCAGCATATCTTCTTCCGGGAACTGAAAGCCCATATCAATAATGATCATGTCATTATTATATTCAATGACCATCATGTTTTTTCCAACTTCATCAAGCCCTCCAAGCGGCATGATGCGAACTTTCGCGTTTTTATTGCGATAAACCCGGTGGGCGGATTTGGTATGTTGTACTTTTTTGGTGTGCGGCCGCGAGCGAGTTTGCCCGGCATGCTCGTTTTTTGCATAAGCCGATTTTCCATGCGTAGATTTTGCGTGCCTCTTTGACTTTTTCTTTTTCGATTTTGGATGTAAAGAGTTCGCTCCGCTCACACTGCGCTCGCGATAAATTTTCGCTTGCGATAGATTCGCTTTATGCTTATTTCCGGAAGATTTTCCCTTTTCAAGCGAAGGGGTTTTAATTTTTTTTGGTGAGGCGGTATCTTGAAGTTTTTCCTCAATCCATCGATCTAACGTATCGTTCATAATTTTTTTTACTACTCAAATTCAGTCTAAAGTCCCAGTCGTATTTTCTACACTATTATTATAACATCTTTATTATATAAAAGCGAACTTATAATTGGTGTTTTGGGAGGGGCGGTCGTTTGCATATGCTCGCATACCGTCCCCTCCCGGTAATTCGGCTCCGAGCCACCGTCTAAACGGGATGCTCTTTGACCGAGAAAGTGATTTTCCCCATCATGGCGGGGAGCTTGCAGCCGTTGTCCCTGTTGGAGCAGGTTACGACTACCACGTACTTGTTCTCCACTTCGTCGGAGACAGTGAATTCCAGCCTACCTGAACATTCGGGGCAGGGACATTCCGGTGAGAGCTTCGAAAGCTCGGGAATCAGGACCCCGCGCTCAAAAGCCTCCTTCAGATATCCGGCTACCACTCTTTCCCTTCGAGTCATGAATCCTCCTTTTCGTTGGGAGTGGAGAACGATATTAAGATGTTTACGTACTTTTTGTCAATAGCATTGGAAAACATTCGCTATTTAAGGTAAGCTTTAAGTATGCAAAAGCGAATTTCTTTATAAGAAAGGTAAACTATCGACATGAACAATCAAATTAACAAATCCGGTTCAATCGCAATCCTGGGCATCGGCATAGAAGGCCGGGCGCTTGCCGATTATTTTGAAAAACACGGATATAAGGATGTGACTCTTTGCGATCAGAAAAAAGCTTTAAATGAATATGCCGAGTTTAAATTGCAAACCGGGGAGAGCGCTTTTGATAGATTGGATCGGTTTGAGTATATTTTTAGAAGTCCCGGCATTCATATGAATCATCCGGAACTTAAAAAAGCGCGTGAAACGGGCTCAAAAATAACCAGTGCGACAAAGTTGTTTTTTGATATTTGTCCTTGCCCGATTATTGGCATAACCGGAACAAAAGGAAAAGGAACGCTGTCAACTTTAATCTATAAAATTCTGAAAAATGGGGGAAAAGATATTTATTTGGGAGGAAATATCGGAGAATCCCCTTTCGATTTTATTGACCAACTAAATGAAAACTCAATTGTCGTTTTGGAACTTTCCAGTTTTCAACTTCAGGACCTTAAAAAAAGTCCACATATCGCCGTAGTTTTAAATACCGTTTCGGAGCATCTTGATTACCACAAAGATATTGAAGAGTATCTCTCCGCTAAAGAAAGCATTGTCCGATATCAAACAAAACAGGATGTTGCAGTTGCAAATTTTGATTACCCCTATCATCTACGATACCTGACTCTTACGCCTGCTGAAAAATTTCTTGTTAGCGTAAAAAAAGAGGTTGGAGATGGCGCATATGTTGAAAATGATAAAATTATTTCAGTACGACATTGGAAAAAGGAAAAAATATGCGGAATTAAAGAAGTTGGCCTTATTGGTCCTCATAATCTTGAAAATATTATGCCTGCCGTGACCATCGCGAAGCATTTAAAAATACCAACCGATATTATTAAAAAAACGATAATTGAATTTAAAGGACTTCCGCATCGTCTTGAATTTATTCGTAAAGTAGACAAAATCAGCTATTACAACGATTCCTTTTCCACAACTCCCGAAACGTGTATCGCCGCTATTCAATCTTTCACCGAACCGATTGTTTTAATAGCCGGTGGCAGTGAAAAACATTCCGATTATTCGAAATTGGCAAAGGTGATCGTTCACCGGCCCAATTTAAAAACCGTTGTTTTAATGGGTGAAACCGCTGATAAAATCGAAGAAGCTATTAATATCGTAAATGATAAAGCTTTAAAAAATCGTAGTATTCCGTTAAATATCGTACACGCAAAAAATTATGGAGAAGCATTTTTCGCGGCACGTGTTAATGGCGAAAAGAATGGTGTTGTCCTATTATCTCCGGCATCGGCAAGCTTTGATATGTTTGAAAATTATAAAAAAAGAGGTGAAGCATTCAGAAAATGGGTTGAATCCTTATAGTTAAAAACTTATAGTGAAGGCGCACTTTAGAGACGGAGTCTCTCGCCGAGCTAAGGCAAAGCGTAAGTGTGAGCGGAGCAAACTCCTTACGAATTACAAAAATTTATGATTATATTTGATCAGGTTACAAAACATTATGGTGACAGAGCTGTGCTGAATAATGTTTCTCTTGTCATTGAACCGCAAGAATTTGTATCTCTTGTAGGGCCTTCGGGAGCGGGAAAATCCACGTTGATTTATTCGCTCATTGGAGCTGAGAAAGTGCATAGCGGAGAAATCATGGTTGATGACTATAAAGTGCACATAATGTCTGAAAAGGCACTTCAAATGTATCGACGAAAACTTGGAATTATTTTTCAGGATTACAAACTTCTTTCAAAAAAAAATGTGTTTGAAAATGTGGCATTCGCACTTGAAGCTTGTGGATATTCAAAAGGATTTATTGCAAAACGCGTAAAAGAAGTACTGGAAATTGTCGGACTTCAAAATTATCACAGTCACTTCCCGCATCAACTTTCAGGTGGTGAACAGCAGCGAACTGCCATTGCCAGAGCTCTTGTTCATGATCCGAAATTGGTAATCGCGGATGAACCGACGGGAAATCTTGATCCTGAATCGGCAGAAGGGATTCTTGATTTACTTGAAAAAATCAACAAGAACGGAGCTACCGTTTTACTCGCAAGTCACAATAAAAGTCTTGTAGATCGCTTGCAAAAAAGAGTTGTAAGAATTGATGAAGGTAAAATTGTGAGTGATCGTGCTCAAAGCGGATACGATTCTTAACAAATATTTGAAATGGCAACATATAAAGAAGCCGGTGTTGATATCGAAACGGGAGATGAATGCTCTCGTATCGCATATGAAGCGGCAAAAGCGACTTTCCCCGTGCGTAAAGGAATGATCGGCGCTCCGGTTATTATGGAAGGCGGATTTTCAGGCGCTATGGATTTTGGTGATTTTTATCTGGTTCAAAATGATGATGGAATTGGAACAAAAATGGTAATCGCAAGACAGATTGGCAAATATGACACCATGGGGTATGACCTGATTGGAATGGTCGCGGACGATGCAATTTGTGTAGGAGCCGAGGTAGTTTCAGTTTCAAATACAATCGATGTCGAAAAGGTCGAAAAGGATGTTATCACTCAATTGATGGAAGGTCTAAAAAAAGCTTGCGCAGAGCAGAAGATAGTTATTCCGGGAGGAGAGATTGCCGAGCTTGGGACTATGATCGACGGATATGTTTGGAATGCTACCGCTATTGGAATTGTAGAAAAAGAAAAATTTATTACCGGTGAAAATATTAAAGCCGGTGACGAACTTATTGGTCTGGCTTCGAATGTTTTTAGATCAAACTGATCAACTCTTGTACGTCACATTCTTCACGAAAAATTTGGCAACAACTGGTTTGATAAACCTTTTGGGAATGGTCAATCGTGGGGAGAAGTCGTTCTTGCTCCGACAAAAATTTATCACAATTGTGTTCTGGAAATGATTGGCAGATACAAGCAACCAAGACTTGTTGATATAAAAGCGATTGCGCACATTACCGGCGGCGGACTTCCCGGAAATGTTATTCGAATTTTAAAAAATAGAAATCTTGGAGCAAGAATAGAAAATCTTCCCGAGCCGCATGAAGCTGTTTTAAAAGTTAAGGAATTTGGAAATGTTTCCGATGAGGAAGCTTATAAAACATGGAATATGGGCGTGGGAATGGTTATTGTTTCAAATGAATTCGATAAAATTAAGAAAATTGCGGACAATCATGATGTGAAAGCTTACAAAATTGGAGATATTACAGACGAACCCGGAATTTCAATCGAAGATCTTCGATTTTAGATTAATTTTATAGGGTTTTTATAAGTGCCTGTTATTGTGCACTCATGAAACCTTATTTTCACGCATGGAATTTAGTTTGCCAAGGCATGCCAAAGCCCTTTTGGGCAGTTCTTAACAGCTTTAAGAATTTAAAGCGGGCCTGGGAAAAAGCGTCTGAATCACGCTTGTTTGAAATTGGTTTACGCCCAATTTATTTAAAAAAACTTCGTGAGATGCGCAAAAATTTTGATCCTTTGCTTGAGTTTTCCAAAATAATTAATCAAAATATTAAAATCATTGTTTGTCGCTATGACGATGATGAATATCCTGCTCGGCTGAAAAATCTTAACAATCATTTGCCACCGGCAATTTTGTATGTTAAAGGCAAAATCCCCTCTTGTTCAAAAGCCTTTGTAAGCATTGTCGGAACACGCCGAATGACCGGATACGGTGAATCGGTTACTAAACAAATTGTTAGAACTTTGCGGGACTACAATTTTGTTATTACGAGTGGAATGGCGTATGGAATAGACTCGACAGCTCATAAAGCCGCTCTTGAAAATAGAATGCAAACTGTTGCTGTTTTGGGATTCGGAGTCAATCGAATTCCCGATCATTTAAAACAATTTGCGCATACAATTTCAAAAAACGGAGCTCTTATTTCTTAATATCCACCTGATCTGGAAGCGCAAAAATGGCATTTCCCTTTGAGAAACAGAATTATCTCCGGTTTGTCGCAAGCGACTATTGTAGTTGAGGCGGGAGAGAGGTCCGGAGCAAATATTACAGCTCAATATGCACTGGATCAAGGAAGAGAAGTATTTGCCGTTCCCGGCAATATTTATAATGAAAAAAGTAAAGGGACGAATCATTTAATTAAAACTTCCTCAGCAAACCTTTTAAAAGATCCCGAGGATATTTTAGAGACTTTTTCAATCCCTCGTCACAAAAATAATTTGATCAATCATCTACCTCCAAATCAAAAAACGGTGGCGAAAGCGCTTGCCCAAAAACCGCTTTCTTCAAATGAACTTAAGCGTTTTACCAATTTGCTTCCCAAAGATTTAAATATTTCCTTAACCGAACTTGAATTAAACGGCGTTATTCACAAAAGCAGAGATGGGAAATATTTCGTTATCTAGCTACACTTGTAACTCTGAAAACTTCTTCGATGGTTGTAAGACCTTTTAAAACTTTTAAAATACCGTCTTCACGCATTGAGATCAAACCTTTTCGTCGCGCTGCCAAAAGAATACTGTTTGAACTTTGCTCTTTAAGAATCATATCTCTGATTTCGTAATCGAGCGTAATCATTTCGGTAACCAGAATTCTTCCTTTATATCCTGTGTGACTACATTTTTCACATCCAATCGGAAATGGAAGTTTTTTAGGGATTTCCATGGCTAAATCCGGTTTAACTTTTCTAATTGATCCAACTGTCTTCTCAATATCTTTAAGCATTGCCGGAGGAATAGTTTTAAGAACTTTACAATGATCACAAACACGTCTTACAAGCCTCTGGGCAACAATCGTATTAAGCGCCGGCGCTACCATAAACGGCTGGAGTCCCATGTTAATAAGCCGAGGAATAGTTTCAACAGCACTATTCGTATGAAGCGTACTTAAAACCACATGCCCCGTTAAAGCAGCCTGAGACGAAGTCTCGGCCGTATCAATATCACGGATTTCTCCGATCATTACAACATCCGGATCTTGTCTTAGGACAGACTTCAATCCGCTTCCAAAAGTAAAACCGCGCTTTTCATTTATTTGACTTTGCGTAACACCCTTTAAATTATATTCGATTGGATCTTCCAGAGTAATAATTTTTGTTTCCGGCGAATTGAGTTGATCCAGAATTGCATAAAGTGTTGTTGTTTTTCCCGAACCGGTAGGGCCGGTGCATAAAATCATCCCGTTATTTATTGTTTTAAGCCTTTGCATCTTCGTTAGATATTCATTCTGAAAACCCATTTCATCATATGTTAAAACGCTTCTTGCAGAATCGAGCAATCTAAGCACGAAGGATTCTCCAAATTGGGTTGGGATATCGGAAACACGAACATCAATTTTTCTTTCGTTTAGAATAAAGCTGAATCTTCCATCCTGAGGAACATTCGACACATTCAACTTCATCTTTGAAATATATTTTAGTTGATTAGCCAAATTTTTATACACTTTTTGATCAATTCTCATAACGGTGTGCAGAACTCCATCAATACGATATCTGATTCTGACTTCTTTTTCCTCAGGTTCAAAGTGAATATCCGAAGCGCCTGTTTTCATAGCCCCGATATTTATATACTGCAGTCCTTCTTCAGATGTTCCCGATTCGATTTTTTCCTTTAAATCAGTCATTTCCGCAAGTTCCTTTTCATATGCTTTTATGTCTTTTTCCTCATAGCTTGCCTCAATTTTTTTCTTAACTTTATATTGCTCGGACTCATAATTTTTTAACGCCTCTTGAAGCCCCGGTTCAGACGCAAGATTTACATTTAATAAAAATTTTTGATTCTTAAGGTCCTCAAGAACTTTTTTTGTTTCAGGATTCTCAGGATCAACAACAGCTACACGAAGTCGTTTTCCTATTCTAAAGAAGGGGATTATTTGCGCTTTTTCAGCCACTTCCGGTTCAAGGATTCGCAATAAATCGGGATTAATGGGAGTTCGCGCAAGATTTACATATGAAATCCCAAGCGCTTTGGCTTTTTTAAGCGCTTCGCGCTCTTTGTAATCACGATCTATCGCCTCAAGTCCCTTTTTAATTTTTTTTGCCGGAGCCGCAGTTGCATCTGCTTGAGTTTTTTGATCTGTGCCCTGTTTTATTTTTGTATCGTCGGTCATAGCGCGATTTCTATTTATAATCTATAAAGTATAGCAAAAAATAAGGCTTTAATAAAGCTTTAAAATTGCATTTCAAGGCTTCCGTGCTTTCATTCTTTGAAAGTATCACCGCCCTAACGGATAATTACCTGCTTCATTTATCCTCGACGTGACAAATATATTTGCTTTGACCTAGGGACTATTTAACATTTTTAACAGCCGCAACAATTTCTTCGGCAGACTTTTCTCCAATTCCTTCAACAGATGTAAGATCCTTTACACTAAGACCTTTTAACTGCTCCACTAAAGTGAGATTCGCCGCTTTCAATTTCTTCAAAGTTGCTTTTTTGATATCCAGATCATCTATTGTTTGAGCCTCTTTCTTTTCTTCGCCACCTTCAGCAGCGCCTTCTTGTTCGACAAGATCTCCAATATCCAAAATATCGATTTCCCAATTAGTCAGCTCGGAAGCAAGACGTACATTTTGACCGTTTTTGCCGATTGCAAGCGGACGTTGATCCGGATTCACATAACAAGCAGCTCGTTTTGCTTTTTTATCCAGTTTAATATGGGCAATTTTTGCCGGGGCAAGTGCGATTTTGATATAATCTTCCTGGTCTTCGGTCCATGGAATAATATCAATTTTTTCACCATTCAGCTCGTCCATAATGTTCTGAACACGAACACCTTTTTGGCCGACACAAGATCCAATTGGATCAATTTTTTCGTCTGTGGAAGAAACCGCGACCTTACACCGAACACCTGCTTCACGCGCAATTCCTTTTACTTCAACAACACCTGATTTAATTTCGGGAATTTCAAGCTCCAACAGTTTTCGAACAAGACTGGGGTGTGTCCTTGAAATTACAAGCTGAGGACCCTTGGTTGTTTTAATTACTTTATCAAGATACAGTTTGATACGTTGTCCGCCATAATACTGCTCACCGGGAATCTGATGATCCGGATGAAGCATTGTTGTAATTTTGTTATCAAGATTCACATAAACCTGCTGATGTTCAACTCTGTGGACAAGTGCGTTAATAAGTTCGTTTTCTCGATCTTTAAAGGTATCATACATCACTTCACGTTCAGCCTCTTGAATACGTTGAATTATTACCTGCTTTGCCGCTTGAGCCGCAATTCTTCCATACTCCATGGGCGTCACATCCATTCGAATCTCGTCGCCGACTTTTGCGTTTTTCTTATATTTTTGAGCTTCTTTTACAGTCATTTCAGTATCTTCGTTTTCAACTTTTTTAACCACTTCTTTAATAAGATATACGGTTGCAAAATTCGCCCCGTCGCTAAGCTCGACATCAATATTCTGTTCACGATTACCATAGTCTTTTCTATAAGCCGCTCTTAAAGCCGCTTGAATCGTTTCAAGAACTTTTTCTTTCGGAATATTTTTCTCATCGCAGATCTGATTGATGGCTGCCATAAATTGTGATTGTTGCATGTTTATATGTTTAAGATTAATAAAAAAGAGCAGCCTAGTTTTAAATACCAGCCTGCTTACTTTCAATATTATGCTAACACTTCTCTATAATTTTGTAAATAGTTTGCGAATTAAATCCTCTGGATCCCAAAAGCGATATTATTTTTTTACGTTTTTTATCTTTTGAAAGGCTGCCCAGAGATTTTTTCTTACGCTCGAGCAAGCGCAATATTAATTCCTCTTCATTTATCTTGGCAGCCTCCAAAGTTTTTTCGATAATTTCTTTCTTAATACCTTTACGCCCGAGCTCCCAATCAAGCATTGTTCTCCCTCGCGGATTCAATTCGGATCTGGTTTTAATAAAGTCCTTTGCGAAATTTTCATCATCAATGTAATCAAGTTCTTTAAGACGATTAATTACCATTTCCATGTCTTTTTTTGAGCTGTCTTTCTTGCGTTTAAGCTTGGTTAAAAGCTCATGTTCCGTATAACGTTTTTTGGCAATTAAACGCAGTGCATATGTCAATAGCTTTTGATAAGACTCATCCATATTATTTTATTTTGCAGCTTGAGCTTCTTTAAAAATTATATCTTTTACCTCTTTTTCTATTGCCTTTGCCACTTTTTGGTTCTTGGCAAGAAAATCCTTAACATTTTCTCTTCCTTGACCTAATTTAAGATCTTTATAGCTAAAGAAAGCACCTGCTTTTCTGGTAATTTCATACTTTGTTGCCAGATCAAGCAAATCACCGATATGAGAGATTCCTTTATTATACATAATATCGAATTCAGCGGTTTTAAACGGAGGTGCGATCTTGTTTTTAACAACTTTTACACGTACACGATTTCCGCTAATCTGCTTCTTTTCACCAACTCCCGATTCGATTTTTCCAATACTTCGAATCTCCATTCGAATAGAAGAGTAGAATTTTAATGCATTCCCTCCGGTAGTTGTTTCCGGATTTCCAAACATCACACCGATTTTCATACGAATCTGGTTTATGAAGATAACGGTTGTATTTGATTTACTGATGGCACCTGTAAGTTTTCGAAGTGCTTGACTCATTAATCGTGCCTGAAGACCCATATGTGCATCTCCCATATCTCCTTCGATTTCAGCACGAGGGGTAAGTGCCGCCACCGAGTCTACAACAATAATATCGAGTGCATTGGATCGTACCAACGTTTCAACTATCTCAAGTGCTTGTTCGCCACTGTCCGGCTGCGAAACAAGTAAATTTTCAGTATCGACCCCGATACGACTTGCGTATTCGGGATCCATTGCGTGTTCGGCATCAATAAAAGCCGCCTGCCCTCCTTTTTTTTGAGCCTCAGCCACAATATGAAGACTCAATGTTGTTTTCCCCGAACTTTCCGGACCGTAAATTTCAACTATTCTTCCTTTTGGGACACCTCCTCCAAGCGCGGTATCCAGAGATATTGCGCCGGTGGGAATAGTTTCGATTTGAATCTTTTTTGCTTCACCCAATTTCATAATTGAGCCTTTTCCAAATGATTTTTCAATTTGGGTTAACGCAAGATCTATTGCTTTCTTACGTTCCGTGTTTTGTTCCGTCATGATATTTTTAGTTATTTATATAAATTGTCTGACTAGAGTATAGGTGAGTGCGCACTCACCGTCAATAGAAAATTTTCCTGCGTCTATTATGACGCATAAATATAAGAAAAACGTAAAAAAATTCTAAAATGCGATTATTCTTTTTTTGTATCTTTCGGAAATTTTTCTTCTTTAGAATTACCGCTTTCCGCTTCACCCGAATCTTCATCTTCTATATGAAAAAAATTCTTAATACTTTTTTCAGTACCAAACGCAACATTCTTTGTTTTGCAAATTGCGCATCTAAAGACATTCTTTCTCCCAACCTGTTTTGCATCAACAATTTTCTGGCAATCCTTGCAATAAAACTTTATAACATTGCCATAAACATCTTCTTTATGTTTGATCATAATGAGTAATTTATAAGTCCATTCGAATTACTGAATTCGGATTAACGCTATCTTGCGAATCGGCTTTAGTTTGAATCGTGGGATGTGAAGGCCTATCCGCAAATCCAGAAGCTCTTTCTTGAGTTTCGCGCTCCCTGCGTATCTGATTAACATCAGGATAAGGCTCCATTCTAACTTTCGTATTATCTTCCCGAGTATTTGGTTTTGCTTTATATTCACGCACACCCGAAGGCTTCCTTTCGATAATCGGGGATCTTTCTTCTCTTGCGTTTTTCTTGCTATCTTCAATTGTTTCTTTCATTAAATCATCATTTTTTTCATGTATTATTTGCTGTTCTTTTTGAAAATTATTTAACTCAAGAACCGGATCCAGTTTTTCTTCTTCCCGCGCTTCCTCTTGGAATTCTTTAATAAACCTTGATGTCCC
>JAJRYP010000067.1 GCA_024275695.1 Patescibacteria group bacterium | reverse complement strand
TGGGAAGAAACCGGGACCAAAGAAAGGACATGCACCTAATAAAACGCCGGAACATATTGAAGAAATGGTAGAAAAATTAGCCATTGAGAACCCGCATTTAGGTCCGGATCCATTGGCTGACGAATTATCAGAGAAATATCGGATATATTTTGATTGATCAATAGAAAACGTTAAAATGATCTTGATTACCCAAAAAAATTTGCTATAATTGGATTCTCGCAAGAAATTGCGAAAATACTAATAAAACAATCTACCTATGGCACAAACGTTTTTGACTATCCAAGAGGCGGCGGAGATTTCAAAAAAATCAGTTCAGACTATTCGTCGTGCGGTTAAATCCAAAAAACTTAAATCGAGAAAAAAGAAAACGCCACAGGGATACAATTATATGATTGATAAAGATAGCCTGATTTCAACATACGATTTGAAGCATATCTTTGATCAACAGATGAAAGAAAAGAAAAGGAGCCGCGAGAAAATCTCCAAGACTCCGAGAAAGCTGGCAAAACAATATTTAACTCATGACGATTTGACTGTTTTTAAAGACACGGTGCAGAATTTGATTGACCAACACGAAAAAGATAAAGAGAATTTTTTTAGGCTTGTCCAAACATTTCAGGATAAAATAGTAGCATTGGAAAATCAGGTAAAATTACTTGAGAGTCCAAAAAAGAAATGGTATCAGATTTGGAAATAAATTTTCATCCTTCTTAAATGAGGAAAAAATTTCATAAGGAAATACTACGTAAACTTTTCCATTTGTATCAACTGATTGTAATTGTCGGATACATTGGACTTAGGTATTATCTTTCGGAAAGAATAGCAACTTTTGCGTTGGCTATCTTGTTAATGATAATACTGGAGTATGAATTTTTGCGTTTGGAATGGAAAGTCAAAATTCCGGATCCGTTTGGAATCATGCGTAAGCATGAAAAAAAGACTGCGACAGGAACTTTATTTCTGGTTTTATCAACAATAGTGGTATTTGCCGTTTTTGATTTTAAAATCGCGCTGGTAGCTGTTTTAATCACAGTTTTTGGAGATCTTGCTTCAGCAATTATTGGAATTGGATGGGGAAAACTTAAAATATATAATGGGAAAACTTTAGAAGGATTTGGTGCGGGATTGATTATAAATTTACTTGTAGCTTCAATATTCTTGTGGGAATATCCTTTCTTGATTTTAATAATGGCTGTTATCGCAAGTGTTGTTGAATTATTCACATACAAACTTGATGACAATCTCACGGTCCCGATTTTTTCCGGATTCGCAGGGCAAATGATGGTCTATCTTTTAGGAATTAATCTTGTTCAGCTAACTAATCCGATTCAGGATTTGGGCGTTTTCTTGAGTAATATTTTTTAAAATCAACTTGATTCTGCATGAAAAAGTGCTACCTTTTAGGGCGGTAAAAATATTTAATATTTAATCTGCCCATCATGTCACTCTTTAAAAGCACACTTAAACAAATTCAGGAAGCAGCGGAAATTATGAAATTGGATCAAGATATTGTAACTGTCCTAAGTCATCCAAAACGTGTACTGCAAGTTAGCCTTCCTATTCGAATGGATTCGGGAGAGATTAAAGTTTTTCAAGGATTTCGGGTTCAACATAACGACGTGGCGGGACCTTTTAAAGGTGGCATACGTTATCATGAGCAAGTTGATATGGAAGAAGTTAAAGCCCTTGCGACATGGATGACAATGAAATGTTCCGTTGTTGGAATTCCGTTGGGTGGAGGAAAAGGTGGAATTATTGTTAATCCGAAGACGCTTTCAAAACGTGAACTTGAACAGTTGACAAGAAAATACATAGATCGTGTTCAAGCTTTAATCGGGCCGGATAGAGATGTCCCGGCACCTGATGTTAATACAAATCCTCAAATTATGGCATGGATGGCGGATGAGTATATGAAGCTTGGAAATCTTAATAAAAACGGAGTTGTAACCGGAAAACCTTTGCACGTTGGAGGATCGAAAGGTCGTGATGAAGCAACTTCGCGCGGTGGAGCTTATGTGCTTTCCGAGATTGCAAAAGAGAGAGGAATTAAGCCGGAAAATACAAAAGTGATTATCCAGGGATTTGGTAATGCCGGATCTCATATGGCACGCATTTTAGCGGAAGAAGGATATAAAATTGTTGGTGTTTCAGATTCAAAAGGCGGAGTTTATTGTGAAGACGGTTTGGACGCACCATGTATGATTAAATGCAAAACCGAAAAGGGAACCGTTACAAAATGCGAAACAATGTATAATCATTGTGAGAGCCTTTCAAATGAAGAATTAATTGAAAAAGATTGCGAGATTCTTGTTTTAGCGGCTTTGGAAAATCAAATTACGGAAGAAAATGCCGATAGAATTAAAGCAAAATATATAATCGAACTTGCGAACGGTCCGGTTACTCCGGAGGCGGACAAAATTCTTGATAAAAAAGGAATTGCCGTTGTGCCGGATATTTTGGCAAACGCCGGAGGTGTAACGGTAAGTTATTTCGAACTTGTACAAAATCAAAACAATTATTATTGGTCTGCCGAAAAGATTCAGAGACGGCTAAAGCCGATTATGGTAAACGCATGGAAACGTGTTGCTGAAATACAAAAAAAGTATCACTGCACTTTGCGTCAAGCTGCCTTTATATCGGCAATGGTACGATTGGAAGAGATGCTCAAATCCAGAGGATTCGAGTAGCCTTTGTTCTATCCAAACAACTTCTTTAATCTATCCAGGCATTCTTGAATTCTTTCTTCAGATGTAGCAAATGAGAATCTTACATGTTCGTCTGTTCCAAATGGTGCACCGGGAACAGCGGCTATGTGTGCTTCATTTAATAATATTTCCGCCATTTTCCTTGAATTGTTAATTTCATGTGTATAGTTTGCGGATAAATTTGGATATAAATAGAAAGCTCCACCCGGCTTAACACATTTAATTCCGTTGATTTTATTAAGTCCATCAACAAACATATCCCGACGTTTTTGGTATATTTGTCTCATTTTTTCAACTTCATC
>JAJRYP010000004.1 GCA_024275695.1 Patescibacteria group bacterium | reverse complement strand
CGATTGTGGTGATGTGTGAGATGTTCATAGTAATGTTCATAAATTATATATGACACTTACACATCACTTTTTAAAGTTCAGGTATCATTTTTCATTAGATTCCGATCCCTGTTCAGGTATCATTTAGATTTGGACAAGACTAACATTGATCATTCCCGCGAAATCAGCTATCATAGTAACCGATAAAGCGATTGCTATAAAGCACGCCGCACTGGAAAAGCTGTATCAGCCTTTTGTCAGGACAGGAAAACCAATTATGTTTACCGATATTAAGTCGGCTGAAATTATAAAATACGCTTCAAATTCTTTTCTTGGAATGAAGATCTCGTTTATTAATCAGGTTGCGAATTTTTGCGAACTGGCAGGTGGAAATATTCGTCATGTTGCCAAAGGTATCGGACTGGATTCGAGAATTGGTCCGCGTTTTCTTCAAGCCGGAATCGGTTATGGCGGAAGCTGTTTTAGGAAAGATATTAATGCGTTAATTCAAAAAGGAAAGGATTATAATTTTGATTTTTCGATTTTGAATGAAGTGGAGGCTGTGAACGAACGACAAAAAGAACGCCTTTTTCATAAATTAAAAGATTCTATTCCGAACTTAAAAGGCAAAAAAGTCGCTGTTTGGGGTTTAACGTTTAAACCGCGAACCGATGATTTGCGCGATGCTCCTTCTATTCCGGTTGTTTCGAAACTTTTGGAAAGCGGTGCGCACGTTCAAGCATTTGATCCGATTGCGACTCATACATTTATAGATAGTCATTTTAGAAAGCATAGGAAAATTACTCCTTCAAAAACGAGTTATGATGCGCTGAAAGACGCGGATGCTCTGTTACTACTTACCGAATGGGATGAATTTAGAACTGTGGATTTGAAAAAAATCAAGAAACTTATGAAAGGAAACCTTGTGCTTGACGGCCGAAATATCTATGATCCAAATGTAATAAGGCAGGCGGGATTTGAATATATCGGCATTGGAATATAACCGTTTTTAAATGAAAATTTTAGTTACCGGTGGCGCGGGATTTATTGGTTCACATTTATGCAGACATTTACTTGGCCGGGGGCATGAAATTCTTTGTGTGGATAATTTTTTTACAGGGAATAAGGAGAATATTTTTGACCTAATGGACGACAAGCGTTTCGAATTAATGCGTCATGATATTAATTTTCCTCTATATGTTGAAGTGGACCGGATTTATAACCTTGCTTGTCCCGCTTCACCGATTCATTATCAGTGGGATCCCGTTCAAACAACAAAAACCAGTGTTCACGGTTCTATAAACATGCTTGGTCTTGCAAAGCGTGTTAAAGCTCGAATTCTGCAAGCTTCAACTTCGGAGGTTTACGGAGATCCGGAAGTGCATCCGCAACCGGAGACTTATTGGGGAAACACCAATACCCTTGGTCCGCGCGCTTGTTATGATGAAGGGAAAAGATGTGCGGAAACCTTATTTATGGATTATTATCGTCAGCACAACCTTGATATTAAAATTGTAAGGATTTTTAACACGTACGGTCCGAATATGTACGTAAATGACGGGCGCGTTGTTTCGAATTTTATTGTTCAGGCACTTCGCGGTGAGGATTTAACCGTTTATGGTGACGGCTCACAAACGCGCAGTTTTCAGTATGTTGACGATTTAATTAACGGCATGACGAAAATGATGGACGCTAAAGATTTCACGGGACCCGTTAATCTTGGAAATCCCGATGAGTTTACGATAAAAGAACTTGCTGAAAAAGTGCTTGAACTTACCGGATCAAAAAGCAAAATTGTTTACAAAGATCTTCCCCGGGATGATCCGAAAAGAAGAAAGCCGGATATTTCGCTCGCGAAAGAAAAACTTGATTGGGAACCAAAGGTCCCACTCCGGGAGGGACTTTTAAAAACAATCGATTATTTTAAATCAAAGGATTTGAGTTGAGCCAACAGGTAACTGTAATTTCTTACTCGTATTTATTTTATCGATTTTTCCTTTTCTGATCGCTTTAAGCTGAAAGTAAATTTTAAATGTGTCAAAAAACATTTGCCTGCTCACTTTAAACAGACGTCCAAGTTCTTGTGTGATCCCGTGATCTTTTTGTCCTTTGTAAAATTGAAGCTGTACCGGCGCTTCCATAATTCTTTTAAATCCAAAGAAATGCGCGAATACAAGAATGGCTATATCAAACGCATATCCGTTTACGTTTATATAAGGGAAAACTTTTTCAAGAACTTCTCTTTTAAAGAGTTTCAGTCCAACTTGCGTATCTTTAACTCCTTTAAGCTTGAAAAGCATCCTTAATAAAAGCTGGTAACTATAACTTAAAAATCTTCTATAGCATGGGTAATCCACGTTTGAAAGAGAATGCCTTTTTGAACCGATGATGATATCTGCATTGTAAATTTCCATCATTACAAAAAATCGTTTGATGTCTGCCGGGTGCAGTTCCATTCCCCCATCCAAAAATACTACAAAATCTCCAATTGATTTTGAAAAAGCGAATTTGAGCGCGAATCCTTTTCCTTTATTTTCAGGATAGTGATACACATTCACATTCTTGAATTTGCATTTTTTGAGTTTTTGTACAGTCTCTTCGTTGCTGCCGTCCGATACGATTATGATTTCATATTGATCAAAATGTTGTTCCGCTTCATCAATCAGGGTATGGATATTTTTCGCAATATTCACCTCGTTATAAACGGGGATTAAAACGGAAAGGCGTTTTCTCTCAAGTATCTTTTTGTACATAAAGAAAAGAGCTTAAGCTGCGGACCCTATGCTCCTTCCAGGCTAAGACGAATTTTGAGGCTTCCTGTTCATTATATCAAAAATTTGATCTTTAGTTGTCTATATAAAGCAACATTTTAGAAAAAATTTAGATTTCCATAAACCTTCATTAGATATATTTTCGACAGTTCTGCTTTCCCTTGCGAATTTTTTATTTGCAAAATTTACAGAAAGAGTATTATTGGGTCATGACATATATAGCATTAGGAATCTTCGGAATTGCATTTGTGCTTATTGCTTCGGAAAAAGTCGACAAATCGCTTGTTGCGTTACTCGGAGCGCTCTTAATGGTTATTTTGCGAATTCTTACGCCCGAAGAAGCAATTGAGGCTATTGAATTCGAAACGATACTTTTGTTGCTGGCGATGATGATTTTGGTAAATATTGCTTCGAAGAGCGGAATTTTTGAGTGGCTTAATATGAAAATCGCAGCTTTAACCAAAGGAAATCCGCTTGCCATCTTTTTGCTTTTTTCTCTTGTAACCGCATTTTTTTCAGCCTTCCTGGATAATGTTACAACGGTTATTTTAATTGTTCCTTTGACGATTGAGCTTGTGAAAGGGATGGGAAAAGATCCAAAGCCATATGTGTTTGCCGAAATCATTTTTTCGAATATAGGTGGCGCGCTTACTTTAATCGGCGATCCTCCGAATATCATTATTGGAGGCGCTACCGGCTTTAGTTTTCTGGACTTCATACTCAATTTATGGATGCCGATTCTTGGAGCGATTTTGCTTACACTACTCGTTTTTATTGTATTTAATTGGAAGAAAATCAGACCTATTACCGACAGCTTGATAGATCTTACAATCGCAAATATTATTATTCGAAAAGTGAAGGCTAAATTTGTGAAGAAAACTATTCATAAAGATTTTGTTATTAAAGTGATCTTTGCTCTGGCAGCTACTGTTACCGGCTTCTTGTTACAGAGATATATCGAGCTGCCCAACTATGTTATCGCTTTTACGGCGGCGATTGTTCTTGGGTTAATAACAAGCAAAAAAGTTAGTATTCATGATTCGTTTAAATCTGTCGAATGGACAACTTTGTTTTTCTTCGCCGGCTTATTTGTGATGGTTTCCGGAATAGAAAAAACCGGAATTTTGGAAAACTTAAGCGAATTTGTGGCGCACTCAACGTCAAACGTGTTCTATTTGGCGCTAATTGTTTTATGGGTATCCGGACTTGTGTCCATGGTTTTGGATAATATTCCTTTTGTAACCGTGATGATTCCCGTGATTGCCGGAATACAAATGCAGTTCCCGGGGATGGATGTTACGATTTTATGGTGGGCCTTATCACTCGGAGCATGTCTTGGTGGGAACGGAACTTTAATTGGCGCGTCGGCGAATGTAATTTCAGCGGATCTCGCAAAAAAGAGGGGTGTTGATATTTCGTTTATGAGTTATATGAAATTCAGTTTTCCCTTAACGATAGGAATTTTGCTTATTTGCAGTTTATATTTATTCTTTAGAGTTGGCTAAAAATGAAATCAAAAAACGAACTGTTTTCGGAATTAATGAGGGACCTTGAGGTTGAAATAGGTACGCGCGACCTTACGGAAATGGTTATGCTCGCCTTAATGGACGCAATAAAAGCTTTTAAAACTTCAAACTTCAATAATTTCTGCCGGCAGTATGATGAATTCGTTGAAATGATCTGTAACACCGAGCCGAAATTCGGAATTTTCAGATATTATTTCGGACGGCTCAAATAAGATATTTTTGGAGGGGTATGTAAACAAAAAATGAATGATAAATGGAAGAAAACCGCGATAAATAAGATTAAAAAAGTGATGAAAGAAGCGCGAAAACAAAAACGTCAAATTTTGAAATATTCGGAGAAAATAAAGATAGACGAAAAAACGATATTAATTCACGATCACAGCCACACGGTTCAAGACACACTGGTGTATTTAAAAAAGAAAGGTCGAAAGTTTAAGGTGATAATTGCCGAGCAAGATTATGAAAAAACGCATGACAATATCGAACGCCTTCATGCCGCGAACATTCCGTTTATGGTCGTGCCGGCATACATGCTTTCACACCTTCACGATCAAATTGACATGGTTTTCTTTGGCGCGCTGACATTGAAGGACACCATGCATTTTGTGATGAGTCCGGGAGCTTTGAGCATAATTACCGAATTTACCATGGAAGATATTCCGGTTTATATGTTTTTGGGGACAGAAAAATTTAGTCTTTGGAAATCGAAATTGCGAGGCGAAATTTTTATTCATAAACACACACGCGAACATTTAAACAAGCCAATCATTTACGAACGTACCAAGTACTCTCATGATCGCGTTCCGGCGGATTTGTTATATCGAATTGTGACGAACGAAGGAATTTTAAAGCCGGAGCAAATCGAGAAGCTTTATTGGAAGAGGTTTAAGGAAGTTGCAGCTTGAT
>JAJRYP010000066.1 GCA_024275695.1 Patescibacteria group bacterium | reverse complement strand
GATCGAATTGCTTATACTGAGAGTGATACTGAATTTGCGGAAAGGATGAAAAAAGAGAAAGAAAAGATGCTCTTGAAACTCAACCTACAATGAAACATTTACACATCAGTTCAGGTATCATTTAGTGATTGGAAAATACTGCGAGTCTCCCGTGAACAAAAACTTATCGCGAGCGTAGTGTGAGCGGAGCGAACTCCTTTCAGGAAGGATTCTTGACACCATTACCTTAAGCCCTACAATAGTTACGTATGAAATACAAAGAAACTATATATGAAGCGTGGCAGTTTACACAGAAAAATAAAAAAATAATTCTGTGGTACGGATTTTTACCTGCATTATTAACAACAATTGTAGGTATTTTTTATATGACCTATCAAATACTGGCTTTTAAGTCTTCGCCGTTATTTGATGATGCTCCACGAAGTTTTTTTTACGTTGTTGTTACAACAATCTTCGATTTCATAAGAGATAATATATCTTTCACGGTTCCACTTGTTATAACTGCAATAATACTTGTAATTATTTATTTTTTATTGCCGGTTATTTTGGATGCATCCATGATCCAGGTTATTGCACGCAGAAGGAACGGTCAAAAAACCGGACTTGTTGACGGAATTAAATATGGAGTTCTAAGATTTCTTCCCTTCTTTGAATTTACGCTTATTATGCGTACATTCAGCTTTATTTCAATTACCGCGGAAGGAGCGTTTATACTAAGAAATCTGGGACCAAACGTCTTTCAGTCTTTTGTTCCGATTTTTATTATTTTCATAGTTGTTTCTTTAATACTCCACATACTTTTTACGTTTGCGGAATACTACATAATTATCGACGATGAAGGTGTTATGAGCGGTATTGTAAAGAGTTGTACGCTTGTTATTTTAAACCTTCAAAAAACATTCATATTGGTTATTTTAATGCTTATTATCGCCATTAGAATAATTATTCAGGTTATTTTAGTAATTATCGTGCCCGCGATTGTTATTTCAGCCCTGGCTTTTTACACGACCATATCTCTACCAAGCTATGGCATTGTAATTTTAGGTATCGTCAGTCTTATATTCCTATTCTTCGCCGCTTATCTTGCTGCCGTAGTTCATGTATTTTCGGTAACCGTCTGGACATTTACCTTTATCGATTTCACTTCGGAAGAATATTTATCCCCGCGCGAAAAGATAGAATCTTAATTATCAAGCGCCTTTATTGCTTTTTCCGCGATTTTATGGCATAATAATAGTTGGAGTACACTTAAAAATAAACACATGGATGCTTCTTTGTACGAAATTCTCAAAAACATGCCTGTTTTGAGCGATGTTGACGAGGACGATTTGGCTGATGTAGTAAAGAAAGTCGCACTTCAGAAATTTGCCAAAAATTCTTATGTTTTTCATGAGGGCGATAAAGGAGAACTTTTTTACATAATTAAATCGGGAAAAGTAGAAATTCTCCGTAAAGATGAAAATGGTAAGGAGCAATCTGTAGCTATCCTCTATCCGGATAATTTTTTCGGAGAAATGGCGCTTTTAAACAGCAATCCAAGAAACGCATCCGTAAAATGCCTGGAAGACTGCGAACTTTTTGTGTTTAATAGAAAAGACTTTTTTGATTTTTTATATCTTTAAGATTTGAAAATTATGAATAATCCAAACCCCATTTTTAATATTCTTGAAAAAATTCCTTTATTTAAAGATTTAACTGAAGAATCGTATAATTTGATCTCGGAAAATATTACGCTCGAATACTATCCGAAACATCATAAAATCTTCTCCGAAGGGGACCCCGGAGACGCTTTGTATATAATAAAAAGCGGTGTTGTAAGAATCTATCATGGTGATGATGAAAATCCGGATAATCAAGTTGAAATCGCAACTTTGTCAAAGGATACGTTTTTTGGAGAAATGGCGCTTGTTTCGGAAAAACCGAGAAATGCAAACGCAATGGTCGAAGAAGATGCTGAAATTTTTATATTAAAAAAGAACGATTTTAATAATTTAATCAACGAAAATCCTTCACTTGCCGAACAAATAAGTTCTGAATTTATTCAGCGAATTAAAGAAAACGATAGAAATCAAAGCTTCCAAGAACCTCCCGAAAATCTATGATCACGACTTATCTTATTATCGGACATCTGCTGAATGACTTTCTGCTACAACCTTATAGGCTGATTCAATGGAAGATGAAAAACTTCGGCGGTGTGCTTGTGCATGTGCTACTTCTTGCCGGCGTATCTGCAATTTTACTTTTCCCTTATTTGGCAAGATGGGAAACTTGGGCTGTCATTGGAGGTATTAGCGTTGTTCACTTTATAACTGATCTTGCCAAGATTAATATTGCCTTAAAGTATGATAATTTTCCTTTACCTTATATTGCGGATCAGACGATTCATTTTATTAGCATTTTGATTGGCGGAGGATTGCTTGCAAAAATGGAATTCGCGTTACCGGATTCATGGTTTTATGAGAATTTATATTCGAATGTTTGGCTGTGGGTCGTTTGTTTGATAATTATATTTATTGGATATATGATCTCTATTCTGTTCCTGCAAACAAAAAAACTTGTCGGAAAAACAATTAAAGGAATGGAGGGCGACATTCCTTTTGTAAGTCGATCAATGAAAATATTTCTATTTATTTTTGTGTATATTTTCTATTTTTCAACCGCGATTCTCCTCGGACTTTCTTAAAGAAACATGGACTTCTTGAAAATTTTTGATATAATCGAATTCCGAATATTCAATTATTTCATTTAACCCAAATTACTATGTTTTTCTTTGGAGATGATGATGAAGGCGGATGCTGTGGCGGAAGCTGCGGATTTTTTGGCGGAGATGACGACGGCTGCTGCTAAAAAGCATCTTTATAAAAAGATTTAACCCCGGGCATGGTGTTAAACTGCCCTTTTTTTATTTCTTTTGAGCAATTTTCATTACTTTTATAAGCTCTTCTATCATTTCATCCTGTCTTTTGGAATCCTTCGATTTAACCGCTTTTTTTACACATGCGTTTAAATGCCCCTCAAGTAATTTTTCATTAGCACCTCTCATAATACCCATCACTGCCAGGATTTGCTGAATAACATCAATGCAATATCTATCTTCTTCGAGCATTTTATTAATTCTTTTAAGAAGAGAGATAGCTTTTTTAACTGACGTGTTGACTTTTTGTTTATAAGTATTCATAAATATCAGTTACTTGTACTACATGTATGGTATAGGTATTCATACAAATTGGCAAGGCTACAAAAGGATTGACTTTTTCGTAAATATCCTATACCATAGGTAGTGGTATAATTACTGTTGTTTAATGAAGAATATTCTCTCAATCATTATCGGATTAAGCTTGTTTTTGGGAACATGCCACAGCTCATTATCTGTCGCGTATGCCGAAACTCCAAAAGACGTCGGGAGCTTTATTATACAAACAAGCAACGATGGTCAAACGGCTTGCAAATGCAAACTCTCCTCAAGCAATTCGGCTTACGAAAAATTGTCATCCGGTTATAATTTTAGCCGGGAAGAAGTAAAAACCGACATCAAAGATACCCAACTTTATGCCTTTTATCACGATGAATTGTTGCCCAATTCATCAAATTCATTTATAGATGATCCTCCAAACAGTTACCTTAAAAGACAATTTCTCTTTAAATTACGCACCGTAGAATTAAATACCTAAAATAATTTTTTCATAAACGTCTTTTTAACATGAACATATATTCATGTTAAAAAAGGATATTTTTTATATTTAATTTGTTTTGTTATGAAAAAATTATTATTAGTCGTTTCTTTATTGTTTCTCGTTACCATTCTGGCGGGATGCGCAAAACTTTCCGAAGATCCCAAGGTGGCTGTAAGTCCGGAAAATTATGATTTTGGTACTATTGATCAGAGTAAGGGAAATGTTTCAACTAGATTTACAGTTGAAAATGTCGGAAACAAGCCGCTGAAAATCCTAAGGCTTTCCACAAGTTGCGGATGTACCACCGCGGAAATGGATATGGACGATCTGGAACCTGGTGAAAGCCGCGAAATGATCGTAACTTTTGATCCTATGGTCCATCCGGATCAGTACGGCCCCATTACTCGCGTAATTTATCTTCAAACCTCGGATCCGAAAACACCGGAATTTCAGATTGATATTACGGGAGATGTTGTTAAAGAAATTTCCGAAGACGAAAAGAGTACACATGATGACGATTATCGGAATTACGAAATCGGTCCGGATTCGGCGAAGAAAAGGCTGGAAGAAGATTCCAATGTAAAAATACTGGATGTCCGCACGCAAGCTGAATTTGAAGAAGAAAGGATCCCGGAAAATCTTCAAACATCTATTTTAATCCCTCATACGGAAATTACCGAAGCTTCACTTGTTAATAAGGGTTTTGGTAAAGATGACGAGATTATAATTGTTTGTCGAAGCGGAAGACGCGCGAAAATCGCTTACGACCTCATGAAAGAAATGGGATATAACAACATAAAGGTTTTGGGAGGAGGACTTGTGCATTGGCGGGAAGACAAGCTGCCCCTGGATACCGACATAGTAGAAGAAGCGCCTCAAATCACCCTTGACAGTACTTTTTATTCATTTGGAGAAATTCCCCAGAAAGGTGGTGTTGTAACTACAACTTTCAAAGTAAGCAACACAGGCACAAAAGAATTGGTGATAGACACCATCACTACAAGTTGCGGATGCACCGGCGCAACAATAAATCAAAGCAATATTGCGCCCGGAGAGAATGCGACTGTTACGGTAACTTTTGATCCGGATTTCCATGAAGAACCTTCGGGAATATTTAAACGAACCGTGTTTATACCATCAAACGATCCGGACAATCCCGAAGTCGAATTTAATATCGAAGCCAATATAATTCTTTAATCTTTAACATTCATTATTATGAACACACAACAAAGCGCCGATCGTCGTCTTATATTTTTAGGACTTGTCGCGGCAATAGTAATTGCCGGAGCTTTTTATTTAGGACTTACAGGTGCCTTCGCACCCAATGAAAGCAGTGCTTCCCTGACTGTTCCAAAAACATCTCACAGTTTTGGAGATATTGATATTTTTGGAGGAAAAGTGAGTGCAAAGTTTCCTCTTAAAAATGAAAGCGACGAACCTATTGATATTTTATGGGGGAAAACAACATGTATGTGTACGGAAGGAACAATTGACGGCAAAACTTTCGGAATGCATGAAGGGTTTATTGGAAAAATAACAATTAACCCCGGAGAAACAAAAATATTACGAGCTACCTATGACCCGCTTGCACACGGACCAAATGCCGTAGGGCCTATTACACGCGCGCTTATCCTTGGAACAAATTCAACAACAACCGAACAAATAGAAGTAAAAATTGACGGCAATGTTGTGAAAAAGACATAAATATTAACTATTTTCTATGAAAAAATTACTTACTCTTACGTTACTTGGGATACTTCTTATAGGAGGTACTCATACTGCACATGCGGCAAGCAATAATGTCAATCCCGCAAAGGCAAATGAAGTTGTTGTATTTTTTAATGAAGCATGCCAGGATTGCGGAGAACTCGTAAAAGAAATGTATCCGACATTTTTTGAAGAATACGATTATAAACTTGTACAAAGAGATTATATCAATGAGCGGGAAAATCGGGATATTTTACATGACTATAATGAAAAATGGGGAGTGCCGCTTGAACTTCAAAGTCATATCGAAGCATTTGTCGGTGATAATCTGCTTATTGGTGGACATGTTCCGGAACCAATCATGCGATATTTACTTGAAAACCCCGAAGAATACGACAAACTCCTTGTTTATCAGGACAAAATGCACGGTGACGGAGTTGATTATAAAGTTTGGGATTTTCAGGGGGAAGTGAAAACATACCCATTAGATGAACCTATTACAACTTATCTGAACTGGCTGAAAGATCATAAGGGCGAAGAAGGATTAGTAGCATCGCAAAACGGTTTTTGGGGACTATTTGCCGTAATAACAACTTCAGCATTTATTGACGGACTGAATCCGTGCGCTTTTGCCGTTATGCTTTTTTTCATAGCTTTCTTGTTTGCGATTAAAAAGACGCGAGCCGGCGTATGGAAAATGGGAGTTGTGTATATTCTGGCGATTTATTTGGCATATTTTTTAATAGGTATAGGGCTGGCTCGCGCGTTTATCATCACGGGGTCACCGCATCTAATGGCGTATATTGGCGCATACCTTGTAATCGGGCTTGGAGTTATTCAACTTCTTGGAACTTTATTTCCAAAATTCCCCATAAAATTACGCATTCCGGTAGATACAAAACCGATTATTGAGAAATGGCTGCACAAAGCTACACTTCCTGCTTCATTTATCGGAGGTTTCGTTGTCGGACTCTGTACGTTCCCCTGCTCCGGAGGAATTTATGTCGCGATTATCGGTCTCCTTTCAAGTACGAAAACATATATTGAGGGCGTTTGGTGGATGATATGGTACAACTTCATGTTTGTTTCGCCGCTTATTATACTGCTGTTTCTTGCGGCAAATCGCAAGGCCGCCGAAAAATTGCAAAAATGGGAACGAAAAGAATCTGTTTCGTCAAAAATTCTTATTGGGGCAACAATGATAGCTCTCGGACTTATTATTATCATATTCTTCACGTAAACCATGGATGAAACAAAGATTATAAAAGATGTATTGGCCGGGAACAAAGAGAGTTATAAAACGCTGGTACAAAACTACTCGCAACGTATATTCGCCTATATATACAGGTTTATCGGTAACGATAAAGAGAGCGCGCAAGACATAACTCAAGAAGTCTTCTTAAAAGCATATGAAAATCTGGCCGGCTTTGACTTTAAAAAATCGTTTTCTCCATGGTTATACCGTATTGCTCACAATGAAGCGGTAAATTTCATTAAAAAAAATTCGCGGAGAAAAGAAATCCTGTTGGATGAAGATCACTGGAACGATATCGGTTCATCTGAAACTTCCGTTACCGATCAGATAGATAACGCGAATAATGCTAATTTGGTTTATATTGCTTTAAATAAAATCAAACCGAAATTTCGTGAAGTCATTGTTCTTCATTATTTTGAAGAAAAATCATATGAAGAGATCGCAAAAATCATTAATAAACCAAGAAACACGGTGGGTATATTAATGATGCGTGGAAAAAAACATTTAAAAAGGCTTCTTGAGCAACTGAAATAATTTTCACTTTTTTTTGTATTACCTGATGCGGAATTATAAAACAGTAAATATATGGATCCGGATAAATTATTAAAATCGGCAAAACACAATACGCCTCCGTTACCCGTAAATTTTTCTGCAACTCTGATGAAAGAGATAGATAAACGCAAGCTTGTCATTAAACAAGTAAAAAAGTCCGTATTGAAAAATGCCGTAAATTTAATTTTATCAATTCTTACTGTCCTTACGGGGATCATTTTAATTAATGCTGTTATTTTTGAAATTAAAATGAACGGAAGTCTTGAACTTTTGAATTTCGAAAATGAATTCATTTTGGATTTCCTGTCACAAGTACCCTATGATCTTATTTTTTATAGCGCGGCTTTCATAATCGGAGGAATTTTGTTTCTTCGCACGAATGAACGATTACAACAGATTGCAATAACAAATCTTAGCATCATTGTTGTTATAATTAGTGGAATCGGCGGTACCGCGCTGGCTAATTCCGGAGTAAATGAAAATCTGCAGGAATTGGAGTTGCAAGGCGAAATCAACATCCCTCTTATGCATCATTTTTACGTTAACAGAGCGAGATATGACCTGGCGCATAACAATGTCATGATTGGATTGGTGAAAAAAGTATCCGAAAATACGGCGTTTATTGAAACTCCATCGGGAGAAAATATAAACATATTGCTTCCCGAGGGAACAAATGTTAAGCAAGGAGAATATATCAGAATAAAAGGAACAAAAAACTCCCTGAATGCTTTTAATGCGGAAATCATTCAACACTGTAATTCGGAAAAAATAAGAAAATACTATAATCACCATCAAAATATGGATAAGCATCATGGGATGATGAACATGATGTGATTTAAAAAAGTGAAATAATTTATTTAAACCGTTGTACTACTTAACGATCAAATTGTCGACAAATTAACATTTTATTTTTAACCCTATAATGTATGAAAAAAATTGCTATGTTTATCGCCACCGTTTCAACGGCTATCCTTTTATTCACAGCCACCGGCATTGCTTCCGCATCGGCGATGATGGGAGGAAGTTACAACATGGGAGGAGGATATGGTTCTTACGGCGGTTATTACGGAATGATGGGAAACGGCTCCTATCACAACCATAACGGATACGGAAATATGATGAATTACAGCTATAACAATTACAACAAAAGAAGTTATGACAGAGGGTATGGAAGACATGGTTATTTTGGAAATATGATGAGAAATTGGGGACGATGGTTTCGATAAACTTTTAGATGGAGAGGTTCGGACAAATTCATAAGTCCGATCTCTCCATTTCAATAAAAAATCATATATATGAATAAAAACAAAAAAACAATTCGTTTTCAATACCGGTTTTGTCTACGGAATAACAACTCTCCTTTTGTTTTTTACGTTTACCAATCAATATTTGGCAATAAATTTATTTGACAATCTTTTATCTCAAGACGCATATGCTGTTTCGTTAACCGGCAATCCCGAAACGGACGCTCAAATTCTGATTTTCACAAAAGGTATTCCGGAAATATACGGTGAGGAGCTCGGCGTCACATACGAATTTGATCTAACGAATCAAGAATTCATGAATCAAATGATAGATAAAATGGAAACATTTGACCGCGGATCAAAAAAAATCGATGTTGAATCTTTGCCCGCCAATATAAAACAACGATATGTTGACATCGGAACAAAAATCGCCTGTGAATTTTGCTGTAGCGCAAGAACACTTGTGTTCAAAGACGGGAAGGCGGCATGCGGCTGTGCCCATAGCGCCGCGATGCGCGGATTGGCACTCTATCTCTTACAAAATCACCCCGAGGAATTCACCAATGATCAGATTTTACAAGAACTGGCACGTTGGAAAGCTTTATTTTTCCCGAAACAAATGATGAAAAAATATATTACTCAAGCTGAATCGGAAAAGTTCACACCCGACATCGCCGCTTTACTTTTGAATACTCGAATAAATAAAAACGCCAAAAATATTTCCATTCCACTTCCAAGCAACGTCGAAAATCTTCCGGATATGGCGGGCGGATGCTAATTATTTATTTAATTTATTAAATTATGAACAAACTCGGTTCAATTTTATCAGGAATTTTTCTCGTCATTCTTCTAATCGGCAGTTCATATACTACTTATGCGTTGATTAATTTAAGCGGTAAAATTTCTGAAAGCGGTATATCAATTAACAAAGCAAGTGCCGTTTCTTACAGATTTGACGCTTCGAAAACCAATCTTGAAGCACTCCCGGATATGGCGGGCGGATGCTAATACTTGCACAATTATTTTATCAATAATCCATTTTATATATGTCCAGGCTTTCCAGGAAAAAAATTAAATTAATGAATAATGCGTTATTTTTCGCTATCCTCTTTCTTGTAACAATTAATACCGCCTTATTTATTAATCTTACAAGTACATTAAATTCATCTTTGGCGGAAAACTTTGAAATTTCACGCCCGGCAAATCTTGAAGCGACCGTAATTAAAACAAATAATTGTTCCGAGTGTTTTGATATAGATGCTGCATTTCAACAAATAAAAAATACCAATGTAAAAATTGAAAAAGAAGAAATATTGAATAGTGAAGAAGAGAAAGCTAAAGAATTAATTGCAAAGTACAATATCACCAAACTTCCCACCATTATTTTCACCGGAGAAATCAAAAAAGACGAAAATATCGAAAAAGCATGGGAAACAATCGGTGAAATTAAAAACGAGGCGGTTATATTTACAAAACTCACCCCGCCGTACTTCGACGTATTGAAAAACAAAGTTAGCGGTAAAGTTAAAGTAACATATGTAAACGATAAAGATTGTGAAGAATGTATCTCTCATGAAGGTTTTATAAATCAGTTAAAAAAAGCCGGAGTTTCTGTTGTTGACGAAGAAACGTTTAACTATCCGGATGAAGAAGCAAAAAAAATGATTAAGCTTTATGATATTAAAAAAATTCCGACATTTATTCTTAGTGATGAATTATCGGCATATGAAAAAATAATTGATGATTGGGATGAAATAGGCAAAATAAACGATGACGGATCTTATGTCGCAACTCAAATCGCGGCACCGTACCGAGATATTACAAGTAATAAAATTAAAGGACTTGTAACCGCAACCATTCTTGTTGATAAAAATTGCCGGGATTGTCTCGACACCGTAATATTGCAAGAATTTCTGAACAAACTACCTTTAACATATAAAGAAAAAAAGGTGCTGGATATTTCCTTTAACGAAGCACTAAATCTTATAAATAAATATAAAATTGAAACGATTCCAACATTAATTCTTGATGAAGAAACGGCTTATTACCCTAATTTAAAGTCTTTATGGAGAAAAGTCGGAAGTATTGATGAAGACGGTTCTTATGTCCTGGACGATTTATCGATTTTTAAACAAGGTACGTTTAAAAACATTGAAACCGGAAAAATTGTGACGTATTAGATTTTGCGCCACATTATATGTTCATATACACTGGACCAGAAAAATCCCAAGCCAAATGCAAACATCAATTCTTCAACCGGGATTCCCACTATTAGAATTCCTGAAATTGCCGACAAATTCCAGACTTGCTCAACATATCCGGGATAAATGACGATTAATGTAAGAAAATATAGAAAATAAAGTGCAGTAAATGTAAAAGCGCTCACGATCATCTTCTTTTTAAGATCGGGACGACAATACCAGGTAAGAAAACCTCCGCCCATCAAAGCAATAAATGTAGAATAGATAGGATTCAGGTCGGTGAATATTAAAAGTGCGAAAAAGATAAGCGGTGCCGAAAAAAGTATTTGCAAATGATATTTGTGACGCGGTTTCAATCTTTCTATTATTGGAATTTTCTTATGTTTTACTTTAAATATCAATTCATAAATAATTACCGCCAATCCACCCACTCCAAATGCAAAAATAAAACTCTCTATGTCAAAACCGGTTTTTCTGGCCAAATCGAAAAGCGATAACGGATTCCAATATTCGGGCACGAATATTGGCTCTGTTAATCCAAGAAGAGATGTCCATAAACTTACATGCAACATTTCCTTTTTACTATCTTTATCGCCTAATGAAATATAAACAATTAACCATATAACCAACAGAATAAGACTCCAAATAAACCAAGCGTATTGCATAATGTGTGTGCTAATTATTTTATAATAAGTTTAGCATTCGTTTGACATTCAACACAAGCAGTATCATAATAATAGCCAGATAGTATTACCCATAACCTTTCATTATATGGCAAGCAAACAGCTATCTGGTTACTTACGCGGGGCTAACCGGCTCGGGGTGTTTTTCATCCTGCTTTTTTTAATTTGTTTTTTCTGGTTTTATGTTAGACCGGTGGAACAGGAATTACACATCCAATTGCTACGTATGACATTTTTTGGCTTTGACGGTATGAATGCCGCAAGTTTCATTTACGGACTTATTCAATCATATGTCTGGGGATATATCTTTGCCGGACTATGGGGACTTACGAAATTAAAAAAATAATAATTTTTAAAAAGGAGAGGGTAAATTTGACCCTCTCCTTTTATTGTGCCATGTTATATGTGATTATTCCAAAGATTTCAACTTCTCAATTAACTTCTCTTTATCAACACCGCCTGTAGAAAAAAGTTCTCCGTTGATGACAATCCCGGGTGACGCCATAATGCCATATTTTTGTACCAATTCTTGTCCTTCGGGTGTTGCTATATCAATTTCCAGCACTTCTACCTCCGGGAAATCCGGCATCACTTCATCAAAGATTTTTTTAACCGTTTCACAACTATGACAACCAACCATTGTTAAAAATTGAATTTTGTTCATAATTTTTAAATTAATAAATAAATTCTTGTTTTTATTTTTTAATCTTTCGTGAAATAAAAATTGCAATAATTATAATCAACAAAGCGATAATCGGGCTCAACCAGTCTGCATCGGCCAAATTGGGAAACTGCTTTGCTCCTTCCGCTTCATGTGCGTAAACATTGGCAGAGAATAACAATAATCCCAAAATTATTAAAAAAAATTTTTTCATATAATTATTCTTTTGTTACTTTTTTAGATTGATACAAGGCATCCAAGATAATAACCACACTTATAATTCCTGCAAATAACAACCATGGACCTATGCCTCCCGTGCCAAACGGTATTTCAAGAGTTGATTCGAGTGCGGATGATTCTGCAATCCTCGAAAAAACACCTTCCAAAAGTTTATTCCATGCTTGATGAATAATCGAATCTTCAAACCATGCCATTCCAAACAATCCGTAATTTAATATAAAAGCACCAAGAACAACCAGTGCCCAGGCAACCCATCTTTTAACTTTGGCTTGATAAGTATTCAGTTTATTCATTGCATTAATGCCTAAAATCGCCAAAACACCCAAAAATAATAACGTTACGACCCTACCTAAACCGTGCACCGCACCCAATGAAGCCCCTATTGTCGGAATACCCAATGTCGCAACATATCCGAATAATATATAAAAAGCCGGATTAG
>JAJRYP010000003.1 GCA_024275695.1 Patescibacteria group bacterium | reverse complement strand
GCGTAAACAATCGAGGTTGAAAGTGTAAGACTAGCTATTAAAATCGCAAATGTGATGAGTTTCTTAATCATTTTAGAATAGTTGAAGTTTTGTAATTCCCATTACAAACGCAAGGGCGGTTGCGCAAATAATCATAGCAAAGATGGTATAATTGAACATTCGTTTGGCATGACTTAAATCTTCATCATTACCTTGTGACATAAGCATATATACCGCTGCGACTATGAACGATACAAACGCGAGAATATTTGCGACAATTAATATAAAATATACAATTTTTGCGATTACTTCTTCCGAATTTCCTTCGGGGAGGGCGCTTATGTAATCTGTTGTATTTCCGGAAATTACAGGGTTTCCCTTTTCGTCAACTGTTTCGAATTTATAAAGAAGATCGCTTGTGTCTACTTTACGTTCTTTAAGTTCGGCAAAGGCTGTATTAAAACTTGCCGCGAAGCAAATTGTAATTAATAATATAAGGCCTTTTTGTAGTATTTTTTTTATACTCATTATGTGATTTCTGTAATTTGATAACCCGTAAAAAATATTAGTTGGACGATTACATATGAAAGCAAGCTAATAACAAGACCAATTAGCGCAAGTATTATTGTCTTTTTTGCGTTTCCAAGTTTTTCTTCATTTCCATATGCGGTGAGCATCATAATTGCTCCGATAATTATAAATAAAACCGATGTTCCGACAGCTAAACTGATAATCGTTACTGCTATTTTTGGTAAGAACTGTTCCTGCAAATATCCTCCCACTTTGCTCACGTCAACATCTTTCCCGGCTTGCGGTCCCGGTAATGTTGAAATATCGGGGATTTTTGGAGCCTTTGTCTCCGGTGTTGTCCCACCTTGAGCAAACACGGTTCCAACTGTTAATAACAGCATTACCCCGGCGTTGAATAATCGGAATCCCAATTGTTGGATTTTTTTAGACAAAGAAAGTCGGGTTAATCGTGTATAGAATAATTCCTGATAAAAATAGAATAACCAGTCCCAAAAGAGACTGCATAATACGTGTTTTGTGTTTATCAATGCTGCCACCTTCACCTGTTGACGCCATAATTCCGATTCCACTATAAACAATTGTAAAAACGGAAATAATTCCAATTGTTCCGGCTGCCCATTTATAAATCATGCCAACATATGAATATATTAATTCGGCTCCGGATTCCGCTCGTAGCACTTGAACTCGTTGGCAATCAAAATCTTTTGCGGAAATTGCTTCACATTGGGTTTTGATTTCACAATTTCTATTAGAATCAACGGCTCTTTCACAAACTCTGAAGCATGGGATTGAATTTTCCGTTTTTTCCATAGAAACAACTTCTTCGAGAATAACAAAAAAACCTTCTTTTGCGGTTGAAACCTCTTCACATGTAAACGCTTTTGCATAAGTTGGAACTACAAAGAAGCTAAAAAAGAAATATGAACTAATTATTAAAAGGATGAATTTTTTCATGAATTCTATGTTGTGTAAAAGAGTGATTGAACAAACGTAACTATAATCAGCGATAAGAACGCAACGATAAGTCCAATTGCGGCAAACAAGATGATTTGCTTACCTTTCTGTTGCATATTGCTGCTCCCGTGGGACACCATTAATACGATACCTCCAACAATAATGAATAAAAGTGCGAAAGAACCGATAACATAGGTTAATAATTTGATTAATTTAATAATAAAATCTTCGAGCGCGCCCGCTTTTTTCGATTCATCCTCAAGATATGTTTGTCCTCCTTCAATTTTTAAATATTTTGAAACTTCAAAGCTTGCGGATTTGGGTGTGAAGGGTTTACTGTCCCGGGCATAAACATTTGTGATATGCAGTGAGCCTATAAAAAGAAACACGGCAATAAAGAGCACTATGAATTTTGAAATGTAACTTATAGTTTGTGTATTCATATTCGCTCTTGTTAAACATCCAACTCGGGCGGCATATTCGATAATGCTTCATCTTCATCAACTAAATCGGCATCAACAAGGTCCGTTAATGCGCGTCTCATAGTCTGCATACCTTCGTGGGTGCTTGTTTCTATAACAGAATCAATTTGATGCGTATTTCCTTTTCTAATCATATTTTCAATCGCATGATTGTTAAAAAGAATCTCCATTGCCGCAATACGCCCTTTTTTATCTTTGGTTTTCAGGAGTGATTGCCATATAATTGCGCGAAGGCTTTCCGCGAGTTGTGTTCTAATTTGATTTTGTTGTTCGGACGGAAACGCGTAAATCATACGATCGATAGATTTCGCGGCTCCGCTTGTATGAAGAGTTGCAAGTACCAAATGTCCTGTCTCGGCGGCCGTAATGGCAAGTGAGATTGTTTCAAAATCACGCATTTCTCCGATAAGGATTACGTTTGGATCTTCACGAAGAGACGCTTTAAGAGCTCGCTGAAAGCTCAACGTGTGGGTTCCGACTTCTCTTTGGTCAATAACGGATTTAATGTTTTCATGAATAAACTCGATCGGATCTTCAATTGTTAGAATATGCTTTGATTGATTCATGTTAATTTCGTGTACTATTGAGGCGAGCGTGGTAGATTTACCTGAACTTGTAGGTCCGGTTACTATTACAAGTCCATTTTGCATTTTTGTAATTCTCTTTAACTGTTGAGGCATATTCAATTCATCCATTGTGTTAACTTTCGACGGGATTACTCTGAATATCGCTACGATTCCTTTTCTTTGAACAAACATATTCACCCTAAATCTCGCAATTGTTTCAATATCTATCGAAAAATCGAGGTCCAATGATTTTTGGAATCTCTTTTTCTGATCTTCATTCATTATTTCAAGAAGATAATCTTCCGCCATTTTTTTTGTAAGAATTTCATGTCCTTCAATAAAAACGAGTTCTCCGTTAATTCGAAGGACCGGTTTTGTTCCGGTTGTAATATAAACATCTGAAGCTTTATACTGCAGGGCTGTTCGTAAGATTTTGTCTATTTTTAGTGTCATCTTGAGTTTTTATTTTATTTTCCTATTATTATAGCATGAAAAGCCTGCCAAATCAACTATAAAGATTGGTGAAAAAGCGCTTAACCAGGCGAATTTTCTTTTATTTCGTCAAGCAATTCAAATGCCTCTTTTTTCGTTTCAACACGAACCAGTTTGCTTCTGTAATTTGCCGCACCGGGAAAACCTTTAATGTATACGGCAAGGTGTTTTCTCATTTCCAGCATCGCACGCTTTTCTCCTTTGGATTTTACAGCCAGCTCTATATGCTCTTTGGCTAATGTATGCCAATCCGGAAGTTTTCTGTCGTTTTTATTTTCCGGATGCAGCTTATTATATATATGGTACATAATGAGTGGATTTCCAAAAGTAGCTCTTCCAACCATTATTCCATCAAGGTTCTTAAGTTTTTTAACGGCAGTTTCAGGTGAATCAATGTCTCCGTTTCCGATAACGTAAATATTTAAAATTTCCTTTATTTGATATATTGGATCCCAGCTTGCTTTACCCCCGTATCCTTGTTTGGTTGTTCTTCCGTGAATTGTTATAAGTTTTGCGCCCGCCTGTTCTATTTTTAAGCAAAATGATTGAAGTTTTTCTTTGTCGTACGAATTAAATCCGATTCGTGTTTTGACTGAAACCGGTAAATTTGTATTTTTGACTACAGTATGTACTATTTCGGCTGCGAGTTCGGGATTTTTAAGCAAAGCCGAACCGTGTTGCGAACCGATTACTTTTTTTGCCGGACATCCCATATTGATATCAATACCGGCGGCTCCGGATTCTTCCACTAATTTTGCAGCTTCAATAAAATGCTCGGGTTTCTTGCCGAAGAGTTGAACAATTAAAGGTTTTTCCGTTTTTGCAAATTTAATTTTTTTAAAAGAAACCTTACTGTTGTATTTTAGTGCATCCGCACTTGTAAACTCGGTAAAGCAAATTACTTCCGGAATATATTTTTTAATAAGTTGTCTGAAAGCGCTATCTGTATATCCCTCCATTGGAGCAAGCGCTAAAATAGGCTTTTTCTCGGAATCCCATGAAAATTTACTGGCCATGTAGTGCTTTTATAAACCTAGTAAGCTTAAAATCTGTTCGAAAACAGGATTAAACCATCCTTGCAGGTATGAATAAACCAGCCCGGCAATAATCGCAAGTAAAACAACAAGAAGGATTATTTTTCCGGCTATTCCTTTTTTCTTGGGTTTTTCTTCCGTAGTTACAGCTTCGGAAGCTTTCTCGCTTGCTTCTGTCTTTTTGAAGATATCTGCCGGTTTAGTCGTTTCTTTCGGCTCTTCGGGAGCCGGAGGTGTCGAGGCAGGTGGTTTCTCGGGTGCCGCCGGCATCGTTTCCGGCTTTTCTTCGGAAACGGGTTTTTCGGTTTCCGTGGACTTTTCCGCTTCATCTTCAACTAAAGGAACGGATGGTGTGTTTTCCTCCGGAGGTGTTGGTTCAGGAGCCGGTTCCGGAGTTTCAGCCTCTTCGGGAGTTACCGTTGGCGCAGCTTCTTCAGCTGATTTAGGTTCTTCAGGCGCAGCTTCCTCAGCCGGCTTGAGTTCCTCCGGTGCTGATTCAGGAGCGGAAACCGCCTCATTTCCGCTTTCCGCAGCATTGATTTGTTCCAATAGTTTTTTTACTTCGGCATTATCAGGTTCAGCTTCAAGGATTTCATTACATCCTTGTTTTGCCTTTTCATAGTCTTTGGATTCAAACCACTGTTTAACTTTCGCAACTGCTTCTTTGATGGTTACTACTTCACCGGATTGTTGATTTTGTGGATCCATAATAGGTTATTTTAATATTTAAAATGTATTCAAATCGACTTCGTTGCCATCGTCATCTACTTTTGGAAGAACATTCTCAATCGCACCCCACTGACTATCTTCAAGTTCAGGGATAATTAATGTTACTTTGTCCCCGACTTCAGCCCTAAAATACGTTACTGAAGCCAGTAACACTTTATAAGCTTTTCCTCCCGCAAGAACCTTATATTGTCCATCTTCATATGTAAGTGTTCCAACAATATTTTTTCTTTCCGTAGGTCCGATTTGTTTATAAATAAATCCTCCGTCATCCTGGATTGTAAGCTTTAAAATATCTCCCGGAACGAGTTTTGATTTACTTGCGTAGTTGGCGGGAACAGGATAAGTCCGTTTATCGGGACCGATCATGTTTTGTCCGTCAAATACACCTTCTACAATCTTTCCTTCGGGTGATGATGTCGTTGATAGTTCTTCTGCCGATTTTGAATATTTTTCTTTTAAATCGGATTTTGTAATACCCAGATCAAGAAGCAATTGTTTGGCGGAACGAATACTTGCTTCGGCACTTTCCAGCATTTCTTGAACGAGAGCAATTTTGGAAGCTTTAGCCATTTTATTTTTGTTAGATTCTATATGTATATAAAAAGTATATCAAAATAGGGGAGGTGAGTCAATGAACATGGCTTGATTATGGGCTAAAAAGCCTTTTTCTGTTTACGTTTTTTTAAAAAGTTTTGTAATATTGAACGACGCGCGATTCCAACATTTGAAAAAATTCTAAATGTAAATACAACAGTAGCCGCCAAATACAAATCCAATCCTAACTTATCACCAAGATAAGTAATTGCTATAGCCAGAATCACATTAAAAAATAATCCGGAAATAAAAATTACGGCATTGTAATGATCTTTTGTAACTTCGGCGCGTATCGCTCCGAAGAGCGCATCCAGGATACCAATACTGACTACGGCCGTATATCTTGTATATTCGATTGGAATAGGAATGTCGATAGTAAAACCGACTATTATTCCAATCAATACGCCGAGTAATGCCCAAATCATATAAAAACGGTTATATTACCTTCTTTTAAATATCACACGTTGGCCGTTTACGCTAGAGATTCTTAAATCAATATATTCAAGAGCTTCATTATAAATGTTCAATTTTGGCAGTGCTTTTTTCAATTTGTCGTATTGTTCCCGGATTGTTAAGGCCATATCAAGCCAAACAGTAAATTCTCGTTCCGTTTTTAGATGCACTTCTCGTTCTTTTGCTTTATATTCCGCATCAAGTACCTTCATTCCGAAAAGATCTTCAAAATCGTAAATTGCGTCAAGAATGTATTCCAGTTTTTCTCTTGAAAGCGCAAATTCGGAAAGTTCCATTATTTTATCTGTTCGTATCTTTATGTAAGGTAGATTGGGATTTTCAAAATCTTCTTGAACAAGTAATCCGATCTCATTAATAACAAATTTTTTTTGCGTATCTTCAACAATATTAAAAATATTCGCCACTTCGGAGTAATTTTCATATTCCATGATGAGTGTGTCCGGAAAGACTTTTTTAATTTTTAAGTTTTTTATTTCAGGATATTGGGATTTAATATTCGATTCTATTTTTCCGGTGTTCAAAAATGCAAGATTTTTATCTTTGTGGACCGCCAAAAATTCTTCAAATTTCGATTCTTCCTGAATGATATCGTCACCATAGATTTTCCACTGTCTTAGTTGGAAAAAATTTGTAAAGACAACCGTATATAGAGCAAAAACGATGGCGATAATTCCCATCACGATTATTAGCCACTTTTTAACAGGTAACGGGTGTTTATGTGAAAGTTTCAGCTCGCCCGAGTATCTTTTGTTTCCGGATTTTTTTGGAAGTTTTTTCTTGGCAAGTTTTCTGTGCGCATACGGTGAACGAATTTCCTGGATTCGACTTTGCGTTTTGGCTTTACCTCTTCTCCTTTTTTTCTTTTTAAAAAAAGCCATGATTTCTAGTTAAAAATGGCTTCTTTAATCTTACAGACGGTTGTAAGCTAAATCAAATGATTATTTTGCGTTTCCAGCTTCTCTCCTTGCTCTGGCTTTTGCTTTATTGCGACGTTTTCTAAGTTTGCTTTTAGGACGTGTTTGATTTGCGGTAGATAATCCGTGTTGCTTTGAAGAACTTTTATTTGTCATTGAGATGTGTTTAATTATTAAGGAGTTCGCTGTGCTCACGTTTACGCTTCGCCTTAGCTCAGCGAGACACTCAGCTTTGCTTCGTGTCTTATGATTCTTTTATTTCCTGTGGTTTTTCTACAAGAAGTTGAAAATATTCCCGTTCAATTTTATATAAATTCTTAAGAACTTCAAGCAATTTTTCATATGGAAGATTGTCGATAGCTGCCATGAGCTTAATTTTCATGTTAGGTTCAATAAAATGAAGTATATCAAGTACGTGCTTAATTTCGATATGTATGAAGAGTAGTCTGTCCATTATTGATGATTAATCTTTTAATTGTTCATCGGTTTTTTTCCGCCCTTTCTTGAAGCCGCGTATTACGCCATGCCATGCTCTTCCGAAAAGTTCCCATGAAAAATCCCATACCCCTCCGGCTATTTCCAAAGCTCCTTTTCCAACTCCTCTTCCTCCTTGATATAATGCTTTTCCTCCTTTTCGTAAACGAACTAACTGTCTTTCCCAAAAATTAGCTATTTTTTGCATTTTTTCAGCATTTTTTGCGGCAAGCTCGGTAGCTGCTTCGATTCTTGCCTTAAGCGCTTTTGCAAGTATTTCAGGATCAGGTTGAGTTTCATTTTTTGCTTTGTCAAAAACCTCTTTCTCGAATTGAACAACTTTGTCCACCAGGTCGGAAGAAGTTTCTCCTTCAATAGTACCGTAAATATCTTTTTTTGTAATATCTGCAATTGCAGGAACGGGACTCTCTTTTTTTGTAGCGCCAACTTCTGCTATATCAGGGCTGGACCACTCAGCTCCTTGTTGTTCCGGTTCTGATCTGTTAGCCATAATAATTGGATTATTAGCTTGTAATGTATAGTACCACATTTATGCGAAAAAATCAATCGCTTTGTGTGTCTCCCTTGCTTTTTCAAGTTTTTTGAGTAAAATACAAGGGCACTTAAACGAAGCAAAGCATGTCAAAAGTATGTGAAATTACAGGCAAACGACCTACTACAGGACATAATGTAAGTCATTCAAATCGTAAGACTAAACGGCGATTTCTTCCTAACATGGTTACAAAAAGGGTTTTTAATCCTCAAACCGGAAAATGGGAAAAAATGAAAATTTCAGCTCACGGTCTTAGAATTCTAAATAAGCGAATGAGATAATTTTCAAAAATCATATGCCCGGTTTTCCGTTGCCGGTTGATTTTTGCAAAAAGCATCTCCGCGAACGACATATCTACTGCGTCATAAGAATAGATTTTTGATAAAATGTTCGCGAAAGCGAGACGATTATACTTGATTGGCTTTTTTTGGTTTAAATAAGCTTGTTTTTGATAGATAAATAAACGGTGTGTCTACAAGAGCGATAATAACTTTTAATAGATATGTAAACAGGATTATTTGCCATACATTTTCCGCGTTTGCCACAATGCCATATAAACCTACGAAAGTGAAAAAGACTGTATCAACTAACTGAGAAATCAAAGTTGATGCATTGTTTCGAAGCCATAAGAATTTTCCTTTTGTAGTTTTTTTGATGAAATTAAATATCGATATATCCAGGTGTTGGGAAATTAAATATGAAGCCATCGAAGCAGCCACAATTCGCGGAGTTGTTTCAAAAATAGTTGCGAGTGTGTTATGTAAAAAGTTTCCTTCATCAAGTACGCTTGGGGTATACAAAATAATTAATTGAGACATTACTATTAAAAAAACGGATGCGAAAAATCCAATCCAGACCGCCTGTCTGGCTTTTTCTTTGCCAAAATGTTCGCAAATAATATCGGTTCCAAGAAAAATTGAAGCATATAAAACATTTCCACCTGTAACTTCCAATGAGAAAATATTCATCATTTTTAAAACAAAAATGTTCATTAAAACCGCCTGCACCGCTATTAATGCCAGCAACCAATGAAAACCGATACGAAAGGCTATTAGCGTGAAACCGAGTCCGATGAGGATTTGAATTATGAAAATAATCTCATTGCTCATACGAAAATTTTGTAAGAGAATAAAAAAAGCTTAAGCGGAATATAGCATCATTGATAAATGATTGCAAAATAATGTAAAATCTAAATATGAAGCAATATGACGTAGTAGGAATAGGGGGCACAACAGTTGATCATTTGAATGTGGTTGACCATTTTCCCGAAAAGGATGAAAAGGTTGTTCCGACTTTTTCGTCTATTCAGGGTGGCGGTCAAGCGGCAAACGCAATAGCCTGTTTGGCCAGACTTGGCGCGAAAACGGGCTTTATCGGGACCGTCGGCAAGGGTGCCATCGGTCAATGTGCAATTGAAACATTAAAGGAAGAAGGTGTTGATACCGGGTGTATCGTTGTTCAGAAAGATAAAGCGCCGGCACTTTCAAGCATCATTATTGATAAAGGTAGTCGTACAATTATTGCCGATAGGGGAGATTTGGAGGAGATGAAACTTTGTGATGAGATGTATGAAACAATAAAAAATGCAAAATTTATCCATTCGGATGCGCATTTCCCCAAGGAAAATTTGGAATTGGTTAAATTCGCGCGTGAGAATGGAGTAAAAACATGTATCGATGCGGAGCCTCATACTCCCAATTCGGAAGAATTTGTTCATCATGCGGATATTTTGATTGTTTCCAGACGTTTTGTTGAAGAAAAATTTGGTCGGGATTATGAGAAGGCTCTGAAAGATTTTATTGGATTTGGTGCCAAAATTGCGATTATCACTCTTGGAAAATATGGTGCGATCGGAATGGAACAAGGAGACATGACTTGCACTACTGTTCCGGAGTATGATGTTGGGAAAATTGTTGATACAACCGGTGCCGGAGACGTATTTCACGGAGCATTTCTTTACGGTTTACTTCAGGATTGGGATCTTAGGAAAAATATGATGTTTTCGAATGTTTGTGCAGGATTGAAATGTAAAAAAATCGGAGGTCGTCTTGGTATGCCAACTTTAGAAGAGGCGTTGGAACATTTGGAGAAGTGGAAAATTTAATTTTAAATTGTCTGAAATAAGCTATTGACTGTTGTAAAACAATGTTTTTTGTGCTATAATTTTAGGAAAAATTTTAGAAAAATTTAATGATTTTGAATAAAACAAAAACAAAAAAACAAGTTTATTTTATTTTGGTGACAGTATTTTTACTTACCAATGTCTTTGTGCGTACAGCTTATGCTTCCTCTTTTAGTTCAAATTATTCACTAAATGACGAATCTTTAAGTTTCTCAAATAACGCAGATACCCTGGAAAGTTCTTCGTATTCCATGGATATGAGTAATCTTTATTGGACGGATAGAACGGCAGAATCAAATTCATACAGTGTTGTGGATAGCAATAGCGCGATTGATATAGAATCAGGGGGGACTTCGAGTACTCCGACAGGTGGAGGCGGATCTGTTGCCGGGGGGAGACCTGAAAGGCCCGATAGCGGCGAATCCGACACTGCAATGTTAATCGCGATTGAAGAAGATATTGAAGACGAAGCGGTTGAAGATTTAAATTTGCATCCATCTTCGGATAAGCCTTTCTATGATGCTTTCGAAGATCTTTATCGAAAAGCTACGGAAGATGCTGAAGTTCCGCCAAAACTTGTGGCAAAACTGCTTTCTCCGCAAGGTGATATTCGTGGAGAAGATGCCGATGCGTGTAGTTTTTCATTCGAAAATAAATTTCTGGGTTCAAATCCTTATATGTCCGATACAGATAAAGACGGAATTGAAGATTGCGAAGAAGCGCTTATCTATGGTTTGAATCCGTTAATTCATAATGAAATTGAAGATTATTTGGGAATTTCAAATATTGAAGGATTGATTTATACGGAGAAAGCCCCCTTATTTGTCGGACATGCGAAAAATCCGATATTTCAAATAGAAATAACTAAAACCGATCCCTTTGTTTCTTTTGGACTATTCTTTCTTGCAGTAAAGGAAGATGATAATTTTGTAAAAATCAGTGAAGTTGAATTTGAAGACGGAACTTATGAAGTACGTTTGCTTTATGATGATAATTTTCAGACGGAGGCGGAAATTATAACTATCGACAGCTCGCTTGAATATGAACCCCTCGAGGTGTCGCTTCCGAAAGATGGTCAATTGAATTCCGAAAACAATATTATTCAAATTAACGGAAATACCGGAGCTTATTATGGGGTAGTTGCCGTGTGGGAAAATGAAAGTTTTGTAGATGTTTCGGCAGTTGTATCGAATCGGGATGGAAATTTTGAAATATATTCGCCACAGAGTCTCGAAGATGGTGAATACAAGGTTACTTTATATGCTTTATCAAAGCAGGATGGTTTACTTGTTCAAACAAATTATCAGGAAATAATTTTTAAACTTGAAGAAGGTGAATCGTATGTCCTTACAGAAACACAAAAGCAAAATGAATTAAAAATACAATCAAAATTAAAATATTTAAAAGCAGACTTAGGTTCAATTCAACAAATGCAATTGGGGAAATCTACTGAGAATACTAATTATATGTACCTGGTTTCTTTTAGTATTTTCCTTTTATTTTCATTAGCAACATTTTTTACATTATGCAGAAAAAAATAATCTTAAAAACAGTTAATTTAATTGCTTTTGCAATATTTATGAGCAATGTTGCTTATGCTGCGACATCGGTACCCGAAAAGTTTATTTACGAAGGAAGACTTCTCGATAACTTGGGATCAACAGCAATTACAACTGCGCATACATTCCGATTTAGTTTATGGTCGGCGACTGCTGTTGATGCGGGAGATGTTACAGCAGGAGTAATTAACGTGGCGGCACCTAATTACGGTGGTT
>JAJRYP010000065.1 GCA_024275695.1 Patescibacteria group bacterium | reverse complement strand
CTTTACACGGCCGTTTCGAAACAATGAAACGTTTACACTGTGGAATACATAATGTTGAAAGATTTGCAAAAAGGCTCATGTTTTGTCTTCTACCTTTCTCGGTTCTTACTGAAATTTTTACCCAAACTGTTTAAAGAGCCTGATAATTATTGACTTTCATTTGACTTCGATGCAGAGTTGCATATAATAACTACTGCTTTTAAAAATATATTGACGCGGGGTAGAGCAGCGGTAGCTCGTCGGGCTCATAACCCGAAGGTCACAGGTTCGAATCCTGTCCCCGCAACCAAAATAGTAGCGAGTTTTGCGTTCCGTAGCGGACGACAAAATCGTTTTTTTGTCGTAACAGCTGTTAGAAGACCAGCACTTTGATTTTCAGCTTCTTGCCTTAAAGCAATTGCTAAGTTTTCCTTGCTGATTCTTTTCGATAGTATTTCTGATATTAATTCCGGAGATAAGGCTATATCAATCGCTAACTTGACCCAATTTTACAATCGATTTCATTTCGGTGTCAAAATATTTCAAGGCTAACAAAGCTCCCCACTAGACGTTAATTAAGCCTGTGTGATAAAATCCTCACATGAATCTATACAAAAAAATCTTCAAAGAACTCGAAGAAGCTAAAATCAACTATTTAATTGTTGGCGGAGTTGCGGTTAACCTTTATGGTTACGCTCGTTTTACAGGTGATATAGATATTTTACTAGCATTAAATCCTGTAAATCTAGCAAAAATGGATAAATTAATGCGTAAACTAGATTATGTAGAAAGAATTCCGGTAAATATTAAAGAGTTGGGAAACAAGGCAAAACTAGATGAGTTTGTTAAGAAAAAAGGGCTAAAGGCCTACACGTATATATCAAATACTCAGCCTCAACTTGATATTGATATAATTGTAAAAGAATCTTCACATTTTAAAGATTATGATAAGAAAAAAACTATTATTAAAGTTTGGGATATGGAATTACCGGTTGTAAGTATTGATGATTTAATTAAAATGAAGAAGGCAACGAAAAGAAATAAAGATATGTTAGATTTGGAAGCTTTATTAAAACTCAAAAAATTATGAAAAAAGCAGATATAGATGTTGAAAAACTAAAAAGAGACAAATACAGCAAACCGGAAATCAAATTAAAATGGTTATATTCAGCATTAGTTTTTGGTAAAGCTAAAAAGGTAATTTTGAATAAAAAAACTTCATAATAATAACGCTTGGAACTCCACGTGCGTGCTATCGCTGTTTTCCTTTCAGAAAAACAAAAAGCACCAAATACTTGGTACTTTTTGTGAAGCCTCTCTCTTCTCTTTATAGAAGTCTCTAAAACCGCTTCTTTTTTTAACAAAAAATTTAATTTATGTAAAGCATTATCACTGATCTTTACAAAAATTAAGTAGTAGTTAATAATATGTTTAAGCTGTGTAAACAATATTATTATGGATGAAAAATTTACTAAACTTATTGCGGAACGAATCAAGGCCGCCCTTACGGAACGCGGTGTTTCACAAATCGAATTAGCTCAAATGATTCAAAAATCACGTGCATATGTTTCCAATATTACAAAGGGACGATATCTTCCAAAAATTTCCGAGTTAATGAAAATAGCGGAATATCTTAAAAAGCCGGTAGGTTATTTTCTTGGGGAAAACAAACCCGGTCTACTTTCTTATGTTGACAAAGCAAAAAAATGGGACAAGTTAGTTTCTTTAATTGAACGAGATATTAGTAGAGATTTCCAGGATGATGTTGCTGCGATTCCCCTACTCGATAATACGAAACTACGAAATAAAACATTCGATCAACTATATGAATTAAGAAAGGTTTCCAATAATTTTATTTATGCTTCCAGATCATATATGAGAAATTATCTGCATTATCATAAACCGCTTGAAGAACTTGTTGCAGTCCGAATTTTCATAAGAGATTATCCCGAATTCGGAATTTATTTAGGTGATATTATTATTCTTGAACCAATTAAAAATAATGATATTGAAGATAACAGTGGAAAATTGTTTGCTATTTTGTATAAAGGCGATTTAGGTGTAAAACGAATTTATCGTGAAGGAAAAGATTATTATTTTGAACCCATGCATAGCCCGCCACAATTGGAAAAAATTCCGCCAAATAATCCAAATCTGGTTGTGCCGGCAAGAGTTTTATTTAATTTCAACATAAAAACTTTTTAATTTTTGAAAAAAGCTTGCACTTATTGTGTGCTGCTTTTAGAATAAACTTCGCATACGGCAGGGTAGCTCAGTTGGTTAGAGCGCGGGACTCATAAGCCCGAGGTCGTGGGTTCGATCCCCACCCCTGCCACCATTACAATTTACTTCCTAAGCTCGGTTTCAATAACTTGTTTTAAAGCTTCATATTGAGGCAATCCAACGAGTGGCACATCGTTTACAAATAATGTCGGAGTTCCTTCCACACCGGCCTTCAAACCGTCCTGTCTGTTTCGTAAGACAAGATTTTTATATTTGTCGCTATCAAGACAACTGTCGAAAGCCTGCACATTTAATCCAACTTCTTCAGCGTATTTCGATAAGTCTTCTCGCCTTATGTTTTTCTGATTTTCAAATATTTTCACATGCATTTCCCAAAACTTATCTTCATTTTGTTCACCCGCGCAATATGTCGCCTCACTGGCTTTTTGAGCATACTTATGATTTGGAAGCGGCAAGTCTTTATACACAAATAGAATCTTTCCCGTCTCAATGTAGTCGTTTTGAATCAAAGGAAGTATTTCGAGCGTTAAACGGGCGCAAAACGGACATTGGTAATCACTATATTCCGTAATTGTTACGGACGCATTTGCATTTCCTTTTGTATATGTAATATCGATATCGGAAGGAACCTGGATGTTTTCATTTATATCAACGTCACTTCCGTTACATCCGGATATAAAAATAAGAGTGGCAAATGAAAGTAGAAATATTTTTTTCATGAATAAAGATAGTTAACATGATTATTTCATATTCAATTATGCATGAATCCTACTCTTTAATCAAATTCGATACATACTGCTTTATCTGATAATAATCTCCTGTTTTCGGTAAAAGAATATATTGACCGTCAACCGATGTGGAAGAATATAAAAAGTTCTCTGTACTTATTATATTGCCGCTTTCAATAACATAATTTTGATAATTGTTCATATAGTAAAGTGCTTCGAACGCACCAATGTTTGTATCAACACCGCCGGCCACAGTTTCAAAAATTTCTATGGCTTTATCCAAATCGGCAAGAATATCCAACATTTTTAGTTTTACGCGAACTGCCTGAATAACCTGATGTTGACGTTTGCTTCTGTCAAAATCGGACGTAGATTTCCTGCTACGCGCGTAGTTTAAAGCATCTTTGCCATTAAAATGATGCGAACCTTTCTCAATCAAGTAGACTGTATATCCATTATTCACTGTCGGAAATCTGTTATCGTAAATATCGTTGCGAACATACAAGTCTATTCCACCCAATATATCTATGATTTTTTCAAAGGCCGCAAAATCAAAAATTACATATTTTTCTATATTCAGACCGGTTATCATTTGTATATCTCTTTTAAATTTATCAATTCCATACGAAGCATAAATTGAATTAATTTTTCTCCCGTTAACGTATAAATCACGCGGAATGCTGATTAATGTTATTGTTTCAAGCGAAGGATTTACACTTGCGAGAATAATTGTGTCTGTAAGGTTTTGATTTTTTCCGATTATTAAAATGTTTTCCACATCTTCCGAATATACTTGAAATTTTATTTCTTCCGTTAAACGTTCGTTTCGTTCTCGCAAATTTGCTATTGCAAATTCTTTTTCATTTAAAAGTGTATTTAAATCATTCTGAACTTGCGTAAAAGTCGCGTGCATTTTGTTCTTCTCCGATTCATTTCCTTCGATATATCCGGTAAACGAATTTTCTATTGTTTTGATACTTTTTGTTAGGAAGTCTCTATTTTTTAATAGATCTTGATATATGTATGTATTTTCTTCTTTAAGTTTTCCAACTTCTTCAGTTAAGACGGAAATTTGATAGTCCTTTGTTACAATTTCTCCATATAGATTTCTTATCCCGCTTCCAAGTCCGAGCATTCCGACAACTAACGCAAAAATAAGCGAATACAAAAGTATTTTTGTATTTCTTACGTGTTCGACAAGTTTTTGTGTATTTAATGTTCTCATTCCGAACTTAGGTCAATACCGATTCGCGCTGCAATTTCCTGATTAACGAATTCTTTCTTTCGTCCGTATTTCATTCTCGAATATTCTTTCACGATTTCAGCAACTTTCTTGTTTTTGCCGGTTGTATCGTAAATAGTTTCAAGAGAGAAAGGTCTTGATGTTGTATTTTTGATGTTTAGTTTAATATATGCTTTGTAGTTTGCGATCCCAAGTACATCTGCTTCGGTTAAAACAGGAGCGTATTCTTTTGCCATATATTCGGCATCATCCGCGCCAACTTTAAATGACATCATTGTTCCTACGTTACCAAACACCGCATCACGGATAGATGTGTCTTGCTTCTTTTCAAGCTGTTTAATATATTGATGCGCCATAATTAAGGCTAAATGATATTTCCGGGCTTCGGACAGAATCGAACAGAAGCTGTCTGTCGCAAAGTTCTGGAACTCATCTACATATAAATAAAAATCCTTACGTTGATCTTCCGGCATATCTGCGCGACTCATCGCGGCCATTTGGATTCTCGCAACTACAACCAGTCCTAAAAGCTGTGTGTTTAAATCGCCGATCTTACCTTTGGAAAGATTGATAAGGAGTATTTTTTGATTATCCATGACTTCACGAAAATTGAATGCGGATTTTGTTTGTCCGATGGTATTACGCATTATAGAATTTGTGATAAACGGACCGAATTTAGAAGAAAAATACGGAATCATTTCTTGACGTTCCCTCTCCCCCGTATGAGCATATTCATGTTCCCAAAATGAACGCACAACCGGATTTCTGACTTTTTTCACTTTGTATTTCATAAAATCGTCATCAACAAACATTCGAGGGACATCAATCAAAGTCGCTCCTTCCTCTTTGTCCTCCATTAGTGTTAAACAAGCATTTCTAAAATAGTGTTGAATGCGCGGTCCGAATATTTCGTCACCAAACAATTTAATGAAAATCTCGGTAGCCTGACTTGAAGCAAGATCTTGTTGTTCGGGCGTATCGGCTTCCAGAATATTAAGCCCCATTGGTCGCTGCTGATCGGAAGGGTTAAAAACGATTACATCTTTTGCCCTTTCTTTAGGAATATAAGTCAAGATGTCTTCAATAAGATCACCATGTGGATCGATAACGCAAACTCCATCACCATTCCTAATATCCTGTCTTGCCATAAAACTGATGAATACGGATTTACCTGCACCGGATTTTCCGATTATATATTGATGTCTTGTTCGATCTTGCCTAAGTATATGGACTTTTTTTCGAACTCCCCGATATACATTATCACCCAGATAAACTCCTTCCTGCGGAGTATTAACAGGAGCCGGCACAACTTTATATTTGAGCCATTTAATAACCGGCGTGTAATTATATCTACTATTTGGGAAATGATACAAAGCTGCAAGTTCTTCCGGAACCATTATTGATTCTTTTTCTCCGAAAAACGGTAGCGGTTTGAAATTATGTAATCTATTTTTAAAAGCATGAAGCATAATTTTATTATTGATTGAATCGAGAAAAAATAACCTTTTGGTCTGAAACCAATTCATTGCGGCATCTTTAAAAAGATTCAATGCCAAAATCATATTGTTTCCGAGTCTGTAGGCATCCCCGCGAGTTTTTGACGACGCAATAACCCTAACACTTACGTCAAAACCAACCTGACTGGCTTTTTCACCAATCATTTTTGCCACTTCCTCTTTAGTTTGAAGCATACGTACATATTGGCTTCCTTCCGGGGCGCCCGTGTTTGGGGCTTGTTTCTTCATACGATCGTATCCAAATGCAATACCGGTAAAAATGCTAAATATCCAGTTAAGTAAAGTCCCGATTATCGGAATTCTCGGAACCCAACCTTTCCCGAGTTTATTTAAGAAAAGTTTTGTTCCCATTCGTTCGGCTTTTTTTCTCCACCTGTCTGAACGCGGACTTATAACAAACTGAAAAACCGCCTTGTCATCATCACCAAGTTTGGAAAGAACGTTTGTCATATCGTTTAACGGATCGTTCTCAATTTTTTTGTATGTTTTAATTGGATACCAATTTTCTCTGTTCAGGTAAGCATAAAAGCATCTTTGCTTATTTCCGGGAGGATCAACCACGTAAGCTTCTGTCATCTGAATATCGGCATCCGGATAATACGATGTAATTTGTTTTTCAATAATATTTTGATAAAAAGGGTAAGTTACCACATAAAAATTTACCTCTTTGCTCATCGCGACCATTTCAAAAGAAACAACGTCCAGATTTAAAAAGAAATTGCGAATACGATTTTTGAATGAAAGTTCACGAATTTCATGTATATTTCTATAAAATTGATCCATCACGCCTATTTTTTCACGAAAATCTTTTTCAACTTGCTTGTCTTTATCTTTTTGAGTGTCTTCACGAGGAAGTGTTATTCTCATATATGTAAGCTTTTTCGCATAATAAAGTTGTATAAAATAGCGAAAAAGCCAGACCGTGTATCTGTATAAACTTACAAGTACAACAACTATTACAAGTGTTCTAAGCGGATGCTGCAGAATATAATCCCACATGTTTATTTTTTGTTTTTATATTTATAATCTATATATTTTAGCAAAAATAAGGCAAAAATTCAAGGTGAAAGGGTTCCGTTTTCCTGAAAACTGTAATATCCGTTTTTAGATACGATAACATGATCGAGAAGAGGAATTCTAAACAAATCCCCCGCTTTAACTATCTCCCGGGTTAAATAAAAATCATCCTTACTTGGTTCGGGATTTCCCGAAGGGTGATTATGCACCAGTATAAAAGTATATGCATATCTTTGAATTGCAGGATAAAATACTTCCCGAGGATGCAAAGATGTGCTTTCAAGAGTACCGATAGACAAAACTTCATCGTAAATTAATTCATGTCTCGTGTTCAAATAAAGTCCGCGAATATATTCTTTACGAAGATCCAACATATCTTTTACATGCGAGAATACGTTATTGGCATTGTTAAGTTTGTTTTTTATATGATTTTTTGAAAAAAAACGTCTGCCGATTTCAAAACACGCGACAATTTTGGATGCCTGGACCTGTCCTATTTCGAATAATTTTTGGCATTCTGTCACATTCTGTATCGATTGAAGCGGCAACGATCCATACTCTTTTAAAATTCTTTTACTTAAATCGAAAACATTTTCCTTTCTGGTCGCGTGTCCGAGAATAATAGCAATCAAATCGCTATTATTTAATTGTTTAGGACCATGTAGTTGTAATTTTTCACGTGGAAGCAAACTCATGCATAATCAAATAACATAAGCTTGTAAAAAAAGTATAAAATTTTCGTAAATTTCTATTTTCCTCTTAATATAGGTACCAGTTCGGAAATCTTCACCCTATCCTGTTTCAATGTATCCCTATCTCGAACAGTAACCGAATTGTCATCCAGAGTATCGTAATCGATCGTAATTGCATACGGGGTCCCAATCTCGTCTTGACGTCTGTATCGTTTACCAATACTTCCGGTAATATCAAAGTCTAAAGCAAATTCATCTTTGAGTAAGCCAAATACTTCATCCGCTTTTTCGACCAATTCCGGTTTTTTCATAAGGGGTAAAATTGCGGCTCTAAATGGTGCGATTTCCGGTTTTAATCGTAGTACAATACGAGTTTCTTTGCTGCCTTTTGCATCTTTAACGTCTTCTTCATCGTATGCATCAAGTAAAACCATAAGTAACGTGCGGCTTAATCCGAATGTAGGCTCTATAACATGAGGAATATATTTTTCGCCTGTTGTTTGATCGAAATAATTCAAATCGGCTCCGCTTTTTTCAATATGATTTCGCAAATCAAAATCCGTTCGATATGCAAGACCGTAAAGCTCTTTCCATCCGAACGGTGTTTTATATTCTATATCAACCGTTTTCTTTGAATAATGAGAAAGTTCATCATCGGTATGTTGCCTAACACGTGTATTTTCTTTATTTATCCCAACAATTTCCAACCATTTATGCATTTCCTCAAGCCAATAATCAAACTTCTCCTTCCACATATCTTCTTTAATAAAATATTCAAATTCCATTAAGTCGAACTCAAGAGTTCGGAAAATGAAGTTGCCGGGAGTAATTTCATTTCTGAAAGCTTTCCCGGCCGAAGCGATCCCAAAAGGAATTTTTTTGCGTGATGTATCAAGTACGTTTTTAAAGTTTACAAACATACCTTGGGCAATTTCACCTCTCAAAAAAATGGGATCCGTATCGTTTGCAACCGGTCCGATATGAGTTTGAAACAATAAGTTGAATGTTCTAACGTCCGTGAAATTTTGCGCACCGCAATTAGGACATTTAATATCGTTTTCATCAATCAGTTTTTTTAAGTCATCGGTGCTTAAACCTTCAACTTTTACATCTTTAAGCGCATCTTCAATTAAATGATCGGCCCGAAATCGTTTTTTACATTCTTTGCAATCGATTTGAGCATCATTAAAGCTATCTACATGCCCTGAAGCCTTCCAAACTTTAGGATTCATTAATATAGCGGCATCAATCCCCACAATGTCACGACGACCGTGAACAAAAAATTTCCACCATGCTCTAAGGACATTATTTTTAAGTTCAACGCCAAGCGGCCCCAAATCCCATGTATTTGCGAGTCCTCCATAAATCTCCGATCCATGAAATACAAATCCCCTACGCTTACAAAGTGAAACTACCTTCTCCATCAAATCTTGCTTATTTTGCGCCATATTTAAAAATTAAAGTCTAAACGAATGCTATTTTAACAAATCCTTGCTATCAAGTAAAAAAGTAACAGGTCCGTTGTTAATAAGCGATACCTCCATCATTGCGCCAAACTCACCCGTCTCAACCTTTAACTCTGTTTTTCGACACTCGAAAGTAAATAAATCGTAAAGTTCTTTGGCTTTCTCCGGATTTGCCGCCTCACCGAAATCCGGACGTCTTCCTTTTTTCAAACTGCCATATAAAGTAAATTGAGAAACTATCAGTAATTCTCCTCCGAGATCTTTTACGGAAAGATCCATCCGCTTACCATCGTTTTCGAAAATTCTTAAATTAACGATTTTATCAACGAGACCTTCTATTTCTTTAGATCCATCTTCGTGCGTTATTCCCAGAAATATTAAAATCCCGTTTTCAATGGCTCCTGTTATTTTTCCATCAACAACAACCGATGCTTCTTTTACTTTCTGAATGAGTGCTTTCATGCTTTTTTCTGTTTATTCTTCCAATCCAGAACTGCATTTGAGAGAACCTTTAAAAAACTTTCCGCTGTTTCGTGAGTCACATTGATTCTGCTTACAACTTTAATTGTGGTCGGATCAACATTTGGGATAATATATCCAAAATCCATTACAACTTCATTTTTTTTCAGATGTACGGAAATTGCGTTACTGTAAACGCCGGCTTCCTGATCCGAATCGAATTTAACTTGAATTTTACGCTTTTGTTGTTCATCAGCCATAATTAAATTGGTTAGTAATTAAATATACTTATATGCTTCTCCTTATTAACCTAAATTGCAAGAGGATTTTCCCGCCAATTGCCCGCATGCGGCTTTTATATCTTTTCCAAGACTGATGCGAACCGTTACGGGAATCTTATGCAGCTCGAGTATTTTTTTAAATTGTTCCGTACGATTTTTTGTTGATCCTTTCATTCCTTTAACGTTTGTTTCATTGTACGGTATCAGATTTACATGACACAGCTGTTCATGAAGCAGCTTTGAAAGTTCGTGAGCGTTGGAATCGGAATCATTAATACCTCTAAGCATTACGTATTCATACGAAATTCTTCTATGCGTTTTTTCCGTATATTCTTTACAAGTTAACATTAATTCTTTTAATGGATATTTTTTAGCAATAGGCATAATTGAAGTTCGAATTTTATCGTTTGGAGCATGTAGGCTGATAGCGAGCTTTACTTGCCTCGCATCATCGGCAAACTGTTTAATTTGCGGAATAATTCCGGATGTTGATACTGTTATATTTCGTAGACCGATATTGAAAGTGATCGGGTCGTTTAAAATCGATATTGATTTTATGACATTGTCATAGTTCAGAAACGGTTCGCCCATCCCCATGAATACAACATTCCCAACATGTGAATCTTCATCTTTGAGTAAATTTTGAAAATATAAAACCTGATCCGTAATTTCTTCATAAGTGAGATTGCGCTTAAAACCGCCTTTTCCGGTTGCACAAAATTTACATTTTAATGTACATCCAACTTGACTTGAAACGCAGACCGTCTTCCTCCCATCTTTGAAGCGCATTAAAACCGCTTCTATTTTTTTCCCGTCATGTAATCTAAATAGAGTTTTATGCGTATTCCCACTTGATGAAATGCTTTCCCGTACTTTCTCAATTGAAAAAATCGGAAGATTCATTTCAAAGAATTCTTTTACGAATGAAGGCAAAACCGTCATATTACTATAATTGATTTTTCCTTCTTTATAAACCGCGTGCATAACCTGATTGGCCCTATAGGAAGGAATTCCGTTTTCTACCAACAATGTCCGCAGTTCGTTTAATTCAATCATTTAATAAATTGTTGTTGAAATAGTTACAGCACAATTTTAACCTTATTTTCATTATTTAAAAGGGAAATTTATAGAAGTAAGCCTACTTAATCCATAAAATTCATTATCATTATTTTCCTTATTATTTTTATCATGTTGTTATGTATATTCTTGTACTTGCAGAGCATACAATGGCGGCTACTTTTCTATCCCGCGGGCTTAAATATGAAAATATTCAGAGTGAAGCCAAGTCATTTTACGATAATTGGGACGATGAATATTTGTTAAAGCAATTCGATGCGGTTGTGTGTAAATTCCCATCGAAAATTCATTTACCGTCAATACAACTCGAAAAAATTCAAAAAGTGCCGCGTAATTGTCCTTTTTTTATTGTTGCAAACAAATCTACATTAGATCTTCTTACACCTAATATAAGCCTTCCATTATATGTTTATCCCGAATCAATCACTGTAAGAGCTCTGGCATTTGAGATCAAAAAATATCTTCTTCAAAAACAATCTTTCAAAAACAAACAAACTCTTAAAGTTGCAGATCTCACATTAAATCTTCAAACAAGAGAGGTTGAGAGATTTGAACAAAAACTTTATTTAAGAAATAAAGAATTCCAACTTTTAGAGTATCTTATGAGCAATACCGACGTTATCTTAAGTAGACAAAAGATACTTGAAAATGTTTGGGACAGAAATGCAAATTTATTTACTCATACTGTCGATGTTCATATAAACACACTTCGTAAAAAAATCGACTACAATCCCAAAATGCGACTTATAGAAACCGTTTATTGCATAGGCTACCGTATGCATTCTATGTCGAAAAGCTTGAATTAAAAATTATTTCCGGAATTAGTAAACCCTAATTGCTTCACTGAAAAATCACAAAAGAATATAATTAAGTGGATTTTTCAAATTTGATATATTCCTCTAAATATTTTTTAATTTAAGTGCTTTCTATGGATATCAAAAAGACACCTGTAAGAACATTTCAAAATGCTCAAAAAATAGTACAGGACCTCCTGATACTGCTTTCACAAAAGGAAAAACATGTAATTAAAAGACGATTTAATCTGGATAATACTTATAGAGCAACACTTGAAGAGATAGGAAAAGAGTTTAATGTCACTCGAGAAAGAATCAGACAAATTGAAAAAAACGCACTTACAAAATTACAAAGAAACGTTGGGAATACGGATCTTAATGCACTCAATGAATTCATTAAGGAAATCTTAAAGGAAAAAGGAGGGATAATGACGGAAGAAAATCTATTTGCGGAACTAATTAATATTTTAAATAAAAATGACGTAGAAATTAATAAAAACGCAATCAATCTTTCACTTACACTGGATAAAGAACTTGTAAGAACTCCAAACACTATTAATTATCACCCATATATCAAATATGCCAATATTGATCATACTTATATAAAAGATATTACCGAGAAAACAATTGATATTTTGAGTAAAAAATCCGATATTTACACTCACAGTAAAATTTTTGATGAACTGCGTAAACATTTTAAAGAGCTCGATCACAGTAATCTTCCGCAAGTTATATCAACATTTACACTTGATAAGAGACTTAAGCCGGTGGAAGGTGGTATCGGCTTGGCAAGTTGGAGACATATTAATCCAAAAACGCTTCGCGACAAGATTTATTATGTATTAAACAAGAATAAAAAACCTCTTCACTTTGTGGAAATTGTTAATAAAATCACTGAACTTCAATTCGACAATAAACGTATTAATTTACAAGCGGTTCACAATGAGCTGATCAGACACGATCAGTTCGTACTTGTTGGTAGAGGAATTTATGCTCTTAAAGAATGGGGATATAAAGAAGGAACTGTTGCAGACATCATTGAAGATATTCTTAAAGACGGCAAACTTAAATCACAAGAGGATATTATTAAAGAAGTAATGAAACAGAGACAGGTTAAAAAGATAACTATTATTTTAAATCTCAAGAATAAGCCACAATTCGAAAGAGTTGGTCGTGAACAGTACAAACTTAAAAAAAAGTAGTTATATCTTAATAAATTCTTTTGGATGCTTTTTATGATCGAGTTTATATTTTTCTTGTAACTTGAATATTTTCGATATCACTTCCCTGTTCAATTGTCTGCTGAATCTTTTTTTAGCTTTTGATAAAAGTTCAAGATACTTGAGATTATCAGGTTCTATTGTAAGTAATTCCTGAAGTGCCTCGATCACTTTATCGTATTTTTTCTTTTTATACAGAACCATGATATTTTCGTAAGATCTGAAAGCAAATTCTTTCTTGTTCATTTCGAGTGTCACTTTTTCCCTTTTTCTCGCTTTCTTAAGCAATGCATCTATTTGTTTTGAATTCGGATTAAATTTTAAAAGTTCCTGAAGGAATTTTTGAATCTCACCAAATTTATCACTTTCCAAAAACTGTTTATTTTCATTGATCTTCTTTGTCACAAAAAATTTTTTGGCCCTATTTAAAAGAAATTTGGCTTGTTCATCATTAGGAATTTTATACAAAACTTGTTTTGAGAGTGTGATTGCTTCTTCATATTCCTCTTTCTTCATTTTTTCAGCAATAGTCTTAATATATTTTCTTAAAGCATCTTTCTGCTCTTTTTCATGATATTTGCTGTAAAGTTTTTTCGCTTTTTCCAGTTGTTTTTCCACCGGAGCATAGCCGGGGACATAAGTCTGTAGATGTTGTAATTTTTCTGCAAGTTCACCGTATTTATGTTCTCTCCATAAAGGTTTTAGATTTTTCAAATCCTTCTTGACACTTTCCACATTCCGCTTAAACACTATTTTCTCTATTTGTTTTTGAAGTTTGTAAGCTCTTCCACTTTCCGGAAAATTCAATAAAAGCTTATTGCATGCTGTATAAGCCTCTTTCAATCTCTGATTTGAAATGAGCTCCTTAATATGATGGATTTCTTGATTCAGCGCCACATTCATTTAGAAAAATTTTATAGAAATTTCTTTTTATTATAACAAAAAACAGACCTTAAATAAAGTATGTCCTCCAAAAATCCACAAAACCATTGGTTGATTTATAACTCGCTAAGTTTCTCCTCAATCTTCTTAATCCCGCTCCTGGTTTCTTTCAACCTCTTTTTTTCTTTTTCTACTACATCTTCCGGTGCATTTTGAACAAATTTTTTGTTCTGTAGTTTTGAAGATAAAGTCTTTTCAAATTGAACAAGATTTTCAAGCTCTTTCTCAAGTCTTTTTTGCTCTTTCTCAATATCAACCAACTCATGCAAGGGTAAATAAATTTCCAAATCGCCTACAAATAAACAAACAGCTTTTTCAATTTTTTCTCCTTTATCGAAAATCTCAAGATTCTCCAGACGAGCCATTCTCGTAAGTGGCTCACGTTTTTCTTCTAAAAAGTCTTTATATTTACCAGCATAAATAACGGCATGAATCTTTTTAGCCGGCTCTACACCGTAGTTGGCTCTCATTTTTCGAATATCCGAAATAATTTGGTGCAACAGCTCCATTTCTTCAACTTCTTTCACAAACACCAATGATTTATCATATTCAGGCCATGTCTCTTCGATAAGCATCTTTTTTTCATGAAGATTTTCCCATAATACTTCGGTAAAGAAAGGTACAAAAGGATGCAGCAATCTAAGAACAGATTTTAGAACATGTACTAAAACATGCGGATTCAAATGCTGACCTTTACTTAACTCAACATACCAATCGCAATATTCGGACCAGGTGAAATTGTAGATTTTTGTTCCGGCATCGGAAAATCTAAACTTTTCAATATCCTTTGTTACGTCTTTCACCAGATATTGCAATTTTGTAAGAATCCATTTATCGGCGCGTGAATTTATATGCCTTTTAGGATCAAAAACTTCATCCAGATTTTCTTCTTTAATATTCATTAGAGAAAATCTTGCAGCGTTCCAAATTTTATTAACAAAATTCCTGTATCCGGCGATTTTTTCTTCGTATAAACGCATATCATTTCCGGGTGTCGATCCGATAAGAAAACTTAATCGCAAGGCATCGGTTCCATATTTATCAATCATTTCAAGAGGATCTATACAGGTTGACGGATCTGACTTCGACATTTTTTTTCCACTTCGAGTACGAATTAGTCCATGCAAATATACAGTCTCGAAAGGAATTTCGTTGAGAGCATAAGTTGTCATAATAATCATGCGCGCAATCCAGAAAAACAGGATATCGTATCCTGTCTCCATAACCGCAGTAGGGTGAAAATACTTCAAATCTTCGGTTTTTTTCGGCCAACCTAATGTCGAAAAAGTCCAAAGTCCGGATGAAAACCAGGTGTCCAAAGTATCCAAGTCCTGTTTTATATTTTTACTTTTACATTTTCGACAACTTTCTGGATCATCCGTTTGAACTATTTCTTCATTGCAATCACGGCAATACCAAACCGGTATTTGATGACCATACCATATTTGTCTGGAAATACACCAATCATGTAAATTCTCCATCCAGTGAGAATATGTTTTATTAAATCGATCAGGAACGATTTTTATATCCCCTTCTCTAACGACTTTCAGGGCTTTTTCCTTTATTGAAATCTTTTTGTCACCATCTTGAATTACCGGTTTATCAACAGCAATAAACCATTGTTTGGAAACAAGCGGCTCTACCGCAGTTTTACATCTGTAACAGACTGAAAGATTATGAGTAAAATCTTCAATTTTTTCTATAAGTCCCATTTTATCCATATCTTTTACAATTTCCTTACGGCACTCTTCTGTTGTCATTCCGGCGTACTTCCCGCAATTATCCATCATTTTCCCCTGTTCGTTAATAACGGATTTCAAAGGAATGTTATGCCTTTCCGCAATTTCAAAATCCGTAAAACTATGTGCGGGAGTAACTTTTATGGCCCCCGATCCAAACTGCGGATCAACTTCCTTGTCGGCAACAACAATCACTTCAAATTCACCAAGAACACCGGGAATCATATATTTCTTCCCAACCATATCTTTGTATCTTTCATCATCCGGATGAACCGCGACGGCCGTGTCTCCGAGTTTTGTTTCGGGACGTGTTGTAGCTAATGTAAATGGACCATATTTAATCCAATAAAGCTTCTCCTGCTTTTCTTTATATTCAACTTCATCATCCGCAAGTGTCGATTCACAACGCGGACACCAGTTAACTATTCGATCTCCTTTATAAATCAGATCATCATTATACATTCTGGTAAAAACTTCACGTACAGCTTTTGTTAATCCTTCATCGAGAGTAAATCTTTCACGGCTCCAATCGCAACTTGATCCCATTTTCCTTATTTGTTTCCTGATTGTATCACGTGATTTTTCAACAAATTTTCCAACCTCTTCCAAAAATTTTTTCCTTCCTAGTTTATGGCGATCAATCCCCTTTTCCGCAAGATTTTTTTCTACCCTGTTTTGAGTGGCGATTGCGGCATGGTCGGTTCCCGGTAACCATAAAGCCGAAAACCCCTGCATTCTTTTATATCGAATCATTAGATCTTCAATTGCAAGCATTGTAGCGTGCCCCAAATGTAGCGTTACCGTCGCATTTGGAGGCGGCATCGATATTGTAAATGATTTTTTGTTCGGATCTATTTCGGGTGTAAACACTCCCGAATCTTCCCATTTTTTATAAATAGAATTTTCGTATTTTTGAGGAGTATAAGCTTTTGCTATTTCTTTCACGTGGAGGTTTGGTTATAATCGTTAACAGGATATACAGCATTTTTTATACCATACAAACTGCAATTTATAAATGCTTAAGTTAAGTCTGCCAAATTGACTCAAATCCGTTTTCTTAGTATAATATAAAGAAATTCTAATTATGTATATGGCAGATACAGATAACAAAATGGGAGTTAACCCGGAATCAGGGAAAGAACAAGTTAAAACGGCCGAAAAGCCGCAAGTTCGTAAAATGGAAAAAGAAGAAGTCGAGAAAGCAAAGGTTTCCGTGGACTTGGGTGGACTTGAAACAGCAGAAGGTGCCGAAGCGGCTGAGATTTCGCCGGACAAAGTGAGCGAAAAAGAATCAAAAGCAAAAGATCAATATGCCGGAACCGGTGCGGCTACTACTCAAAACCAATCCGCCGCAGCAACTTTTCAACCTCTACCGGCAACAAAAATAATGAAATCACAAGTTCAACGTGAATTAAAAAAAGAAATTAAAAGCCTGCATAAAAAAATTAAAAAAGTGATGAATAAAAAAGGTACCGTGGAAGCACATCAACTTAATATTTTGACGGCGCAACTAAGAAAACTCCGCGAGCTGCTTGCTTCTCTTGCGCACGCGACAACGGATCTAATTAAAGATCTTTGGATGCGTTTTGTTAAAGAAAAACAAAGCTAGGTTAATTCAAACATTCTATCTAAAGCTTTGATTGCGTTTTGTGTTATATTCTCCGGAACTTTCACAACATTTATGACTTTGTCATTTACAAGACTCTCCAATGTCCACAACAAGTACTGGGGAGAAATTCTATCCATCATCGAGCACATACAAATTGGTGTTCCAAGCAAAATTATTTTTTTATCCGGATGATTTTTTGCAAGCCGCGATACCAGATGAATTTCTGTTCCAATTGCCCATTTAGACCCCTTTGGCGCTTGTTCGATTTTATTAACAATATACTGAGTTGACCCCATGTAATCTGCATAATTAGCAAGTTCTTCCGGGACTTCGGGATGAACAAGTATTTTTATTTCAGGATCGCGTTTTCTAATCGTTTTCAAGTCGTCATATTTAAATCGTTCGTGAACCGGACAACATCCGTTCCATAAATATATTTTAGCCGATTTGATTTTATCTTCACTTAATCCTCCGTTTTCTTTTTCGCGTTCCCATAAAACCATTTGATCATTTGTAATTGAGAGTCTATGTGCCGTATTTCTTCCAAGATGTTGATCCGGGAAAAAGAAAACTTTTTTATTTTGGGAAAGAGCCCATTTCAATATTTTATCAGCGTTGGATGATGTACAAACAACGCCGCCTCGCTCTCCGCAAAAGGCTTTCGTTTCCGCGTAACTATTTATATATGTAACAGGGACTACATTTGATGTATCTCCAATAACTTTTTCAAGTTCTTTCCACGCTCTGCGAATCTGACTTGCCGGAGCCATGTCAGCCATGGGGCATCCTGCGGAAAGATCCGGATGCAGAACAATCTTATCGTCGCCGGTTATAATATCGGCTGTTTCAGCCATAAAAGTCACTCCGCAAAAAATAATGTATTTACTCTTGGTTTTCGCGGCAGTTTGTGAAAGCATCAACGAATCCCCTACCGCATCTACAAACTGAATAACCTCATCACGCTGATAATGATGGCCGAGTATAAAAATCTTGTCTCCGAGTTTTTTCTTAGCCTGTTCAATTAAAGGCATACATTCCGGATCCGATAGAACTTTATACTTTTCAGAAAGCATGATATAAAAATAATGTAGCTTGGGAACCAATATTAGCATGATTAAAGATCGCACTCAACTAACAGAAAAACTATTTAATCAAAAAGATCTTTTAACAGTAAATAATCTTATTTATAAACAATGGGTTTTTAGATATACATTTCTGGAACTTGAAAAAGATCTAAATGAACACGGAGACATAACAAGCGACTGCCTTATTCATAATTCTCAAAAAGTCCCGGCAAGAATATATGCCAATCAGGACGGGATAATGGCCGGAGGAGAAGAGATCAATTATTTTGTTTCGGAAAGCGATCCTGCTTTTAAGCCTCGACTTAATCAAATTCACCTAACACAACGTCTTGAAGATGGAAGAGAATTTAAAAAAGACGATATGCTTATGGAATTAGAAGGCGACATTAAAGATATTTTAAAGGCTGAGCGAAGCATTTTGAATCTTCTTCAACATATGTGTGGTATTGCTACGGAATCTAAAAAAATTATTGATAAGGCAAAAAAAATAAAATCGAATATATGCGTTGCTCCAACACGAAAAACTACATGGGGGCTTATCGATAAAAAAGCCGTGACTATCGCAGGCGGTGCTACACACAGGTTAAATCTCGCGGACTCAATTCTTATTAAAGATAATCATCTTGCCTATTATAAATACGATTTAAAAAAACTTTTCACCTCTTTTAAACCTCCAAAACATCCTTATAAATTTTTTGAAATTGAAATTGAAGATATAAAGAGCGCACTTGAAGCGGTAAAGCTCATCACACAATATCAAAATAAAAAAATTATACCTAAGGAAGTTGTTATGATGCTCGATAATATGAATCCGAAAGAAATCGAAAAGACTTTAAACGCACTTCGGCAAGAATCTCTATATGATATTTGTTTGTATGAAGCTTCGGGCGGAATCAACGAACAAAATATCGAAGATTACGCAAAGACGGGTGTAGATATTTTATCCATAGGTGCTTTAACACAAAAAATCCAATCAATAGATTTATCATTGGAAATTGGCGGACTTTAAAATTATGAAGCGTGAGTGTACATGAGCGTGTCATATAATGAAGGGGCAAAATAATTTTGGAACATTAAGTCAATTCCGCCCCCATGGGAGGCTATTTTTTCCTTTTGACATCTTACAATCAAAAATGTACACTCTAAGTAGCACTAAATTTTCACTATGACTACAAAAATTATTGGAATAAAAAAATTTCGTCAAAATATCACTAATATCTGGAAAGAGGCAAGAAACAAAAAAATCAGATATATAGTAATGTATCATTCAATGCCTATACTGGAGGTCAACCCCATTGATGAAGACGAGGCGATTTTGGAAAATCTTGCGTTAGATATTGAAGAAGCCAGGGAACAAATCAAAAAAGGAGAAGTATATAGTGAAAATGAAGTATACAGAAAATTAGGACTGTAAATGGAATACAAACTTGTTTATACAAAAAAGGCTTACAAAGATTTAGCGGCGTTATCAAAAAGAACTGCTAAGAAAATCTTAGATAAACTAAAATTTTATCAAAGACAAAAAAATCCATTGTCTCATGCAAAAAAATTGAAAGAACCAAAGTTTGGGACATATAGATTTAGAATTGGTGAATACAGAACTATATTTGATTTAGATAAAAAAGGGAATATTAAAATCCTATTAATTCTTACTATAAAACACAGAAAAGATATTTATAAGTTTTAGTCTCGATTTAATTCCCCATCAAATGAAGGTGAACATGAAAAATGATTTGTCCCGCTTCACGTCCTACATTGAAAAGGAGTTGATACCCTTTGCATTCAAATCTTTCAGCAAGATCTTTGGCAATTTTTATTAAATGCCCCATGATCTTTTCATCCCCTTCCTCAATATTTGAAATTTTTGCGATATGTTTCCTGGGAACTATTAATAAATGTACACGCGCTTTAGGATTGATATCATTGAAAGCCACACATATTTCATCTTCATGAACAATTTCACTATCTACTTCTTTATTGATGATTTTACAAAAAAGGCAATCATCCATAGACATGGCGTGATTAAATTATTTTTTGCTCATATCCAGCGCGTACATTGCGCGACCGACACGAACAAAGTGTGGATTTTTCTGAAGATTAAGAGAAATTGTTCCTTTCTTAACCTGGCGCTGTTTTAGAACGCCCTGAATAATCTCCTGTTTGCTTAAAGGACTTTTCTTTGCAAGAAGTTCCTTAATAACATCGGCAACAGTTCCTTTTTTATAACCCCATTCTTTAAGGGCATAAAGACCTCTTCCAACTAATACGAACTGATCATATCGGATAAGTTCATTGTGAACAGCTTGCGTAGTAACAACTTTTTTATCAAAGCCGGATTCGGTAATCTTATTTGCAATTTCAATAAAATGTAAAGGTGCGTTTGATTGTTTAAGAACAATAAACGCCTTATCTCTAATACTTCGCGGATTAATATGTCTCCAACTCATAAGGCCAAAGCTTCCATCTTTCATTCTTTTAACTCGACGATCAACTTCAAGAGCGGAAATAACAGTTTCTTTAGATGCTTCGATTCCTTTCAAGGCAACCGCGGCAACCAGTTGTTTTGCAAGAGTTTGTTCGTCAAGGACATCACCTTTCTTGTTGAGAATGGAAATTCCGGCATCAATCATTACTCGTACATCTTTTTCCGGAAGAGTATTAAAACGCCAAAACGGGTAATATAAATTACTTTTATCTGTTTTTTCCAATTCGGGAGTAATGTTTAAAGCCAGACGAATAATATAAGCGTCTAACTTCTCCGTGCTTCCAATAAGATTTAGAATTCCGCCAATTAAGGATTCTTCCGTACTAACTCCTCCTTTATTTTGCATAAGTTCGTTTGCAAGAATGCTTATTTCGTTTAATTGTGTATTCTCTACCGTTCTTTTAAGCTTTCCAAGCGCAATCTTCTCTATCTGTCTTATCCTCTCTCGGGTAACGGAAAATTCTTGTCCGATTTTCTCTAAAGTCATCTTTGGCTTATTGTTTAAACTAAAACGCTTAACTATCACATCTTTCTCTTTATCGCTGAGGACCATAAACATATCCTCAAGTATTTCAGACAAGTTCACATTGCGTATCGATACGCTACGTGATCCTTGTTTAGATGCAGTTGTATTCATAGTTATTTAAGGATAAGAGTTTTTAAGTGTTTTTACGATATTAGTTATAAAATAATATGTCAAGCAAGAAAATTGATTATGTTGCAAAATTATTTTAAAAGAACTAATTGCCTCGAGAGGTCACAAATGGTAATTCACATTTTCATATTTGTCAAATGTTTTTTCGCTACATTTCCAACATTTAAGTTTTTTGCTATTTGCAAGCCTTTTAAAGCTATTCTTAGATGATATTGACTCAAGACATCTATTTTGTTAATTTCTATGTACTTTGACACGCCGGGGTGGTGGAATTGGTAGACACGCTAGTCTTAGGAACTAGTGGGGCAACCCGTGGAGGTTCGAGTCCTCTCCCCGGCACCACAGTTGAAATTGATTGAGTTCCTTAAATATACAACCGAGCAATGAAAGGCGAGGTGAATATTTAAAAGTTGGATAAGCGTTTTTAAAACAAGCCGTGTTCATTAAAAAAGCCGGAATATTTTTGGTCTTCGTTTAACAAATGATCAACAAGCCAATCTTCGAGAAAATCAATAACTTCAAAGGAAATTGCAACTTTATCACCTTTATATCTGCTTTTATAGTCTTTGATCTTGTCTGAAAATCTCCTATGTTGAACTATATGTTTGTCTTTATCGGGATAATCAAACTTCTTAAAATATTTCTCTTCCGTAGCAAAATGAGTTTTAGCGTAATGATCCAGCTTATTCAAAATATTTCCAAGATCGTTTTTGGATGCCATTTCTTTTATTCCTTTGCTTAAGCGATTTATCAAATCTATAAATTCTTTATGCTGTTCATCTATTTCTTGAACATTAACGCTATATTCTTTTGTCCATTCTAATGGCATTTTATTATTTTAGAGAATAATTAAATATAATAAAATAATATTAGTTCAAATGATATTTGCTAAGAAGTTTTTATAATAATTTTAGAAATTTTTAAAATTGTAAAAAAAACCAAGAGCAGCTATTATCAAATTTGCCCAACAGAACTTTAAAAGCCTAACTTTTTTGTTGAATGTCATTTGTACATACGCACGTCCATAGTCATTACAGTCTTTTAGACGGACTTGGAAAGCCTAAAGATATAGTAAAAACAGCAAAACGACATGGATCACCCGCTGTTGCTTTGACTGATCACGGGGTGCTTTATGGCGCTATAGAATTTTACAAAGCGGCTTTAAAAGAAAATATTAAGCCAATTATAGGTTGCGAGGTGTACGTTGCACCCAAATCTCGTTTTGATAAAACTCCGGGTCCCGAAAATAAGCCGTATCATTTGATTCTTTTAGCAAAAGATAACCGGGGATATAAAAATCTTCTGGAATTAGTAAGTAAAGGTCATTTGGAAGGGTTCTATTATAAACCGAGAATCGATTTGGGCCTTCTTAAGGCACATAATAAAGGTTTGATTGCCAGTACCGCATGCTTGGCGGGCCATATTCCAAGATTAATTATTCAACAAAATCAAGAAGAGGCGGTAAAGGCCATAAAAGAGTATCAAAATATATTTGGCCGGGAAAATTTTTATTTGGAAATGCAAGATCATCCTGAAATAGAAAATCAGATGATTGTAAATCGTGCGCTAAAAGAACTCTCCAAAACATGCAATGCTCCTTTAATTGCTACAAACGACGCGCATTATGTTTCAATGGAAGATAAAGAAGTCCACGATGTCCTGCTTTGCATTCAAACAGGAAAAACCGTTCAAGATACTGATAGAATGAGATACGAAGGTAACTACAGTCTTCGTTCTCCCGAAGAAATGAAAGATGTTTTTAAAGATACACCCGAAGCTATCTCAAACACACTCCAAATTGCCGACCAATGTAATCTGGAACTAAAATTCGGGCAAAATCTGCTTCCAACATTCAAAACTCCTCAAAATGAATCCCCAAGAGAATATTTGCGACAACTTTGCGAAGAAGGTTTAAAAGAAAAGTATTCCGAGAAAGAACTGCCCAAGGCTATGGAAAGACTGGAATATGAACTTAAGATGGTAAACGACATGGGCTTTAATACATATTTTCTTATAGTTCACGATTTTGTTAAATATGCGAAAGATAATGGAATTTTGGTAGGGCCGGGGCGCGGATCCGCAGCCGGTGCCATTATCGCTTACAGCTTAAATATAACTGAAATCGATCCTCTTAAATACGGATTACTGTTTGAGCGATTTTTAAATCCGGCTCGGGTATCAATGCCCGATATTGATATAGATTTCGCTGACAGTCGTCGTTACGAAGTTCTTGATTACGTTGTCGAAAAGTATGGTCGTCAAAATGTAGCTCAAATTATTACTTTTGGAACAATGACTGCAAAGGCCGTTGTACGCGATACCGGTCGCGGACTTGGTTTCCCATATGCTGAAGTTGATAGAATAGCGAAACTTGTACCACCGACTATTTTGGGGAAACATGCCCCTTTAAAAGATTCCATACAAAATGATCCCGATTTAAATGCTGTGTATGAAAGCGATCATGAAGCAAAAAAACTGCTTGATACCGCAGCCAAACTTGATGGGACGGTTCGTCATGCCGGAACTCACGCGTGTGCGGTAGTAATTTCCGAAAAACCTTTAATAGAAAACACTCCGCTTCAACGTTCCCCCGCCGATAACGACGCGATAATCACTCAGTATTCAATGAAACCGATTGAAGACATCGGTCTTCTTAAAATGGATTTTCTCGGTCTTAAAAATCTTACTCTTCTTGAAACAGCCATTAAAATCATCAAACGAACTAAAGGCGCTTATATAGATCTTTCAAAAATCCCTTTAGATGACAAAAAGGCATATGATTTATTTAAGGCGGGAGATACTTCCGGAGTGTTTCAGTTGGAATCCGCCGGTATGAAAAGATATTTGAAACAATTAAAGCCAAATAAATTGGAAGATATTATTGCTATGATATCGCTGTACAGACCCGGACCGATGGAATGGATTCCAAGTTATATTAAAGGCGCCCACAATCCGAAAAAAATCAAATATCTCCATCCTTCGTTTGAAGAAATTCTTAAAGAAACAAACGGTGTCGCCATTTATCAGGAACAAATTCTTCAAATCGCAAGAGATTTTGCAGGATTTTCACTTGGTGAAGCCGATATTTTAAGAAAGGCTGTAGGTAAAAAGATTCCAAAACTTTTACAAGAACAACAGAAAAAATTTGCGGAAGGTGCAATAAAACAAGGTCACAAAGAAAGCTTCGCAAATGAAGTTTTTGAAAAAGTTATCGAACCGTTCGCAGGTTACGGATTTAATAAAGCTCACGCGACTTCATATGCGATGATCTCTTATAAAACCGCTTATTTAAAAGCAAATTATCCGACTGAATTTATGGCGGCATTAATGAGTTGCGATTATGGCAATACAGATAAAATCGTCCTTGAAATAATTGAATGCGAACAAATGGGCATAAAAGTTCTTCCACCCTCCATAAACGAATCTTTTAGAAACTTCACATATGTCGATGACAATAAAATTCGTTTTGGTTTAGCCGCAATTAAAGGCATTGGAGATGCGCCTTCTCAAGAAATAATCGAGGCCAGAAAAGATGTACCTTTTAAAAATCTTGAAGATTTTATAGATCGTGTTCCCCAAAAAGTTCTCAATAAAAAAACTATTGAAGCTTTGGCCTACAGCGGAGCACTGGATGAATTTGGCGAACGCAAACAAATTGCGGACAGCACGGAAGAAATATGCATGTATGCAAAATATCATCATAAAACCAAAGCCGAAGGACAAACCGATATTTTCGGAATGCTCGATAATGAGGAAGAAGAAGAATCACAAACGTCTTTTCAATTAAAGAATGTTACGCCCGCCACAAATATGGAAAAACTAAAATGGGAAAAAGAATATTTGGGGTTATATGTGTCAAGTCATCCTTTACAGGGTTTAACAAAATATATAGCTAAAAAAGCTCATCTAATAAAGAATTTAACTCGAAAAAATCTCGGGAAAAAAGTTACGATCGGCGGTCTCATCACGCAATATAGAAAAATTTTCACAAAAAGCGGAGCATATATGGCTTCTTTTGTTGTTGAAGATCCAACCGGAAAATTGAATGTTATCGTCTTTCCAAAAAGTTATCAACAATTCGGACATCTGTTTGGTGAGGATGAAACGGTTATCATGACAGGTAAACTTGATGATAGACGAGGCCAGGTTCAACTTATTTGCGAAGAAGCAAAAGCGGTTTCGCTTGAAACTATGATAGAAAATGCCAAAAAAAACGGCATGTATGACCCTAATGAAATAATTGTGCATGTTTCTCCGGATTTTTCCGAACAAGAACCCGAAAAAAAAGCAGCAAACGAAATGATTGATTCTTCCGGAAACGACAATGATCCGTTTATTATTAACCTACCTTCCAACTGCGGGCATTCTATTCTGGAAAAGATCAAACATCTTCTTTTAGAAAATAAAGGTAAGACCCAATGTGAAATTCATATACGAACAAACGGCTCCCTAAAAAGAATTAAAGTGCCGTTTGGTATAAATGTTAATGATAATCTGAGATCGAAAATTCAAAATATGATTAATTAGTTATTCAATTTTCTTCTATATATTTTAATCCATTTGTTAATTTCTTCTTGCGGTGTTGATCCTTTATCCTCATTCAAATTTGGCGGCATGAACGGAGGTAGTTGAGGCGACTGCGGCGTGCCGGATGTAGGTTCGTGATATTCAAGTTCAGGTTCAGGCAAATCCGACCATTTGGGCTTATCTTCTTCCATTCTTTGCATATCGGGGTATGTTAAATTTTAAAATTCAAATCGCATTATTAACTGTTTTGACAAATTTGTCAAGTACTAATCGTTAAGAGTTTTGTTGCGAAGATAAACGAGTATCAGTAGAATATGTTACTGTTAATTATTAATTATAACTATTAATATGTATAGAACGCATACTTGTAATGAACTCAGAGCTTCCGACGAAGGGGAAAAAATAAAACTTGCCGGATGGGTACATCGCAGACGCGATCACGGAGGACTTATTTTTATCGATCTTAGAGACGGATATGGTCTTACATAAATTGTTTTTGATCCAAAGTATAAGGATACTTTCCAAATTGGCGATGATTGTCGATCTGAATACGTAATAGAAATTGAAGGAGCTGTTCGAAAAAGACCTGAAGGACAAACAAATCCAAATTTGGAAACAGGTGAAATAGAAGTTTTGGTTACAAAAGCGGTTATTTTAAATACAGCTAAAACTCCTCCGTTTGAAGTTGATCAAGATAAAGAAGTCGGCGAAGATATTCGTTTAAAATACCGCTATATCGACCTTAGACGTGAACGTTTGCATAAAAATATAGTTAACAGGCATAAAATATTTAATTTTATAAGAGAATATTTGAACAAATCCGGTTTTTTGGATATAGAAACCCCTATGATGATAAAAGGAACGCCTGAAGGAAGCCGTGAATACCTTGTCCCTTCACGTTTGTTTCCGGGTCATTTTTATGTTCTTCCACAATCGCCACAGCAGCTCAAACAACTCCTAATGATTTCGTCTTTTGATAAATATTATCAAATGGCGCGATGTTTTCGAGATGAGGATCAACGCGGGGATAGACAGCCGGAATTTACGCAACTTGATATAGAAATGTCCTTTGTTCATGAAGATGATGTGATGCAAGTTATTGAAGACTTGATGATTGCTCTTTCAAAAGAGCTTTATCCTGAAAGAAAAATTCAGTTTGAACCTTTTAAAAAGCTTTCCTGGTATGACGCTATGAATAATTACGGTAGTGATAAGCCGGATTTACGGTTCGAGATGCCGCTTGTTGATATAAGTAATGTCGTTACCAATTGCGAATTTAAAGTTTTTAGCGGCACAATTCAACAAGGTGGAAAAGTGAAAGCCCTAAAAGTTAACGGAGGCGCGCGGTTTACTCGCAAAGAAATTGATGAACTTGAAGAAATTGCAAAAACTTACAGAGCCAAAGGCTTGGCATATATCAAATATACAAATAGCGGCCCCGACGGAGGTATTACTAAATTTCTTAAAGAAGATGAGCTTACAAAAATTCGTGAACATACAAATGCGCAAGATGGCGACATTGTATTTTTTGCAGCTGACAAATTTCAGGTAGCATGTGAATCGTTAGGACAGGTTAGACTTGCTTGCGGGAAAAAACTTGATTTAATCGATGAAGATAAACTTTGTTATTTATGGATTACAAATTTTCCAATGTTTCACTGGAATGCCGAAGAACAACAAATTTCAGCGGAACATCATCCTTTCACGCATCCTCTCGAAGAAGATCTTGAATTATTGGATAAAAATCCTGAAAAAGTTCGAGCTTACGCATATGATTTGGTATTAAACGGAGTAGAACTTGGCGGCGGCAGTATTAGAATTCATGAACCACAGCTTCAATCCAAAATCTTTGATATTTTAAAAATTTCTCCCGAGGACGCAGATAAACGTTTTGGCCATCTGCTTCGAGCCTTTGAATATGGAGCTCCTCCGCATGGTGGAATCGCACTTGGAATGGACAGGATCGTGATGCTGTTTGAAAAAGAACCTAATATCCGAGAAGTAATGGCATTTCCAAAAGATCAAAAAGCTCGCGATCTAATGTTAGACGCTCCTTCCGAATTACCGCTTGATCAAGTGGCCGAAATGCATGTGGAAGTAAGGAAACCCAAGAAAGCTTAACAAAGAGGTACTTTCAAAAACTCCGATTTTCCTTTATAATATATAAAGAAATAAATATTTATATGGATGTTTTTTGGATAATAATATTGGGCGTGGTTACGATTGCGGCAATTTTAATTGCAGCATTTCTTTCATATCGCCATTACAAAAATTTTCAACGCTCTCTTGATATGGTTTTTTTGAAAATTTTAGTTCCGCAAAAAGAATCTAAAGAAGATCGTGAACGAGAGAGTGAAGCATTTTCAACCGGGAAAGATTTTAAAGAAATTACAGGCGTTATGACGCACTTCTTCCAGTCCCTTCATAGTATTTACGGAAGCAGTATGAAAGATAAGTTTGGCGGACAGGATTTTCTTTCATTGGAATACGTTGTTCTAGGCAGTGAAATTAATTTCTTCATTGTATGTCCAAGACATCTTGAAAGTCTTATTGAGAAACAACTTACAAGTTTTTATCCGGATAGTTTTATTGAAAAAATTGAAGATTATAATATTTTTCAACCGGGCTATAAAGCAGCCGGAAATTACATGCGTCTTACAAAAAATTCAATGATTCCGTTTAAAACTTATCAAAGACTCAATTCCGACCCTTTAAACGCAATTGTAAATGTTTTATCTAAATTTAAGCCGGATTAAGGTGCCGCAATTCAGATAATGATAAGACCAAAAAAAGACGGATGGCAAAAAAAGGACGCATGATGGCGGAAGAAACATTTAATAAGAAAAATAAGTCGGGACGTTCCCCGTTTAATCCCGTTTCCTGGTTTAGCGCCCTTTTTGAGTTAATGGTACGCGGAGATAAGATGACTGAAGATAAGATGCAAGATTCCGGCAGAACCACTCCGGCAACGGAAGAAGAAGTTAAGGCTATAGAAGAAAAAAATTCGCAACCGGGATATGAGTCTATTATAAGAATAGTTGCATCTTCAAAAACAACACATGAAGTTAAAACACATTTAACCAATATTCGCAGCGCATTTTCACAATATACAAGCACAAACGGAAATAGTTTTACTTATACAAAGTGGCATTCCGAGCGTAAACTTATTAGAGATTTTATATTTAGAAGTTTCAAAAGGTCGCTTACATGCTCGATTAGGCAAAAAAAATCGGTTTTTAGCTGCGAAGAGCTGGCCAGCATTTTTCACATTCCGAACACCAAATACAACAGATCGCCACATATCGCATGGCAAAGGTTTAAAATCGCCCCTCCGCCATCAAATTTACCTACCGAAGGCATTCTAATCGGACATAATTATTATCGCGGAGAATCAAAAGAGGTGCGCATTAAAAATGAAGACAGATTCAGACATTTCTACGTCATCGGACAAACGGGTACAGGTAAAAGTTCGGTTATGCAAGTAATGATTCGTCAGGATCTTAAAAACGGCAAAGGACTTTGTATTGTTGATCCTCACGGACAGCTTATCGAAGATATTATCCCTTTTATCCCCCGTGAACGCGCGGACGCCGTCATTTACTTCAATCCAGCCGACCTTGAACGTCCCATCGGAATTAATCTACTCGAAGCCGAAACGGACGAAGAACGCGAACTTGTAGCTTTAGATGCCATGAATATCATGATTAAACTGTTTAACGAAGAAGTGTTTGGGCCGCGAATTCAGGACTATTTTCGTAATGGTTGTTTAACATTAATTGAAGATCCCGAAGGAGGCGCATTAACCGATATTGTACGACTTTTTACTGATGACGCTTACCAAAAACTTAAAGTCGAGAAGGTAAAAAATCCGATTGTAAAATCATTCTGGGAGCATCAGATGGCCAAAACCGGAGCAAGAGAAAAACAGGAAATGATACCGTATTTTGCTTCCAAGTTTGGTCAGTTTGTCACAAATACAATGATGCGAAATATTATCGGACAAAGTAAATCAAGCTTTGATTTTGCAAAAGCGATGAATGAAAAAAAGATTCTTCTTATGAATCTTTCAAAAGGAACGACCGGAGATATCAATTCAAAACTTTTAGGTCTTATTATTGTACAAAAAATTCAAATGGCGGCCCTGCGAAGACAATCTCAATCAAAAGAAAAACGTGAAGATTTCTTCTTATACATAGATGAATTTCAAAACTATATTACCGAAAGTATCGAGAGTATACTCTCCGAAGCGAGAAAATATAGACTCGGACTTATTATTGCGCATCAATATATAAAACAGCTTGAAGGAGAAGACGGTAAATCTAAAGTTAAGGATGCCGTATTTGGCAACGTTGGGACAATGATGTCATATAAGATAGGCGCACAAGATGCCGAATATATGGCAAAGGAAATGGCGCCCGTTTTTTCGGATCAGGATTTGATCAATCTCGATAAGTTTAAAGCGGTAATAAAACTTTCCATTGATACACAACCATCAAAACCTTTCAGTATAACTCCAATTAATCCATATCTGGAAACCGGCGATCCGGATGTCGGCAGCGCCATTAAACAGCTTTCCAGGCTCACATACGGACGTGAAAAGTCATTTGTTGACAGAGAAATTCTTCGAAGAATCGGAGCGATTATGTAAAATTGCCGAGTTTCGTTTATCACGCACGCAGCAACGCGAAGTGCGCAATAAATATAAGCAAGCGGAGTGAGATCCTTTTTTAGCAAAACTTATTATACAATAAGACTCTTTTTGCGTCTACTTATCATGAATGAAAAAATTTGCCATTTATGGCATAATATTAAGATAAAAAACTGAAAATAATATAAAAATAAACCTACAAAATGAATACAAAAAGCTTATATCATTTTCATGCAAAACCAATGATTTTAATCATTGGGACAATACTTGCATTCTTTGCATTGCATCAAATCGCACACGCCGCATACCAAAAAACATTTATTATTTCCGCCTATTACTCTCCGCTGGCCGGACAGGAGAGATATGTAACGGGAAGTTACGAAGGAGATATTAGATTAAACGGAAGCGGTGTAAACAGCGCCGACGGTACTCCCGTTTATCCCGGAATGATTGCCGCGCCATCCACATACGCGTTTGGGACGAAAATGAAGATTCCCGGAATTGGAACCGTTGCGGTTCATGATCGTGGCGGCGCAATTGTACATGCCGGAGAGCGAGGGAATTCACATGACCGTCTTGATGTATGGATGGGTTATGGTGACGCCGGACTTACAAGGGCTCTTAACTGGGGGAAAAGAACCGTCACTGCAACCGTTTACGGACGCGATCCGAATATTGAAGAAAATGTATATCTGGAAGGGTTTAGCGAAGCTGAAAGATTTATTAGAAATATAGTAGTTCAACAAAAAATATTTAAAAAAGATTTATGGTACGGGACTTCGGGAGATAAGGTGAAAGAGCTTCAGGAATATTTGACTGATTTAGATTACTATAAAGGCAAGATAGACGGATATTACGGTGATGAAGTATATAAAGCTGTTATGCAATTCCAAATTGATGAACGAATTGTTGATAGACAAGAAGATTTTGGAGCCGGTTATCTAGGGCCTCAAACAAGATCGAAGCTTGAAGCTGTCATAACAAACCGCAAGAAAGAACTTGTTCCCAAAAAGAATTTAGGTAAAGATGATAGCGGAGATGAAGTTAAAAAACTCCAAAAAGCGCTGCAAAAACTTGGATTTGACGTTGAAATAACAGGTATATATGACGAAGATACAATTAACGCTGTTTTTGAATTTCAGAAAGAGCACGAAATAGTAGATTATGAAGACGATTTAGGTGCCGGATATTTCGGGCCAAAAACATTCTCCGTGCTTTCTCAAAAATTGTCCGAACTTGATGACACCGCTATTGCACAAGTGCAAGAAGCTTCAATCGTTCAAGCGGAATTTGATGCGTTTACAAATGACCTTAAACCGGGCGATAAAGGAACAGATGTAAGACGTTTACAAGAAGATCTTAAGAAATTCAATTTATTTGCGATTGAACCTACCGGATATTACGGAGACTTAACAAAACACGCAGTATTGAAATTTCAGCAAAAGAAAGGAATTATAACAAGTCAAAACGATTCCGGGGCGGGCGTTTTCGGACCGAGAACAAGGATGGCGGTTAATAATATCTTAGGATACAGAGCAAATACCAAAGCAATCATAGCTTCCAAGACAGCGTCATTCAAAAATAAGGTCGCAATAAAATCGGAAGAAAAAGCAGATGTTCAATCCCCTGTTTTCACATCGGAATTAAGCATTGGAAGTCGTGGAGAACAAGTAGCGTTGCTTCAAAAAACATTGAAGGATTTAGGATTTTATAACGGAGGTTTCACAACCGATTATTATGGGAACATCACAAAAGATGCAGTTATAAATTTTCAACTCGACAAAGGTTTAATTAGCTCGGTAAACGATATGGAAGCCGGAAATGTGGGATCTCGGACAAGAGAAGCTTTAAACGCTTTGCTTTAATTTAGACTTTCGGGAACAAAAGATAATAAAGCAAAAAGCTCTTTCTCCAATTCAAAATATTTATTATAAATTTTCTGTGCTTCAGCGCCTTCATGATATCTCCTCGCGCCATCTTCAAACCGTTCCTTTAATGAAACGATTTTTGTATGTAGAACCCTTTTATCGGCATATGTCATGATTTTCTCTTCCAGAGTAAACGGGAGTTCTTCCGGACTTAGAATCGATTCAAATTGATGTTTTCTTACAATAGAGGCCACTTTCTCTTCCCCCCAAGACATAAGCAACCTGTAAGTCGCATAGGGATGCTCCATACCGACAAACTGCTTCTTTAAAGCATTCCATACTGCAATATCTTCTTTTGACGCATTGTCGCAAAGCGCCTTATAATGATCTGCGTTTATATCAAGCACCCTAAGCATATCGTGTAATAAGCCGGCATGTATCACGGAATCCACATCTACGCAGGTTCCGCTTCTCTTAATACTTTCGGCTATTTCTCCCGCAACCAAAGCTACTTTTTCGCAATGCTTTTTAATATGATCGGGTGTACGATAAAGTTGATACAATTTTTGAATTTCCGTTGTATCCATAGCGATTTATTGTAAGTATTCTTTTATTTGGATACTCTCCCGCTTCAAAACGTATTTCCATATATGGCTTTGGCAAAATGTGTTCGATTTTTTCAGGCCATTCAATTAAAACGTAAGAATTTGGATGGTGGATGATCTCATCTAACTCCTCTAGCACCAAATTGTCAGCTTCTTCAAGACGATAATAATCAAAATGATAAATATTTCCGTTTGAGGTTTCATATTTACGCAAATATGTGTAAGTCGGACTCTTTACATTAGAAACGTTCACACCAAGACATTCCGCAAACCCCTTTACAAAAACGGTTTTCCCACTTCCAAGATTTCCTTTTAAACAGATTGGCAGAATCTTGTTTTTATTAAAATTATCTGCAATTTTTGCTGCGATTTTTTTAGTTTCATCCTCTGACAAAGATATTTTTTGGCCGTATTCATTCATTGATTAAAAGGTCAAAATTTGGTATAATAGAGCATAATAACAAAATCAAAACAAAAACTAACATACAACCGGTCATGGCACAACAAAAACAAAAAAAACATCACAATTTTAAGTATAAAAAACATCGGCATCATAAAGAAATTATAATAAAACGTTTTTTTGCCTGGCTTTCTTTATTTGCTTTTTTAACAGCTTCGGTTTATTTAGTGGAACAGAATATTACCACTTTTCAAGCGAGTATTATTCCTACAAAGCAAGCACCCGCTTTTGACGGGACTGTATTACCAATACAAAAAGCTCCAAACTGGGTGGCTTTAACAAGTGCCCAGTGGAATAATTCATATTCAGCAATGCCTTCAAGTAAAATGCAAAATATTCCCGTTTATGATCCAAACAAATTAAAACTTTCAACAGATTCCCTGCAGTGGGGTAATCCCCGGGATGATGCTGTAAGAAACGCAAAAATAACTTATTCCGTACCATACATGGGGAATTATGCATTGGATGGAAGAGAGTATACCGGAAGTCATCTTGCGATTGATATCAAAGTTCCGTCGGGAACTCCGGTATACGCAATCGGAAACGGCATTGTTACAAAAGCTTCAACTCAGAGTTCCGGATTCGGAAATCACATTGTAATCGAACATAAAAATTTCCCTTCATACAATAATTCAAATACTAAAACTATATATTATTCGAATTACGCACATTTACAATCAATCAGAGTAAATGAAGGAGAGGTTGTACGTAAAGGAGACCTTATTGGTTATGTTGGAAGCACCGGAACTTCAACTACTCCGCATCTTCATTTTCAAATTGATAAAGATTCGGCGCCATGGCATCCGTTCTGGCCTTTCACATCAAAAGAAGCCTCGAACGCGGGTATGTCATTCACTCAGGCTGTTAATGAAGGTTTAAATCAGGATATTGCTATAAAAAATACTATAAATCCAATGCTTTACGTTCAAAGATATAAAAATGGCGCAGTTTCCGTAGACG
>JAJRYP010000064.1 GCA_024275695.1 Patescibacteria group bacterium | reverse complement strand
CAGTACCGAAAATAAACATCCGGGTGATTTATCCGATTCCAATGAAAGACATATGAATATCAAACCTTTTTATAAAGCTGTTCAGGCTCATGCCGGAGATGTTTTATTAATATGCTCGGACGGGGTCACGGATGTTATGACGGATGGCGAAATAGCCAAATTTATTCATGAGCGTATTTTAAAAGATTTAATTTTTGGAGAAATAGTCGAAGAACTTAAAGAGCATGTAGTCGAGTTAATGAAAAACTCTCACAATGGCGACAATATTGTAATTGTCGGATTTACTGTTCCAAAATAATTATTTATAAAATGTTGCGAAGGGTATCGTTTTGATATATCTTGTTTATCGATGTCCGAACAACAAAAAAAACTGAAGATAGGCTGGTTTTCCTTTACGTGCTGTGAAGATTCAACAATTATGTTCACCGAGATGTTGAATGACCATTTTTTTGCATGGTCTAAAATTCTGGAATTCAAACACGCAAATATCCTCAAAAGCAAAAACGAACTTTCCGATATTGACCTGGCGTTTGTTGAAGGAGCAATCGCCTCTGAGCGTGACAAAAAAAAACTGCTTAAAATACGCAATGTTTCCAAATATGTGATTGCCATCGGATCTTGTGCCGTTACGGGACTGCCGTCGGGCCATCGCAACAATTTTGATGAAAAAATGAAAGAAGAAATTTCACCTTACTTGCTTCAATTCCATCAAACCGAGCATGTTTACGCACTGCATGAACTTATAAAAATAGATGATAAAGTGGCGGGATGTCCCATGATTGAAGCACAATTCGTTCAAACCATTGATAAATATTTAAAAATGTTCAAAGTCATCTCGGAAGATGATTCAATAATCAACCACAAAAATGCATCAGATTAATATATCGATTGAAGGATTATCCAAGATTGAAGGACATCTGGATATGGATGTTGTCATTAAGGATAACAAAATCACAGATGTGGAATTTAAGATTATGGAAAACAAGAGATTTTTCGAAAAAGCGATTTTAGGTAAACCTTTTGCCCAAGTTCCACAGCTACTTTCCCGTATTTGCGGAACATGCAGTATTGCGCATCTGCTGGCAGCCATTGAAGCTGTTGAAGACGCGCTTGATTACAAGCCTTCCAAACAAACGATTATACTCCGAAAACTCCTTACATACGGACTGATGATACGTGATCACGCGCTTCATCTTTATGTTTTTACATTACCGGATGTTATCGGTAAAGATTCTATTCTTGATTTTGATGAAAATGATAAAAAAGAACATAAGCTTCTCCATGACATGTTTGATGTGAAACGAGCCGGAAACAATTTATCTACAATTATTGGAGGACGCGCAGTGCATGCGCCTTTTCCGATGCCGGGAGGATTTGTAAAATATCCGACCCCACAGGAGCTTGAAGCTTCACGCAAAGAACTGTCGGGTATTCGCGAGAAAATTCTCTACTTACTTCAAATTTTTGATGATTGCGACTTCAGCCTTAAACGTAAAACCAAATTCGTAGGTTTAAAGACGCAGGATTACAGTTTCTTGGACGGACCCGCATTATGTAGCGAAGGAAATTTTTGTGTTCCGGAAAGACATTTTAGAGATCAATTAAAAGAGGTTGTAATTCCTTACTCGACGGCAAAAGCATACACTTTGCAGGGAGAAGAATACATGGTTGGAGCGCTTGCAAGAATGAACGTAAACCGCGAAGCACTTCACCAAAACACTCAAAAAGACGCGAAAAAATATATCGAGAGATTCCCTTCAATAGATGTTTATCATAACAATCTCGCGCAAGCCATAGAAACTCTGCATTCAATTGACCATGCTGTTGAAATTCTCGAAACTTTAAATATCGAGCCGGAAAAACCCGACCAACTTACTCCAAAAGAAGGTGATGGTGTCGGTGTCCTTGAAGCACCTCGCGGAACTTTATATCATTATGTGGCTACCGATTCCGCCGGGATCATTAAGGATGCTGAAGTAGTTGTTCCGACAGCGCAAAACCAAATCAATATTGAAAACGACATCCGTCATCTTGTTCAAGAACATCTGGATCGAGACGGTAAAAATATCGATAAAGATCTGGTACGCTTTGAAATCGAAAAGTTAATCCGCGCATATGATCCATGTATGAGCTGCGCAACTCATTTTTTGAAGATTAACTGGAAAATTAATGAAAGTTAAATTTCGCAGAGCGGTCTTAGGGGATATTAAAGATCTGCAAGTTCTAAAATTTTATCTTTTAAAGTATGAAGATGATAATTTTTGTAAAATTACAGATCCGGATTATGCTAAAACAGACGATTATGCTGAAGACTTAAAAAAACAAATAGAAGACTTGAAATCGGAAATCATAGTGGCCGAATATGAAAAGGAGGTTGTTGGTTTCGTTTACGGAAAGGTATTTGATGCTCCAAAATATAAGAGAATCAAAGTTGATTCGGAACTTATAAGTCTTTATGTAAAGGAAGAGCATCGCAACAAGAAAATAGGCTCAGCGCTTGTTTCTGAATTTATTAAATGGGCTAAAAGCAAAAAAGCGGATCAGATCAAAATAGAACCTTTCTATAACAACAAGAAAGCAATAAAATTTTATAAAAGAGAAGGTTTTAAGGATTACGTTGTGATGCTTAGGAAAAAGCTATAAATTCCTTTATCGTACAATAGGCTTATCATCCCCGGAGATTAAATTTTTTACGCCGGACAAAACTTGCTTCAAGTCCCCTTCCGGTGGAACTCCGATAATTTTGATCTCATTTATCATTCGCAGTTTTTTATATAACTTAAGCTGCCATCCAAGATCAAAATCATGCATGGAATAAGGCTTTTTAGTAACGAAATCTTCAACATTTGTAAAAACATGAGGCCTGTTTAAGCCCTCGACCGTATCTATTAAAACAAGTTCGTCAGTGTCTTCCGGAAGATTCTCGGTTGGATCAAATTCTCGAAATTCTATCTTCGGAAATGTTTTACGTAATTGTGATGCCAACCTGAACGGGATTGAATCTTGTTCAACAAGCGGATTGCCAACTAAATATATAATTTTTTTCATAAGCGAGCGTTAGTGAGCCAAGGCCCTTTGTTGAGATAACATCAACACTCTTTATATTATCGGCTCCTCAAAGTCTTCGGATTGAGCCCCGGGAGTTAATTCAATTTCACCTGACTCATCCCACCTGGAAAGCATTTCTTCAACCTTAGCTACCGGAGTCGAGTATTTCCTGCGAGATTGTTCGATAATTTCTTTAGTATAGTCGTCTTTAGGTTTAACTACATCTAAAGTTCGACCTGAGAACGGTCTCCGCACCTCTCCTTTTATCGACATCTTTGTATAGAAATTTCGTACAGCAAGATTGATGATATCGCGAACTTTAAACACAGGGGTGTATTCGTTTTCCAGGATAACGGCATCCTCGGCACCTACACGGAATGTTATCATTGAACCCACATTACCAAATACGGTTTTTATCATTTGATCGGTTAGCTGACCTATAAATTGATGTGCAATTGTTAAATTTAATCTATATTTACGCGCCTCGGACAAAATTTCCTCAAAGGTGTCTGTCGCAAAGTTCTGAAATTCATCCACATAGAAGTAGAAATCGGTTCGATCTTCCTCTCGCATATCGGCACGACTCATTGCAGCCTGATACATCTTGGTAATAATCATTGCTCCAATTAAATTCGAATTTTCTTCACCAAGTAATCCTTTGGAAACTTTCATTAAAAGGATCTTTTTTTCATCCATTATCTCCCTAATATTAAATTTATTTGCCGGTTGACCAATAATATTCCTAATCATGTTTGTCGCTACAAATTGACCAACTTTATTTAAAAGAGGAGTAATCGCTTCCGCATCGAATTTTTCACTCCATCCGGCAAACTCGTTAACCCAAAAGTTTTTAACAACGGAATCCTTAATTCTCGCTGTAATTGTTTGTCTGTAATTTTTGTCGGAGAGCATTTTTAATATACTTAGGACGGTTGTGTTCGGAGAATCAAGACGCGCTAATGTTGTATACCTTAAAACGTGTTCAAGTCTGTCACTCCAATTTGAGCCGAACAACTTTTTAAAGATATTAATAAATCCGACAGTAATCTGCATTTTATATGCTTCTTCAACTTTTTCCAACGGATTAAAGGCAATTGGAAAGCTGGTATCTCCCGGATCAAAATAAACAACATCATTAATTCTCTCTTTGGGAATCATTTGCATTACATTATCCACAAGATCTCCATGTGGATCCAAAACAGCCACACCTTCACCGTTTTTAATATCTTCACTAATAAAAAGTTCAAGCAGCTTACTTTTTCCGGTTCCGCTTTTCCCCACGGTATAGAGATGTCTCCGTCTATCTTCACGTTTTATCCCAAACTCATCAAACGAATTATGATAATTTGTTTTTCCAAAAAAACTTACATCCCTGCTGCGTTCTTTCGGGAGATCCTGAGGCGGCTCCGCTTTTTTAGATAGAACATGAACGATGTGCGGGACATGATCGGAATTCGGAAAATGATAAATAGATGCAAGTTCCTTTACGCTTAAAATCTGATCCTCATCCATAGTTCTTTTTTGAAATGTTTCCAGAAAAGATTTTGCGTGAGTTTGTCTTCCGGCAATAAATTCATTAAAATCAATCTTGTTGAATTGATAAAATGCCTTTGAAACCGCTTCCAAGCGAGCATTGGCAAGTTGTTGATCTTTAGCAAAACATGCCAAACGCAGTTGAAATTTAAACGGATGGGTTTCCGTTTTTTCAATGAACGATTTTTTCTCTTCTTCAAAAAATTCTTTTCTCCCTTTGAGTCTTGTATAATTCTTAAGACGGAATACCCTTTTGATTCCGTTAAAAAACATTCGAAATCTTCGTTGTAAATGATAAATCCAATTATCATTTTTCGGCGACACAAGAATCTGCATCCAAACTTGTTCATCTTGTCCTATTTTGGAAATAACGGCAAACGCTCCGGACAAACTATCAACCTCAAAATCTTCATAATCAAGAATCGGATAGATATCGCTTCTTTTTAATTTAAGTTTCGTTCCGGCAAAAGGAAGTTTTTGAGTTATCGCAAAATCGGTATAATCCTTGCTGTCAATAATCTCACAATCCGGAAAAGCACTATATAAAAGCCCTTCAATAAGCGCGTAAAGATCAGTCGGCACTACGATATAAAAATAGGAATATTGCTTGTATCCAAATATTTCAAGACTTATTGTACGACCTTTAATGGATTTATAAAGATTATTTAGAAACTGAAGAAATTTTGCTTCTTTTTTAGGTTCAGTCTCAGTTCCCTGAGGAACCACTATATGTAAATATTTTAAATCCATGGGAGATTTTAAAAACGGGAGCGTTGCGACGTTGCATTGATGCACGTTTTATTTTATAATATTTTTTGATAAAATTTGCAAGCTCAAATTTATTATTTACAAGATATCATATAAATGATAAATTTGCCGTGCAAATAACATATAATTAAATTATATGAGTACAACTGACGATAATTCCACGTCAGACGACCAGCCTCCTCCTAATATAGGAATATCCAGAGATGTAAAGAAAGTAATTCGAAAACTTTCAGACAGTTATGAACTGCGAGAGTATGTTTTTCATATTGCGGCATATCACGCGCAGCATTTAACCGACGAAGCGGCCGGATATCGAAAACGTCTCTTACTGCAAGGGCTGGATGAAAAAGATCTTTTTACTCTTCACGAATTTCTTAACATAAAATTTGATGGTGAAGTAATGAAGATGTCTGACAAAAGCCTCACGGAAAAGAGGGCTAAAATACTGGAATTATTTATTACCAAATAAGATTATTTCCTATTGTTACATTTTCCGCATATTCCGAATGCGTTTATGTACGCATCTTCAATGTCGAAATCTTTTACCCAGCTTAAACAAGAAACACATTTAAAACTGGCCGGTTTAAAAACATTTTGTATATTTCCGCATTTTCTGCAAATAAGATGATGATGCGGACGTTCTTCCGCTTCATAAACCGCTTTTTCCGAAGAAATGACAACTTTTTTTATTTTTCCGAAATGCTCCAAAACTCCAAGATTTCTGTAAACCGTACCAAAACTGATCTTTGGTGCTTTTTTCTTAACGATTTTATATATTTCATCGGCTGTAAGGTGAGAATTCGCCTTCTTAAGTTCTTTAAATATAAGTTCCCGCTGATGAGAATATCTCTGCCGCATAATGTTTAATTTATTGCTATAACTATTGTAAAGCATTTTTATAAAAATTTTAAGTGGTTCAACCATATAAATTCTTGCTTTTTGGACACAAAACAAATTATGATTAAATTGAACTATATTGATAACCGTTAAGTTTATGAAAAGCGCCCATGTTGATCCTGCAACTTGTATAGGATGCGGACTTTGCGTTCAACTTTGTCCGAAAGTCTTTGCAATGCAAGATGATGGAAAATCGAAAGCTGTCAATCCAAAGGGTGATGGAGATGACGATTCGCAAAAATGCATTCAGGGAGCTATTGACGCCTGCCCTGTTACCGCTATTAGCTGGATGGAATAAGCTTAGGCAACATTAATCAATAAATTATGCCGGAAGAAAGCCAATTAACATGGTATGTCGTTCCTACAATCATTGCGATATCAATTTTTATTGCAGCTATTTTCATTGAGTTTGTGGCACGAAAACATGCAGCTATTAAAAAACTCGAAGAAGTTTTAAAGAACGGCTCTTTTCTTTCACCAACAATATTATCTATTACAATTGGAATTTTGTTGATCGTTGGGGGAGTTTATCATTTTCTGTTCGCACCCGGACTCGCTCTTGGCGAATCCACGTTTCACGTAATTTTGAGATATGCGGAGATAGTTATTGGAATAGGACTTGTTATAGGAATTTTCACAAGAACAATGACGGCAGGCATGATTGCACTGTTTGTAGCCGCTTTTTTCGCATTCCCTTATTTGAAAGTCCTTGATTATTCTATTTATGCCGGTGTTGCGATTTATTTGTTTCTGGTTCATAGAGACGCTCTTAGTTTTAGTTTTTTCTTCCATCCAATTGGAAAAAAGGAGATACTGGATACTCAGAGAAAATATGCGCTCCCTATTTTAAGATTCATTGCAGGCTTTAGTCTTGCTTATGCGGCATTTCATCACAATATTCTGCTTCCGGAAGGCGCTGTAACGTTCGTGGAACAAAAGCCTCTATTGAACATAATGCAAAGCGTGATTGGAATGGAAACTTTTAGTCATGCACTCTTTATATTTCAAGCCGGCGTGTTCGGAATTATGTTTGGACTTCTTTTAACCTTTGGATTGTTGGAAAGAATAACTTCAACAATTATTATTATCGGACTGCTTTTCGGTATAGGATTTGTTGGAATTAATTTTCTTGCGATTGCAATTCCATATTTCGCAGTAATTTACATAGTGTTTACAGGCAATCAGTTTACAGATAGAGAAAAAGTTGCAAGAGGATAAGGTAGCAACAAAGCTTATAATTTATATGAAGCGCTTAAATGCAATTCAATTGATTGCAGCGCATTTTTATTGTATAATATACTAATGTAAAACTAACAAAACAATAATGGGATATCAAGATTCATTTCACTATATAGATGAGAAATATGTACCTAAAGATTCGGATGTAATTTGTTTGTATCGTTTTGTTCCAAAAGCGGGAGTTAAAGTGGAAGAAGCTGCGGAACAGATCGCTGCCGAATCTTCTATTGGAACGTGGACAAAAATCGGAACTATGAACGAACATATCGCAAATACTCTCAAGCCTCACATTTTCGCTTTGGATAAAATGAAAGGACTTGTGAAAATTGCTTATCCAATAGGGCTTTTTGAGACCGAAAACATGTCCGGAATCCTATCCTCAATTTGCGGAAATATTTTGGGTATGAAAATTTTGGAAGAACTTCGAGTTTGTGACATAAAATTTCCAAAAGAGATTATTGAAAAATTTCCCGGACCGGCGCATGGAGTCTCGGGAATTCGAAAAATTGCGAATGTATACGATCGTCCGTTTACGGGAACTATTGTTAAACCGAAAGTTGGATTAACCAGCGAGCAACATGCGCAGGTTGGTTATCAAGCATGGTCGGGAAATGAAGGACAGGGGCTGGATATAGTTAAAGACGATGAAAATCTTACTTCCCAAACTTTTAATGATTTTGATAAAAGAATTGAACTCACACTGGCGGTGAAGAAAAAAGTTGAAGAAGAAACAGGACAGAAAAAGCTTTATCTTGCAAACATCACTCATTCGAATTTTGATGAAATGATGCGAAGAAGCGATGTCGTTAAAAAGCACGGCGGCGAGGTATGCATGCTGGATGTTGTCACGCTCGGATTTGGAGCCGTTGAAACCTACAGACGCAAAAACACAGGACAAATTATTCACGCACACAGAGCTATGCATGGAGCAATCACGCGAGAACCCGGATTTACCGTTTCTATGCTGGTTTTAGCAAAAGTTTATAGAATACTTGGAGTTGATTTACTTCATACGGGAACTGCGGGAGCGGGAAAAATGGAAGGCGGAGCAGTCGAAACAATGACAATTGTAAATGCGCTCGAAAAAGACTCTGTACCGGAAAACTCCGAGACAGAATCGCTCGGACAGGAATGGTATGGGGTAAAACCGGTAATGGCCGTTGCTTCGGGCGGACTACATCCCGGTAAAATTCCATTGGTAATTGAAAAAATGGGAATTGATATTGTTTGTCAAATGGGTGGAGGTTGTCACGGACATCCGGATGGAACCGCTGTCGGCGCTCAGGCAATTGTTCAGGCCACAGATGCTGCGGTTAAAAAAATTCCAATCGAGGAATATGCTCAGGACAAACCGGCGTTAAAAAAAGCATTAGACAAATGGGGAGCATAAGGCAATGTCCGGGAAGCTTACGCAAGCCAAGTTAGTTGCGGAAGTTATTTAAAATTTTATAATGAAGGCCTTTATTTCAAAGGCCTCATTTTTATGTCGAAGTTCCAAAAAGAATTCGAAAAAGCACTTAAATTAATTGAGAAATCAAACAATATTTTAATTATTTCTCACAAAAATCCCGACGGAGATACTATTGGGTCGAATCTTTCGTTACGTAAAGTACTCATTTGTGATTTTGGCAAAAATGTAACTTCAGTCTGCGCCGACCCGTTACCGAAGTCTTTGCTTTTTTTGCCGGACAGTAATGTTTTTGAAAATAAAATCGATCCAAACAAACACGACCTTATAATTACTGTTGATGCGAGCAGTGTAGATCAGCTTAAATTTGCGGAAATAGATGAAAAATTTTTGAAATCAGGTAAGGCTATAATTAATATTGATCATCATCCTACAAATAAAAAGTTCGGGACTTTAAACATTGTTGATGAAAACGCTTCATGCGCAACCGAGATTCTTTACTATTTTTTCGAATTTGTGAAAGCGACAATAGTACCAAGCACAGCGACACATCTTCTTGCGGGTCTTTATAATGACACGGGAAGTTTTATGCATTCAAACACAAGTTCTTCAAGTTACAAGATTGCCTCTAAACTCCTTGAAGCCGGTGCGGCTTTGCCTCGAATAGTAAAACATATGTTCAAGACGCAATCAATTGAGCAACTGCGTTTATGGGGGAAAGTATTATCGAACGCGCGATTGAATAAAAAAGGAACACTGGTTTCCAAAATCACTAATGATGATTTTTATGAGACAAATTCCACTCCAAGGGATTTAATGGGTGTTATTAATTATCTGAATTCCGTCTCCCGGAGTAATCTGAGCATACTGCTTTCCGAAGATATGGAAGGACATGTAAAAGGTTCTATGCGTACAAGCAAAAACGATGTAAATGTGGCTTCTTTATGCGAGAAATTGGGAGGAGGAGGACACAAGAAAGCTGCCGGTTTTACTATTCCGGGAAAAATTGTAACCGAGGAGGTGTGGAGAATTGAAGAAGAATAGTTGATATTTTCCAACACACCTTCCACTAAGCAAATGATGTTGCTATACTTGTATCAAGGTGTTCGCTCCGCTCACGCTTCGTGTCCGAATGAATATTTTTGAGTAACTCTTACCTGTCATGGCCGAAAAAAAACGATTAAACGGTTCACAAATATTATTCGAATGTCTTCTTGCCGAAGGTGTGGATACGGTTTTTGGTTATCCCGGCGGCGCCGTCCTGCCAATTTACGACACAATGCCGCAATACAAAAAAATCAGACACATTTTAGTGAGGCACGAGCAAGGCGCCGCCTTCGCCGCAGAAGGTTACGCGCGTGTTACAGGCAAACCCGGTGTTTGCTTCGCGACCTCGGGCCCCGGTGCAACCAATCTCGTAACCGGAATCGCAAACGCATATATGGACTCCATTCCCGTTGTCTACTTCACGGGCCAAGTTCCTCTTAGTGTTATCGGAACGGATGCCTTCCAGGAAATCGACATCTCCGGTATTAGCCTCCCTGTCACAAAACACAACTACCTCGTTGATAACGTAAAAGACCTGGCTCGAGTGATTAAAGAAGCATTCCACATTGCAACTCACGGAAGACCCGGTCCGGTTCTTATCGACCTTCCTAAAGACGTGCAAGTCCACGAGACCGACTTCGAATATCCTAAAACAGTCAATCTTCCCGGATACAAACCTAAATATGACGGCTCGCAGCAGCAAGTAAAAAGAGCAATCAGCACCATGGCAAAATCAAAAAAACCTCTTATTATTGCAGGTCACGGTGTACTTCTAAGTAACGCATCAAAAGAACTTGCGGAATTCGTTGAGAAATCGCAAATCCCTGTTGTTAACACCATTCTTGGACTCGGATCAATTCCTGAAGACCATCCGTTGGCACTTGGAATGCTCGGTATGCACGGCCACGCTGTTTGCAATTATGCCACCCATCATGCGGACCTCATTATTGGCCTTGGAGAACGTTTTGACGATAGAATAACCGGAGATCTCAAAACTTTTGCAAAAGGTGCCGACATCATTCACATCGACATCGATCCCGCTGAAATCGGCAAAAACACTCACGTTACCGTTCCCATTGTAGGAGACTGCAAGAAGGTTCTTAAGTCACTCAACAAAGAAATTGTAAAATCATCCACAAACAAGTATTCAAAATGGATGAACGAACTTACCGAGTACACTGAAAAAACGGCAGCTTTCCAGGAAAGAAAACTCCGCACAAAAAGCCGAAAAGACTCAGACATACCACGCGTGAGCGAAGTGGTTCAAGCTATCCGCAAAGTCGCTGACAAAGATGCTATTTTTGTGACTGATGTCGGCCAGCATCAAATGTTCGCGGCACAGAATTACCATTTCTCTCATCCAAATACTATTGTTACTTCCGGCGGACTTGGATCAATGGGTTTTGCCCTTCCTGCCGCTATGGGAGCAAAATTGGCCAAACCTAACAAAGAAGTCTGGGTTATCTGCGGTGACGGAGGATTTCAAATGAATATTCAAGAACTTCAAACTCTCGTTCAAGATAAAATCGATCTAAAAATTGTGATTAGCAATAACGGATTCCTTGGCATGGTTAGGCAGTGGCAAGATCTCTTTTACAAAAAGCAATACATCGGGACTCCGATGACTGTTCCCAACATTGAAAAACTTACCGATGCCTACGGCCACCACTACGTTAAGGCAGCCACACAAGGCGAAATTCTCCCCGCACTTAAAAAGGCAAAGAAAATCAAAGGCACAGTTATTTGCGAATGCTACACCGAACCTGAAGAAAATGTATTCCCAATGGTTCCGAGCGGCAAATCGCTTGAAGATACATTAATCGGCTAACCTTAACCAGTATGGCAATAACCGAAGAAGACAAAAAATTCCTTAAAATAATTGACGAAAAAGAACACGAAGCAAAATGCCTGCGCGCAAACATCGCAGCTGCAATTGTAAAAGATGGAGAACTACTCATAAAGCACTGCAACGACTGGCACCCCGAATACAACTGTAGCGAAATCGGCTGTATCCGCAATGAAATGAAAGTTGAATCCGGTACTCGCCGAGAAATTTGTTACGGTATTTGCGCTGAACAATGGTGTCTTGCCCTTGCCGCAAAACAAGGATTAAACGTTGAGGGTTCAACAATGTACTGCACTAAACACCCATGTAGAGTCTGTTCCAGCCTAATTGCCGAATCGGGCATTAAAAGAGTCGTCTTCCAGGAAGGTTATCCCGAAGTAATTCCACGTTTCGACATTTTGAAAGACCGTGGCGTAATAGTTGAACAAGGTCCAAACATTATTTACCCGGACGACGCACCACCGGAGAGGAAGAGTTGGTCTGTTTAATAAAATTTATTTTCAATAAAAAGCCAATTTAAATACTTCATTTGTTTTGAATTACCGTGTTTCAAGATTAACCCATAATAGCTCGCAATATTAGTTTTATTAAGCCTTTGTTCTATTCGTTTAAGATTTCGCCTATTTAAAGTTCTCCCAAAAGGCAATATTTTCACGCCCAAAAATTTAAGCCCATGTGAAGCTTTAAGAATTTTATCACTTTTTGGATTTATCTGTAATTTAAGTTCACTTTCCAGAAAACGAACAACTTCATTTTTTACAAATTTTAATCTTTGCAGATTCTTTTCAAAAACAATAAAATCATCACCATAACGCACATAACCTTTAATTTTCAATTCATGCTTTATAAAACGGTCAAGTTCATTCAGATAGATATTGGCAAATATCTGGCTGGTTAAATTTCCGATGGGCATGCCAACCCAATACCACGGAATAGTCGTATAGCTATAAATAATTTCTTTCAGTAAATTGAAACCTGTAGTATCTTTGATTCGTCTTGAAAGTATTTTAAGCAAAACTTCTTGATCGACAGTATCAAAAAATTTCCGAACATCGGACTTCCAAACCCACGAAAAATGGCTTCGCGCTGTGTGTGTGTGTGTGTGTGTGTGTGTGTGTTGTAGCGCTCCATAAACTTTTGTGTTCTTTCAATAGCACCAAGCAAACCCTTACCTTGTCTACACGACCAAGCGTCATAAATAAAAGTTTTGTCGTACAGCTTTACCAAAAAATCATAAATAAGTCGGTGGACGAGTCTATCGCGAACGTTTGCCACAGAAATTTCTCTGCGTTTATTATCACAGACAACAAATTTTCTATAACCTCCGTGTCGATAAGCGCCATTATTCAAATCCGAAAAAAGCTCAAAAAGTCTCTGCTCAAGATGAAATTGAAAATCATGCAAGGAAGCAGACCAATTTTTGCCCTTTTTAAAGACAAACCAGGTTCTCCAAATATTTTTTAAACTCAAATCTATGGAATCATTACCTATCATAAACAAAAATTATGAAGTTTATAAATCTATTATAGACATAACCGATCATATGACAAAACATCGCAGATATGGCTTGGGCTTAAGTTTGGAAACCTCAACACTTTCATGCCTTGATAACCTTATTATGGCCAAAAATGCTCCAAAACCTTTAAAATCAGGTTATTTAATCAAAGCAAGCAGCCAGCTGGAAATTGCAAGCCTAAAATTACGCCTTATACTTGAACTGGCGCTCGTAAATGAGACTAAAATCTTCCAAACACAATCTAAATTCGCTGAAATTGGCCGAATGCTCGGGGGATGGCTAAAATCAGTGCAAAGCCAATAGACCCTTGGCCAGCCGCGAAACGCCCTGTTGTCATTGTGATTGTTCGGATTGTTCTCATTCACGTTGACATCATCATTGTTCCGATTCGCATTGAGCGCAACCTAAGCTTGTTGATGGAATTTATCCGTTTATGTATTTGCGGTCGCAACCGTAAGTACATGCATTGGTTTGCTTTTTTCAGCTTCTTTATTGAAGCTAAACTCCACTCAAACCTAAGGGTCTATTCTTCTTTAATGCTCTTTTCAGACCTCTTTTTTCATTCAAGACCTGTTTTATAAAAAAACACTTTACGGTAGCTCGCAAACGAAAAATTTCGCCCCGAGTTGCTATTCACCGTTTGATATAATACTAAAGTTTTAAAAGAAAAAAATAAAGAAAAAAATGGCCCCCGCCAAGGCGGGAGCCAAAAGAAAATTAAAATTCAAATATCAAGTTTTTTAGACCCTTAGCCAGCCGCGAAACGCCCTGTCGACATTGCGATCGTCCGGAACGCCCTCATACACGTGGACAACAGCACCGTGCCGAACCGCATTGAGCGCAACCCCTTGTTTTCTTTTATCATCTGGAGTTTTAATCCAGGACCATGAATTTCTATCAAATTCTCCTAGCTCTTGAAGCTTATTTTCATACTGGTCCCTATCAAGAAGGCCCCCAAGCCCCATAGCTGCTGCCATATCGATGGCATTGCCGGCAGGGCTCTTCCCTCTTCTTTCTGCTGCTTCTTGTCCTTCGCGGTCATAACAAACATTTCTTCGTCCTTTCGGGCTTTCCTTTGAAAAATCCCAAAATTCATATTCACCTGTTTCTTCAACATAACCTGCAACATCAGGTTCACCGCCTGTTCTTTCCATTTCATTCAGTGACCATAATTTCTCAGGACTTGCTTCATTAAGTCTCGCTTCTACTTTTGACCATTCAATACCTTTGTGGCGCTTCATATTCACTTCAAAACGAGCTTTTAAAGTGCTTAGAAGTTTTTCTGTCTGTTCAGGTGATAAAGTGCGTTCAGGGGTTTCCGTTTCATCTTTTAAACCAACTACCTTTCGTATGCTTTTTGCATATTCGGCACGACTTAAACCTCCAAAATCTTTATCTGGTACGGTGAGTTTTTTATCAATTCTTTGAATTTCCGCTTCAAGTTCACGGCGCATCGCAGGTTTAATATCGTCAAGATCATCAATTGCCTTTTGTAATTTATCTTTTCGCGATTCCAAAACTTTTATCCATTCGTTTTTCGTTGCCCACTTTGGGACTTTGTTAAGTGGATTTTTTGCTTCCAATCCATCAATTTGTTCCTGCAATTGAGGCGGTACATCAAGGCCCAATTTTTCAAGTTGAGCTTTTGCAGTTTGTGCATCTGCTAACTTTTGAGCGTCAGCTTCCGCATCCGGACCTGAAAGATATTGTTCCAACTCACTTTTTAGTTCATCGGGAGCCGGATATTGTTTTTCATTAGACATAATTCAATGATTAAATTATACATGCTAATTCTATAACACATCTGCGTATTTGTCAATATTTGTTTTCCCCTATTTTATGAGGAGGTTTTTTGAGGAACGGTACTTTAGGTATGCCAAAATGAACGGTTTACATTTTGATGAAGACAAAAAATTGATACCGTTTGTTTTGTATTTAAGCGCCATTGACACATTCAAAAAATCAAAAGGTTTAAATGTGAATTTTCGGCTTAAAATTAAAGAGATTTTTTATGTTCGCCACCCCGGGGTGAAAGTGTCTTGGCCAAAGTTCGTCTATAACACATCTCGCGTGTGAAAAAACATAAAAACCTCCCTCTAAAACGATTTTCATCGTTTCCCCGTAAAAATTCCGGAAAAATCGGGGTCTTTTTAGACTCCGTTCCGCCATCTTTTCTTTCTGAACAATTCTCCAATTTTTTTTGGATACTTTTGAAATCTTAAAATACTTGTTATAGTCATTTTGGTGAGGTTATGTTGTTTGCTTCCGCGCTTTCAGTATACCCTCACCTTTTTCCGGATAATTACCCATTTTTTTGGCATTGACTTCCATCTAAAAATCCATTAGTATGAAAGTAGGAATTTCTTACTTTCTTTTTTCACTACCCACACCAATACCATGCATAAAATAGTTAAAAGTACATCTAAAGGGCAAATAACTCTTCCGAAAGCCTGGAGGAATCAATTTAATACTGATAATTTTATTGTTAAGACGGAAGGGATTAAACTTGAAATTATTCCTCTTAATATCGATGAATTGGAAGAAGAGTTAGAGCTTGAAAATGAAGAAATCATTTTCGATGCCAAAAGAGATAATAAAGGTAAAGGTATTCCGCCTGAAAAGGTTATCCGCATGATTGATGAATTAAATAATGGATAAAATCCTTAAATTTCTTAAAAAACTTACGAAACAAGAATTTATTGCCGTTTCAAAAATAATGAAACAAATTCTTGCCGACTATCGTAAACTCCCGTATTTAAAGGCTATTAAAGGAAAAAAGAATTGGTATCGTATACGAGTTGGAAGATATCGCATTATTTTCAGTGTTTCATCAAAAACAAATAAAGCAACAATTGAACGAATTACCAAACGTGACGAAAAAACATACAAGAATCTTCAATAATCAATCACCAATACATAACTCCCCTCTTTCACGGAATCCCGGTCAATATCAAACACACGGTTCCGGTCTTTTTCATTGTAGTCGTTTAAAATTGGCTCGATCGGACTTGCAAAATACCAGACATGCACGCTTAAAGGATGGCCTGTTATAGAACGAATAGAGGCTGCATCAAGCGATCTTATTTCGGGATATAAATAATCGAAATCAACTAAATTTTCACGCATTTTTGGATCCTGGAGCTCCGGAATGACATTAAAACGAAAACAACCAGGCACTTCTTTTGTAGCTTTATCAATGCTACATCCGTAAACTATGCAATCGTGCGGTCTTGATTCATATACATCGCATAGTTTTTCATCATTCAAATAAGGGCAATCATATTCCATCCCTCGCAAATATGATCCGAATTCATGCTGTTTTTTATAAATTTCCTCTTTGGTTCCGACAAAAAATCTTTTTCCGCCTGAAAACGGATTTTTCTCCAATTTATTCTTAATTTTTTTTTGCAATTTTTTGCATTAAACGACGCTTTTGACGCGACAATTCTTTAAATCCAATGCTCAAATAATGAGCTTCAATAAACGAAACCGGGAAAAATTGCTCGCAACATTCACTGCAACTTTCCTTACATGGAAGAAAGGACAATTTTGCGTATGCTTCATTGCAACATTCACCGAGCTTGGTAAGTATGGCCCTATATTCCTCTATGTATCTCTTTTCAAGCATAGAGATTATAAATTTTGCAGATAATTCACAAGTAATCTTACGCCGTATCCTGTCGCCATAGGCTGATCAAAAGCTCGCGGTTTTTCAACATATGCCGTACCCGCTATATCAAGATGCGCCCATTTTGCTTTGCCGACAAACGCTTCCAAAAATGCAGCAGCTTTAGATGTCCCGGCAAGATAACTTGTTCCGTTATCAATATTTCTCAAATCTGCAAGTTTTCCTTTTATAGTTTTCTTATAATTTTTATGAACGGGCAGTTCCCAAACAAGTTCGTCCGTAGCGTTTCCGGCTCTAATTAAATCATCTTTTAATTTCTTATCATTCCCCATTAATCCCGCATAATCAGTCCCAAGAGCATACAAACATGCTCCTGTTAAAGTAGCCAGATCGATTGTATATTTAGGTTTATACTTTTCAATTCCGTATGAAAGCGCATCGGCCAAAATCATTCTTCCTTCCGCATCCGTATTTCTGATTTCAATTGTTTTTCCCAAATACGATGTAACTATATCGGCCGGTTTT
>JAJRYP010000063.1 GCA_024275695.1 Patescibacteria group bacterium | reverse complement strand
GCGATTATCGCTTTAGCCGTTATTGGATTTGCGGATGAAATAGCACAAACTCTTTCCGTTGCTTGTCCGGATGGAGATCCGACTTGTTCAAAAGGTGGCTTTTTGGCCGATCCAAACGCAATGATCAAACAATCGAGCATTTTTAACAATCAAGTTAAAATATTTATAACATTTATTAAATATTTAATTGGAGGAATTGCGGTCCTTATGCTTGTACGTAACGGTATTCGTTTTGTCGCGCTACAGGGAAACGAAGAAAGCGTTACGGCGGATAAAAAGAATCTTGCATTTACTTCAATAGGATTAATACTGATAGTTCTGGCAAGTACTGCAATTGACAAGGTCTTCTTTATCGTTGATAAAACGAGATATTTGCCCGCGGGGGGGGTTCAGCCGGCCATTAGTCCGGAAAGAGGAGTCGAAGAGATTGCCGGTATAACAAATTTCGTAGTCAGTTTTGCCACACCGATTGCGATTCTGGTATTGATTATCGCGGGAGTAATGTATGCGACAGCAGGTGGAGACGAGGAGAAAATAAAAAAAGCAAAACGTATGATTGTGCTGGCGATAGTTGGTTTAGCCCTTATTTTTGGAGCGTTTGCCATAGTAGGCACTATTATTTCAGGTCAATTCTCATCATAATTTATGAATATCAAAAAACAACTAAAATCGGCAATTATCATGCTTGCCCTGGTATCGGCGGTACTTGGCATGAGGATAATGTATGAAGATACGACATTTGCCCAATCGTCCTTACAAAAGCCCTTGGAAACTATCCAAAGCGCTACGGATTTGCCTACGTTTGATACAAACGTCCATTCAAAGGCCTCCATTCAACCGGGTGCTTCGAATATAACAAGTGCGATCTTTTTTATTCTTGATTTCGCGAAATATCTAATCGGATCTATCGCGGTTGTAGTTATTATTATTTCAGGGGTGAGGCTCGTTATGGCCAGAAAGAAAATCGATGAGGTATGGCCCAAACAGAAAGAACATTTAATTATGATTGCTACGGGACTCGTGTTCATATTTATTGCGGACGTGGCTGTTAGAAACGTCTTCTTTGGTGTTGAAGGAGAGGTTTATGAAAGTCAGGCGCAAGCGGAAGCTGCGGCGGAACAGGGGATAGCTCAGCTTCGAGGAATGTATAACGTGGCAATGATACTCGCGGGTGCTATTGCGGTGTTTATGTTGGTTATAGCAGGTATAAGACTAATAACGAGCGGAGGAAACGAAGAAGTTCAAACTAAAGTTAAAAAACAAATTACATGGGTTGTTATAGGTCTTTTTGTGATTGGTGTAGCTGAATTTGTGGTTATGGATTTCATTTTTCCCGAACACGGGACTCAAATTCCGGACGATATAAAAGGAAAACAACTAATTGTTGATTTTACTAATTTTGTATCTGCGTTTGTAAGTATAGCAGCGGTGATATCGTCCATTTACGGTGGATATTTGTATGTTACGGCGGTTGGAAACGAGGAGCAGACGGGCAAAGCAAAAAAAGTTCTTATCGGAGCTGTGATCGCGCTTGTAATTTCTTTGGGTGCGTTTGCGATAATAAATACGGTTGTTAAGATAGAGCCCGGCTTATAGAGCTTTAAAAATGATACGTTTTCTGATATAATTAACTAATAAAAATAAACAAAAATATGGCCATACCAAGAAAAATAAAAAAACACTTCGGATTACTTTTTTTGACAGCCTTGTTGCTTTCAATTTTTATTGTTCCTCAAACAGCTTCCGCCGATCTCTGCGATCAACTCGCGGATAAAACGGGAGGATTCTTCTCGTGCGGGGAAGGAGAAACTTCATTTACTCAATTTCAGGGAGGATTGACTCCTCCAAGCACCGAAGGGTACGATCCAAGCCTTACGCAGGAAACAAACTTACGAGACTATATAGTGAATATAGTGAACTTTGTCCTTGGATTTCTCGGACTTGTAGCAATGATAATTGTAATTTACGGCGGTTTTTTGTATGTGACGGCGGCCGGTCAGGAAGAACAAACTACAAAAGGAAAGAAAAGTATTATGTATGCTGTTATAGGTATAGTCATAATTTTAATTTCATTTGCGTTAGTTAATACATTGATAGGCGGACTTGGAAAAGGAACGGATGTCGGTGTGGGAACCGGGCAGCAACTTTCGGGAGCGGCGCCGGATCAATTAACGGGAGATCAGACTTTGGCGATTCAAAGATTATTCTTTTTGGCGGCATCACAGGTTGAAAGAGCGGCAAAGGATCTTGCGACGGTTTATGCACATTATGTTGATGTAAATGATGCTATTGCAGACTTAAGGAATGTCCCGTTGGCAGATAGCCGGGATCAATTAAGAACTTTCCTGGGCGGAATGAAGCGATCTCTTAGAAGTATTGTTTCGGCATCCGGAGATTTAAGCAGGATTTCTGAAGAAGCAAAAGGAATTGAGGATGTGTTGGATTTTTGGATTAATGCAACCGACATTCAACTTGAGGATAGAACAAGTGATGATACTCTTGAAGAAGGTGGAACTTTACTAAAGGACCTCACACTTGGTGCGCTTACCGGTGGTGTGTATACCACATATCAATTGGCCTCAGGTAATGGAGAATTTTTGGAATTTTGGCAAAATGAAAGTTTTGATGAATTTCAAAAAGAAATGATTGGGTTGACTTATGGGCTTGAAGATGCTAATCTTCTTGATTTCCACGATGCGGTTGGCGATATAAAATTTGAACTTGAGGGACTTAAAACACAATTGGAGAATTCGGGATTTGTAGATACTCAGGGAACCGACTTTGAATTGTTTTACGATGACGCGATTAACTCATTGGAGGATTTGCTTGTTGGTGTTCCGGATAACATTTTAGTTGTAGATGCACTGACAGCCTTAAGCGATTTACACACGGTAGTGCAAAATATTCAATTCGTTGCCGCGATTGTTACTACGGATGTAGATAAAGGAAATGCGCCGCTAATTGTTAACTTTGATGCGCTTAGATCGGTTAGGCCGGATTATCAAACAATTAATGAAAACGATATCCGTTGGGATTTTGGTGACGGAACTGTTGCGGAAGGAAAATTCGCGGTTTCTCATGTATATAGAAAAACAGGAACATATGTAGTTAAAATGACTATTGACGGCGATGCGGCAAATAATATTGCCGCAGGTACGGCATTTAAAAACATAGTTGTACAGCCGCCAGCTTCTCAAATAAACCTTAAAGTAAACATCGGAGATCGCGACCTTGGATATTTAAGCCAATATAAGGACGGATTTCTAACAACTGACAGAAACAGATTCAACGTAACTTTAACAGAAGCGCGTGACATAGGTATAACTTTCGATGCATCCGAAAGTCGAGGCGGCTTTCAATCGGAGCAACAGCAAGAGGCAGGTGAAACTTACATCCAGACTATTTCCTGGGACTTCGGCGATGGAACCGACAAAATAATGGGAGAGATGGTTGCTCAGGATGTTCAAACGCATTACTACGGAGAGCAGGGAACGTATCCGGTAGTAATTGAAGTAACTGATTCTCGCGGTATTCGTGACAGAAAAGTATTCGAAGTAGTAGTTGATTCACCGGCTGCAAGAATCAATGTGCACCCCGGCGCAAAAGCGGAAATAAACGAACAAATTTCATTTGATGCCGGACAATCCGCAAGTGACGGTGGTCAGATTGTCGGTTACGACTGGCAAATTACAAATACGTCACTTCATTACACGGCCGAGCAAAAAGATGAAAGCTTCAATGAGACATTCGAAAATCCGGGTGTCTATAATGTAAGCCTTACAGTTACGGACAATGTGGGGGATTCGGCGACGGATACAACAAACCTTCTTATAGAATCAAAGCCTCCGCAGGCTAAATTTACTTACAGCGTTCCCGACGACAGTAAACCTCATATCTATGAACTGGATGGAACCAAGAGTTTTGATCCGGACGGTAATATTAATGAAGGAACATATACATATAAATGGACAGTATCGGCTATAGACGCGGATTATGATTTTGTTGATGAAAACGGCAATATTGACGAAAATGGAAATTTAAGCAGTCGGACCTATTTAAAATTTTATAAACTTGGAGAATATTCGGTTAAACTTGAGGTAAATGATGTTAATGAACCGGAAAATCCGGGAATTCCCGAAACTCAAACAATTAATGTTAACAGCATTCTCGATGTAATGTTTAATAAAAGCGATGTAACTTCGGCAATTCTTGATAGTAACAGTGAAGCGGAAATAACTTTAACCGGAATTTCGGAAAACGGAGTCGCGTATGAATGGGATTTCGGTGATAACACTTTAACAACAACAGGCGATCTGATTGCGGGCCAAACAACAGTAACTCATAAATACACGGCCGCGGGGACATACGATGTTCGTCTAACAGTATTCGATAAAGACGATAATGAAAATACGATAAAACGAAGAGTTGTGATTGGAGAGGCGGAAAATCCTCTCGCGGTTATATCGGTCAAAGTAGATGGAGAAGAAGTATTTGATTTATCTGAAGGAATTACAATAAACAGAAAATCTGTTGTCGAATTCAGCGCGCAAAACTCTCTAAATCGAGATGGAACGGGCAGGAGACTTGGATATCAATGGGATTTCGGTGACACACAACGTTCAACACAAAAAATCATCACACATAAATATAGTGATTTAAGTCCGAAAGAACCCGGATACTACACGGCAACATTAAAAGTTGTTGACAAAAATGATTTAACAAAAACTTCGAAGGCAACAATTAAAGTAAATGTAATTGGTGAGCTCCCGACGCTGCAAGCGTTTACAGCTGTTCCACAGCAAACCGACCTGACAACTCCGGTGAAAGTTAAGCTCGAAGCAATTGGTGCCAAAGACCCGGATGGGCAAATCGTTAAATACTTATGGTGGTATTACGATGCAAGGGATCCTCAACTAACCATGGGACATACAATCACGCAAACACCTTCCGCAAGCGTTACAATTGGAACGCGCGGAGTGGAAGGCGAGAAGATGACATACAAATTCGGTCTTCAAATGACGGATCAGGAAAATTTTGATGTAGATGTAAATGATATTTTGGACGAAGGAATGATCCCGTCCGTTGATGTGGTGAACGGTCCCAATGATATTCCGGTATCGAAATTCAATGTTGATAGAACAAGCATTATGCTGGGAGAAACTATTAATTTTACAAGCAGTTCTTATGATCCCGACGGAAGAATCGTTCAATATATATGGGATTTTGAAGGCGACGGGTTTGGAAACAACAAAGCAACAAATCTTTCTACAATTTCTCATACTTACGATACACCGGCAATTGACGGGATAAACGTTAGATTAAAAGTTATTGATGATAATTTTGCGGAATCAATTTCACTTCCCGTTAAAGTATTTATCGATACGGACGCGCAGATGCCGGTAGCAGCATTTAAGACGGAACAAACAGGTAAAAACACGCTCCACTTTATTAATAATTCAACAGCCGATGTTGAAAACGGAGCTGTTCTTACGAAGTACGTTTGGGATTTCGATGTTAGTTCGGAACTCGATAGCGCGGATAGCGACGGAGACGGAACTAAGGATAACGATATCGATTCAACTGATTTTGAACCAACATTCACATACGATGAAGCAGGTATCTATAGAGCAAAATTAACCGTTGAAGACAATTTTGGGAACAAGAGTGAAGTTATTAACTTTGTTAATGTAAAGCCTTCCGCAGATACAGTTGTAACAAAGGAGGATTTAAAAGCGGACTTTACAAGTATTCCGAAAGTAAGCCCGGAGGATAATTCCATCCATTTAACGGGAGATTTTGATGAAGTCAGTTTTGATTTCACTAAATCAACAGGCAATATTACCAAATATGTTTTTGATAATAATGTTGATGTTGATTCAAACGATAACGGTCGAAAAGCCGATGATGAAGATTACGTAACAACAAAACCGGGTGTTTATACAACTACATTTAATTCCGAAGCTGAAAGAATTAAAGTTCGATTAACGGTTTATGACGATGAAGGACGTATTGATATAAAGGAAATTCGTATTGTATTTGATAAAGAAGAAAACGACCTGGGAGCAAATGTGCTTGCAGGGATACATCAATCTTCAATTCCCGCAATAGTTGTAAGTATCGTGTTATTTGCTATAGTAAGTTTAAGTCTTTATATGCATGCACTGCGGTACGAACCGGTGCGTATTAATTCAAGAAAACATAAAAAATAATCATATAAATTTATGGATACAAATTCACCTGACAATATGAATCCGGATGAGGCGAAACAAACTCCTGCCGATCAATCGGTAGAGGATTTTGGGACGCGACCGGCTCAGCCGAGTCAACCGCAAGCTTTATCTGAAAAACCTGCGACACCTCGGCAGCCGGAAGCTCCGACTGAATCTACGTCTGTAACGGCTGAAACCACTCAGCAGCCGGAAGCTCCGGTTCAACCTGTATCAACACAGGCCGAGTCTACACCGGCAGCTCCAAAACCGGAATCGAAACCGGAAACTTCGGCAACACCTAAGCCGTCGGAAACTCCGGCAGCGGAAACTCCGGCAGTAAAACCCGTGGTTAAAGTTCCCCGGGCGCCGACAGCTCCGGCTGTAAAACCTACACCGGCTGTAAAACCTGTAAAAAAAGTGCCGGCAGGTAAAAGAGTATTAACAAAGGAAGAGATAATGCAAAGAGAAGCATCGCGAAATAAAAAAATAATTATGGGGTGCTCCGGATCATTTGGATGTGCAACAATTCTTCTTATTGTTCTTATTTTTGTATTTGTCGGACAAGGTGCGGCGGGATCGAGCGCGCTTGCGGGTGCACTTGGACTTGATCAGGCTTCACTTGTAAATACGCTTATAATGATCGTGAATTTGTTCTTCGGACTTGGCGCACTTATAACATTCATTATGGCTGTCGGCGGTATTTTTAAAGCCGCAATGGCTCGAAAAGATGACTCTGTTACAAAGAAGAAAGGATATGTGCTTTCCGGAGCTTCGTTTGGAATCCTTATCGTTATTATTATGTTATGGATCGGAGCATGGTATTACTTAAACGAACAAAGAGGACCGGCAGAGCCGCAAACATTTACAACAATTCAAACAACGCCGGCTAAAACTACAAATTTAACGGCACCGATAGAAATAACTTTTGATGCTTCCAAGCTTCCTTATGATTCAAGAAATTACGATATAATCTCTTATTTCTGGGATTTCGGCGATGGAACGGCCGGTGCGGGAAGCAATGTTGAATCTCACAAATATGAAAAAAAGGGTTCCGGAAGATATGATGTAAAATTGACATTAACTTTCAAACATAAAACAACGGGAGAAGAAGTTACAGATTCAATTGAACATGTAGTAACAATAGCTGATGAAAAAGTTGCGGCCGTCCTTGAGGCCGATGTTTAATCCGGAACCGCGCCTTTAACAGTTTCATTTGACGGAAGCCGTTCAACGGATCCCGATGGAACAATTGAGACATACGCATGGGAAGTTGACGGCTCGGGATTCCGGGAAGGTGATGAAACTTATTCATATACATTTGAACAAGTTGGAGATTATACGGTACGACTGCGAGTTACAAATACAAACGGTGATTACGATATAGCCGAACAAGTTATCACTGTTACGCAAGGTGATCGCCCTTCGGCTGTTATTGATATTCTAAATGCCGATGGCGACAAATATTATGTTGATCAGACCTATACATTTGACGCGTCAAGCTCAAGTAGTCCGGCAGGCGCTATTACTAAATACGAATGGGATTTTGGTGATGGAACTTCAAAGAAAAAAACAAGAACAGCCCAACATTCATTTTCCGCCGAGGGTGTTTATAAAGTAGTTTTAATCGTTACGGATGAAAAAGGAAATATTGCTGAATCAACAAAAGATCTTAATGTAACAACCGCCGCATCTTCTCCGAAAGCAAGCATGAAAACGGTTCCCGCAAAAGAAAATGCAGATGATATATTCATTCAGGGAACAGTCCCTTTTGAAGTCGCTTTTGACGCAACGGGCAGTACGGACCCGGATGATGATATCGTGGATTACAAATGGGATTTTAATGGAGATGATGAGTTTGACGCAATTGGCGAAACAACAGCGTGGATTTTTCAGGAGCCGGGCAGCTATAACGTAAGACTGACAGTTATTGATTCTGCCGGATTCGAGAGTAAAGATGTCCTTCTTGTTAAAGCTCTTTCAAAAGGACTGGAAGCGCAACTCGTCGCGAATCCGGTTTCCGGTGTGGTTCCTTTAACCGTTGAATTTGATGCTTCCGGATCGTCGTATTCGGATGGGCAGATTGTAAGTTATGAATGGGATTTTGGTGACGGGACATTACCAAGAAGCGATGTCGGGCAAGTGACTTACAAATATACGAAAATTGGTAACTTTAACGCTACTGTAAAAGTTCGAACAAATGACGGAAAAGAAGAACAGGCGGAAATTTTGGTTAGTGTAAGACAAGTACCTCTCAAATCATGCTTCGAGCCAAGTCAAACGGTAGGTGATGCGCCTCTTGTTGTCACATTCAATCCGCAATGTTCCACAGGTACAATTGCGAAATACAAATGGGATTTTGGTGACGGAGAAACTTCATCCGAACGAAAACCAACTTACACATATGCAAATCCGGGAAGTTACGAGGTGGTATTGGAAGTCGCGGACGCACAAAACGTAGTTGATGTTTCGTCACAATTTATAACCGTAACAGGAGAATTAACCAAATAAACATATGTCACTAAATAAACGTCAAAAAAAACTTGTCAGGATTGTGGGGCTTCTTGCAATAATCGCCCTGGTTCTTACAAGTCTCGCACCGGCACTCGCGGTACTGCTCGCCAAATAAAAAAATTGGCTCTAAACAAGCCGTTTATATATAAAAACAAAATAAATAACAAAAACAAATATGGACAATTCGCTCAATATAAAACCACCACAGGATGATGCGGCGGTAAAACCTTTAAAACCAAAACGAAGGCGAAAAGGGCTGGGTCTGCCTGCGATATTATCAATATTCGGTGGATTGTTGATTATAGGCGCTGTTGTAGGTACTTTGATTTATTCTCAAAGTCCGGAAAGACTTACCGGGAATTTAACGAGGTTGGATCAACCTATTGCACCTTTAAAGACAACCGACCTTGGCCTTACTAAGAAGACGGTACAACCTGTTACAACTCTTCGGACTTTTGATTCAAGCAAATCAACTACTCCAACAACGCCGGTTTGTCAGGAAGGACTTGAATCGACATCTGTTACTGATTCCGCCACGGGCGCACAAGTTGACTTGTGTGTTTGTCCGGCCCGGCAATATCCTGTAATTACCGCAGGTACAACCGGTGCACAAAGTCTTACAACAGGTTTTAATACCACTGCGACACAAATTACATGTGAACCGTTTACTTGTGGTATGACAAAAGAAGAACTGGCAAAAATAAGCGAAGATTACGGAACTTTATTAAGTTCTCAGGGATTGTCCGAATCATCAGTTTCAACTTTGAAGACAAATTTGGTTGGCAACTATGAAAAATGGGAAGATGCCAATCCGGCATGTCAGCCTGATGAGCCTGTAACTATCGAGAAAAAACCTACAAGAACATGTGACGATGTAATGAAAGAGTTACAGGATGCGTATACGAATAAAGACAAAGATTCATACGCCGCCGCGCTTACGACACTTATAGAAAACGGATGTATTACCGAATGTGACGAAAATTTCTTTATGGCTATTTATAGTCTTGTAAATCCCGCGTTTTTGAATGGGTCGGCTTCTTCTTTGTCATTCGCGACATCAAATTCAAGTACCGCCGAAAACTATATAATTAAATATCTCGAAGGAAGTTGTACTGATTGTGATAAAACTTTCGGTTTAATTTCTTTATACGCACTTGAATTAAGTACTCGGGACAAGGCGGATCTTTCACTATTGGAAAAACTGCTTCAGGTATTTTTGAAAAATTGTCAGTGTATCGAGCTCGAAAGCTTACTTGATACGCCAAGTTTCGATGCAAGCGACTACTTTAATGTGACGGCGGTTCCCGGGAATACGGAGATAAAATCTAAAACTCTATCAACTACAAGTTTAAGCGGGATTCAAAAAAATACCGTAAATACTGCTCCTCAAGACTTAACCAATTTAACCAATAAGACTTCTTCGGGTTCTTCCTCTGACGCAACATTTACTCCCGCCACAAAAAGTAGCGAAACAAACACTTTTAATTTAAGATACATTAATTCGCTTTTATTTGAGAAAGCATATGCTCAAACAAGAGCCGGCAACGTTCTTTCGGAAGAAGTAAAAGCATTGATCGAAAGTATGTATAACGATTCGGAATGCGGAGAAGAAGAGAAAGTTCTCGAATGTAAAAGTTTAAATATTGTTTCTCCGACTACAAACGCATCAATGAATATCTCCGAGGATTTTGATCCGAACGTAGATATTTTGGAGATTCAAGTAGATGGCACAGAGGCTGTTCAAGAATATAAATATTCGACATCCGACAATGCTTTGGAACTTGTGGATACGCAAGAAGACTTGAAAAAAGGATTAAAAGGCGGACCTGCTCCCGGTGAGTCCGTAACTGTCGAAGTTACCGCCATAGACATGTCCGGTAACGAATTGAAACAATGTACAGATCAACTCACAATAAGCAAAGATAAACCGGACGATGGTGGTGAGCCGGACGATGGTGACAAACCGACACCGAAAGTTTGTAAATCGTTAAAAATTACAAAACCCGAGGATGCTCGGGATGGAAGCGTGACACTTAATGAAGATGGATACGATGACGAAACACTTTTGATCGAAGTTGTTGATGAAGGCGAGGTTATCGATTACAGATTTTCTTCGGTTAATGATAACGACAAAATTACTTTCAACGGTAAAAAAACTTTAGATACAACAGATACGGCCGTTAAACTCTCGGCTAATCTGGAGGAAGGAGACGAATACATTGTAACAGTGTGGGCGCGCGGAGAAGATGAAGACGGAAATCTCGTCGGATTGGGGGATTGTCATGATTCCTTTACAATTAAACGACCTGAAGCACCGACAGATACACCCGATACTCCACCGGAAGATACTCCAACAACAACTACAATCAGTCAGGGTGAGCCGGAACCGGAAACGGAGGAGCTTGAAATTCCCGAAACAGAAATAACACAACCTACTTCCGCACCGGAACCAACAACCGAGCCGGTACAAGTTGAAGAACTTCACGCGGCAGCGGCACCGGTTGCACCGACAGCACCCGCGGTTCCAAAAAGCGGACCCGGTGCGCTAATTTATCTTGTCGGAGCCGGACTTGGAGGATTGGTTCTATCAAGACGTAAGAAGTCTTAACAAATTTCTCTGAAACGGGCTTTAAGAAAACCTTTCCCATAATTTATCGGGAAGTTGGACTATATGCTTTTGTAGTCCGATTTCCGCCGGTGTAAATCCAAGAGCAAGGCAAAGCAATTGACTCATATGTAGAACGGGAAGTCTAAACTTCTTCTTAAACTCTTTTTCGCTATTCTTTTGATACAAGTCCATTTGTGTATGGCAAAACGGACAATTCGTTACAATAAGATCGGCATGTGATTCTTTTGTGTTATTCAAATATTTTCCGCTCATCTTGGCGGCATCTTTTTTATGAGTCAAGGTTACGTGAAAGCCGCAGCAGTCGAGTTTTCCGGCAACGTCAACGGGAATTGCACCCAGCGCTTTAACAAAACTTTCAAAATTATCCGGATTTTCAGATTCCTGATGTTGTCCTACGATTTTTGAAGGTCTAAGGATATGACATCCGTAATAAGTGGCCACCTTTAAACCTGTTAAAGGGATTTTTACATGTTTTTTTATCTTTTCCACGCCATAATCTTCGGTAAGCACCCACAACCAATGTTTAACATCCAATTTGGCATCACACTTCATGTGAAAACGTTTAAGATATTGATTCGATTCTTCAAGCTTTTCATTGTTTTCCCGCAATTCAATTAAGTCCTTGCGCAAATTCACAACGCAAGTACTGCAAATAGTCATCATATCGAGATTTTTCTTTTCACTTAGGGCGAAATTACGAGCATTTAAAGCGGTATTAAAATCTTTGTTGGTTTCACGGATAACTCCGGCGCCGCAGCAACTGAACTCCGGAATATCAACCAATTTTATGCCCAGTTTATCGCATGCGAGCCTTGTAGCTTTATCGTATTCGCTTGTAAGTTGTTTAGACGCGCAACCCGGGAAATAAGCATATTTCATAAATTATTGCGGTTAACATTTCTTTCCAATTGCGATATCTCTTCATGGTTCTTAATTTTTTTCATAAAAAATGGAGGCAGTTTCCCTTTGAAGAATAATTTAATAGCCATCGGAAGTTCTTTTATTACTCTAATAAATCCAAAAGTCCCTACAGGCAGCCATGCTTCGGATAATCCTCCATATTTCTTAACTGACTTTTCAAATGTTCGCGCGTGGCGTGCTCCATCATTATGAATCAGACCTTCTTTGATGCTTTCCTCTCGAAGCTTGGATATAATTTCCTGTGGCTCTATATCCATAGGACAGTTTTCCGTTGAACGTTCACAATGAGCACACGCCCAAATTTGCTTATCCACGAGCTTTTTAAGTCGCTCTTTCTTTTTCCCGTCACGAACATCAAAAATATATCTGTGAGAAAGTACATACGCAGCAGGCCCCAAATATTTTTTATTACTTTCACGCGAAGGACAGTCCGAAAAACATGCCGCACACCATATACACTCGCTTGATTTCTCAATTTTATCAGCATCTTTAGGACTAATTCGATGCTCCTCTATAAGTTTTCCCGAATTTTTCTTTGCTTCAATCCACGGATTTGTATCTTTCATTTCATCGTAAAATGTCTCCATATCCACAACAAGATCTTTAAGCACGGGCAAATTACCAAGCGGCTCTATCTTAATTTCTCCGAATTTTGAAATTTCATCGTGCACGGACGTTTTACATGCGAGCTTTGCCCTACCGTTTATACGTATGGCGCATGAACCGCAAATTCCCGCCTTGCATGATTGGCGGAACGACAAGCTCGCATCAACGTTGTTTCTAAGAGATATTAACGATTCAAGCACACTTTCCCACGGTTGCACGGCAAGTTCATACTCTTTAAAGTATGATTTTTTATCTTTTTCAGGATTAAACCTGCTAATTTTAAATCTAACTTTTTGGCTCAAGCGGTGGGGGATAACTGGTTATTGTAACGTCATTATATGTAACTTTCGGATTGTCATTGCCTTTATAATGCGTAAGAGAATGTTTATGAAATTTCTTGTTATCTTTAAGTGGAAAATCTTTCCGCGCGTGAGCGCCTCTGCTTTCTTTTCTCTTTTCCGCACTTACAAAAAACGCATGTGAAATATCCAAAAGATTGCGAAGTTCAAGCGCTTCATAAAGCGCATAATTGTAACATTTCTCCGAACTTCCGAGAATAACGTTTTCATATTGTTCTTTTAGCTTATATAAATTTTCGAGACCTTTTGTTAAAGAAGTATGACTCCTGAATATCCCGGCGTTCTCTTCGAGCGTTTTGGTTAGTTCCCTTTTGATTTTTGGATAATGAGTTCCTTTTTTGCGTTTTAAAAGTTTTTCGATTTCTTCGTCGGCTTCTTTAGCGAAACTTTTGTCGATTTTGGATTCCGGTTCGTTCTCGGCATACAAAGCCGCCATTTCCCCGGCTCTTTTTCCAAACACAACTGTCTCCATAAGAGAATTTCCGCCAAGTCTGTTAGCTCCATGCAGATTAATACATGAGCATTCACCGGCGGCGTATAGTCCTTTTATGTTTGTTTCGCAATCTTTATTAACGTCAATTCCGCCCATTAGATAATGAGCTGCGGGACGAACCGGAATAGGCTCTTTCGTGCAATCAATGTCAGCAAAATCTTTAACGAGTTTGTAAATTTGCGGAAGGCGCTTTTTAATTCTTTTTTCCCCCAAATGAGTAAGATCAAGAAGGACGGCGCCGTTTACATCACGTCCCGCATCTATTTCCTGTTGAATTGCTTGAGAAACAATATCTCTGGATGCAAGCTCCATTTTTTTCGGATCATAGCGCTTCATAAAACGTTCACCCTTATTGTTTACAAGATAGCCGTTTTCACCCCGTGCCGCTTCCGTTACAAGAATGCCTTTATATGCGAGACTCGTGGGGTGAAATTGTATAAATTCAATATCTTTTAAAGGAACCCCGGCTCTATAAGCGATTCCTATTCCGTCACCGGTGCTGGATGTAGCGTTAACAGTATCTTGAAAAAGGTTTCCCGCACCTCCGGTAGCAACAATGACGGCCTTAGCCTTAATCTCGATTATTTCCGCATCTTTCATATCCAAAGCCAAAATTCCTTTAACGCGGCCGTCTTCGATAATTAAAGAATGGAAATGCCATTCGCTGTGAATTGGAATTTCATTATGCATCAGTTCAGTTAAAAGTGTTGAAAGCAATATATGTCCGGTGTAATCGCGCGCATAGCAAGTTCTTGGAAACATTCCTCCCCCAAACGGACGCTGTGCAATTGTACCATCTTCGTTTCTACTAAATATCATCCCCATATGTTCAAGCTCAATAACACATTCCGGCGCTTGTTCGCAAAAGTATTCAACGGCATCCTGATCATTCAAAAATTCACCGCCTTTAACAGTATCGCGAAAGTGATGTTCGATAGTATCTTCGCCATCTTCCGGATGATTATTTAGAGTTGCGTTCATGCCTCCCTGAGCCATACACGTTTGACTGCGCAAAGGGAAAAGTTTCGAAACGACAGCGCATGAAATCTTTTTGTTTTTTGCAACTTCAAGTGCGGCTCTCAGGCCTGTGGCACCACCTCCGATTATAACAACATCATACGAAAACTTGCTCATAAAATCCGAAACGTTTAATTAAGGTTTGCCGTTTTATATTAATGAAAAACCATATATAAAACAAATTTAAAAGCCGCCCGAGAATCAATCGGGCGGCTTTCCCAATTTAAGCTAAAATTATGAAGCTTCAGGCGCTACGTAATCAGCGCAATCGGATTCAGCAAGGTTGTTGTAAATAGCAACGTCTACAATTTTTGCGAATTCCCCGCGTGTGATAGTAGATCCACCTTCGAAATGTTTTTCACCATCGATGTCTCTACCTGTGAAAATTCCACATTGATATGCTTTTTCGGCATGATTGGCATACCACTCGTCACCTGTAATATCGGGGAACGAATAAGTATCGTACTCCGGTACGTCAAATCCAAGTACACGTAATATTACCGCAGCGGATTCTCCACGTAGAATTGATAGATCCGGACCGAAAGTTCCATCGGGATATCCGTTGAAATATCCAAGTTCTTGCGCCGCGTTTACATAAGGGCAAAACCAGTCGTCCATGTCTAAATCAACAAATACGTCGAAGAAAGAATCACATGGAGGAGTGTCGTCTCCGTTGCCCAAAGTAACGATTTTTGAAGCTTCGCCTCTTTTGATTTCATCATTTGGACGGAATAATCCGGTTTCCGAGTCACCGGATACAACATCTGCGTTGAAAAGTTCATCGATGAATTCTTCAGCCCAGTGTCCTTCGGCGTCTTCCGGACCATCGGACGGAGGTTCTTCTTCAGCCGGAGCTTCAGGGGTGAAAGGTTCTATTCCGTTTGCTTCGTCAAGAATTGTCTGCATTGCGGCAATATCCTGATCAAGACATTCTTCTTGATCCTTAAGAGCTTGAAGTTCCGCAAGGCAATCTGCAAGATCCAGAGCAAGCTGATCTATTTCGGCGTTTTTATTGTCGATTTGGTCCAAAACTTCAAAATATTCATTAAGTTTTGTAACATAATCGGTTATTAAAGTGTCTAGCTG
>JAJRYP010000002.1 GCA_024275695.1 Patescibacteria group bacterium | reverse complement strand
TCTCAATTTTTGCCGGAGGCATATGGAATAGATACAATTTCAGGTTATTCCGCGCAAATTACATCTTCCAAGACATTTCCAAATAGAAATGTAATCTTTACCGTGAAGAAACCAAACGGAACCGAATTAAATATTCCGGTAACTTCAAATGACGAAGGAATCGCAGAATTCGAACTTTATGATTATCATACAAAACAAGCCGGACAGTATACTTTATTGGCAAAATTGGAATCCGGAGAATATGGCAAACCTAATACTTTTACAGTATTTGCAGATGAAGTTTCAAAAATGAAATCTACGGTTGAATCAACTAAATTACTTGCTTCCTCGGACGGTATTGATAAAGTTTACGCGACAGTCACGTTAAGCGATAATAATGGAAATCCTATTCAAGGACATATTATAGAAGTAATTCCAAGTCGAACTGCTGATAAAGTACAAAGAATTTCGGAAAAAACATATACAAATGAAAACGGATCTTTAATTTTTGCATTATCATCGACGGAAGAAGGAGTCTCAATTTATTCGTTCTTGGACACTACTTCAAATACGGTACTGGACGAAAGACTCAAAATCGCTTATACGGAAGCCGGAAAAGGTGGATTTATTCCTACTGCGTTTGCTGCAGCCGGAGAAATTTCAGGATTCAGATTTGAGGACATTCCTTCAAATATTTCTACAAATTCAGATATAAGTTTTACATTAACGGCAATTGATTCCGAAGGCGGCGTTGTTCCGAATTATGCTGGAACTATTCATTTTTCCGCCTCCGGATCTAACGGCATTTACGTATCGCTTCCAAACGACTATACGTTTGATGTGGATTTTGATTCCGGAAGTCATACGTTTAGTGGCGTTAATTCATTAAATTTTACCGAGGAAGGTACATACACGATAGTTGCAACCGATAAAGATTTTTTCGATATTAGAGGAGAGGTCGAAATTGTTGTTGGCTCAAGCTCCACATCAACCTCTACAACAACTACAGGTCAATCAACAAGTGATTTAGCAATAACAAGTCCGACTCCGGGAACTTACAGTGATAATCAATTGGAAATAACAGGTGTTGCACCTGCGGCAGTTCAAACTGTGCAGATCTTTGATAATGATCAAAATATCGGATCAACTTCACCTGACATTGATCAAACTTTTACATTTCAACCATCGATTCTGGAAACAGGACAACATACTGTATTTGTTGCAGGTCTTGATGCCGAAGGAACAATTATTGAAACATCCGACGAAGTAACGTTTACAATAGACGTAGCTGCTCCTACAGTTGAAGATATTATCTTTTCTCCGGCAAATAACATTAAAACGGGAGATATAATAGATATAGTCGTAGTTACGGAATCGAACGTATTCCAGGGTGCCGTTGTGTTTAATGTTGAAATTGCCGAATTGGAACAGGATCCGACAGAGCCGACTCACTATTTAACATCAATACAGGCACCAACAGAAGCCGGCCTATATCCTATTGATGTAATTTTGGTTGACGAACTTGGAAACGAAGGAACATATGAAGCGATTGCTTCGCTTGAAATAACGGAAAGCGGTGATGGTGCAATTGACGGAGGAACTGAAAAAGAACCAATGGAAGAAGAGATTCCCGTTGAGGAAGAACCAAAAGATGAAGCCCCAAGTGACGTATTTGGATTAAAAGCTCAGTCGTCGGATCAAAAGGTTACCCTTTCCTGGCAACCCGCCACAGATGATTCGGAAGTTGTTAGATACAGAATTTATTATGGACTTACACCAACAAATTTAAATGTTATTGTTGATACAATTGATAATACTCCAACTTGGTATATACCAAATCTTCAAAATGGGAATGAATATTTCTTTGCTGTTTCAGCCATTGATAATGCCGGTAATGAAAGTGAAAACAAAAGCAGTATTACAAGTTCAATTCCATTTAGTATGCAAGCGACAACATTTGTACCACCTCCGACAGAAACACCTCCGGCACAAGTCGTTGCAAGGCCGGTTGCTCCAACAACTCACGCAACGGGACCTGAAATGATATGGTTCTTACTTGCTTCATTTTTTATTGCACAGCTTTATTTTAAATTTCGAAAGAAAGTGTGCTAAAATCTCTTCGTGTCATAATTTAGATATGTAGTTAATCATGGACATCCGAGGTTTTATTATTCAATTTGTTAATATTTTCGCAGATCTTTTGATCGCTGCAATCTTCATTAGAGTGATCATGTCATGGATCAGACCAACGGGAAATAGAGGCAAATTTTTTGCATTTGTGTTTGAAATCACCGAACCGCTTTTATCTTTTTTCAGAAAGATTGTTCCGCGACTTGGAATGTTCGATATATCTCCTATTATGGCCTTTTTGGTTATTGACTTTGTACGCGCGATAATTATTAGCCTTTTCATGTGATAAAACTTTATAATACTCTTACAAGAAAGAAAGAAGAATTTATACCTTTGAATAAAGGAAAGGTTAATTTTTATTTGTGCGGACCGACTGTGTATGACAGCGCTCATCTTGGACATGGAAGAAGCGCCGTTTCTTTCGATATCATTAGAAAATATTTACTCTATAGGAAATTTGATGTAACTTTTGTGTCAAATTATACGGATGTAGACGATAAGATGATTAAACGAGCTGAAGAAAAAGGCATTAGTGTTGCCGAACTTTCCGAGGAGGTTATTCCGAAATATGTTGAAGATTATGCGGAATTGAAAATTATGCCGCCCGACCATACTCCACGTGCCACGGATTATATTGAAGAAATTATTAAACTTATTCAGAAATTAGAAGAAAAAGAGGCCATTTATGAGCTTGAAGACGGAATTTATTTTGATATAAAAAGGTTTCCCGAATATGGAAAATTGTCGAATCAAAAACTTTCGGATCTGCAAATGGGTGCTCGGGTACAAGTGAACAAAAAGAAAAAAAATCCGCAAGATTTTGCTTTATGGAAGAAAGAAAAGCCGGGCGAGCCTTCATGGGATAGTCCGTGGGGAAAAGGAAGGCCCGGATGGCATATTGAATGCAGTGCAATGAGCTCATCTATACTAGGTGAAACTTTTGATATTCATGGAGGAGGCGCTGATCTTATGTTTCCTCATCATGAATGCGAAATTGCTCAAAGTGAAAAAGCACATTCTAAACCATTTGCAAATTATTGGCTCCATAACGGCTTTATTAATATCAATGAAGAAAAAATGTCAAAGTCGCTTGGCAATTTTATAACTCTTCGTGATGTCTTGGATAAGTATTCCGGCGATATTATAAGATATCTTTATCTTCAGACTCATTATAGATCCCCTATTAATTTTACAAACGATTTATTGGAACAATCAAAAAACAGCATTATTCGTCTTCACGATTTTGTTAATTCAATCAAGCGAATTAATAATGAAGGAAATACGCATAAAGAGGTTGTTGGATTTATCGAAGAGGCTGAAAAGAAATTTGAAAAAAGCATGGATGATGATTTTGAAACTCCGGAAGCATTAGCCGCAATCTTTGAATTTGTTAAAGAATTAAATGTTTTTGCAAAAGAGAACAGGTTAACAGTTGGTGACAAAAAAGTGATTTTGGACTTTCTTAAAAAGATCGATTTTGTATTTGGAATACTTTTACCTAAAAAACAAGAGTTGCCGAAAGATCTTATGAAATTGATTAAAGAACGTGAGGAAGCACGCGCGTCCAAAGATTGGGCGAAATCTGATGAAATTCGGGATATGCTTAAGGAAAAAGGTGTAATCCTTGAAGATTCACCCGGAGTAACTGTGTGGAAACTTAACGATTAAGCTGCTCGTAAGCATACTCAAGGGTATTTCTCACATCTGTTGCCGTAGCTTCAGATATTCCGGCAATGCCCAGACGAAGTCCTCCCAGTCCAAGGCCATCTTCGGCTGAACTATAAACACCGGCTACTCTGATTTTGTCATTCGGAAAATTTTTCGCGTTTTCCGGGACAGAAACTCCAAGCTGCTCAGCCAGTTCAGGGAAAACATATGGCAGCAACGGACCGTTTTTCCCGTCGGGTGCAAACAGAAAAGGACCTTTTGCATCTTTAGAAGCAAATCTTCGTGCAGCTTTCGGGAGAGCGGACGCAATAATTGCCCTATTATTATCGCTGTTTTCGCGCAAATGCTTAACAGTTGTTCGTTGAGCCTCTCTTATATTTGGATCTTCTTCAATTATAGTAGACATAACTTGTCCCCTTTCGGCTATTGCCGAGGTCGTATTTCGAATTTGGTGAAGTAATTTACCTTTTATGCCATGTTCTTTAGGATCGAAATTCACAGCCATGATTGATCCGACTCTTTCCCATCCGTAATGACTATGAAATTTTGACATAGATGCCTCAACTATCATTTTCACACCTTCATTTGCAAGATAACGCACAAATTTTAAATCTTCGCAAGCACCTTGCGCGAATCCCAAATATGCAAGATCCATTTGTACAATCATATCGTTTTTTTTCAATAGTTCCGCAACTGTCGGCCATAAATCTTTTGGAATATCAATAGAGTACGGATTTTTACATATCGCTTCCAAAAGAGGCATAACTTCTTTTCCTTCCACCCAGTCATTGGCTATAGTTTGATATGTATATTTTTCAGTTCCAGAAGCGGGAACATTAAATTTACTTAAAAAAGCTCTCAGAGCAATTTCATTTCTGGTTTGTCTTATAACTTCTTCCGGATTTAACATTTGTTTTAAAGTTTCCGCATCAAAATTTCCTTGTTCATCTATTGCTCGATATGGAATCATAATCCCGCCGTTGGTTTCGATTAGGCCTTTATGGTTTGCCCATGTAGGAACAAGGCAAGGAACAATGCCTTGCGCGATTCCATTAATCGTTTTGATAGCATCGCTACCTCCGTAGCTTGGAGCTACTTCTATTTTGTGCATATCGACTTTATCTCCAAAAATAAGTCTCGCCTGTGATTCCAGAAATTTTGGATTTACCAAGAAATTATATCCCGTCTTTTTTCCTCTTTCTTCAAAGACACTTTCATCCGCCAACCTACCGGCTTCAATATACCAATCCGGCTGACTGTTTAAATTGGTCTCATGAAAAACACCAACTGTTGCATTTGCAAATTCGAGATCCGGATATTCTTCTTTAACCTTTTTCAAAGCCATTCCGGACTTTTTAACACCATCCGGTTCCGGGATAGGTCTATCGCGAAAACTGTCAACTTTAGACATAATTTTAATATTAACAAATACGAGATGGAATTATATCTCCTTTTTAAATATGGTCAAATTTAAAAATTTATCTCAAAAGGAACTCCCCAAGGGTCCATATATCTCCCGCTCCCATAATAAAAGTGATATCTATATCATCTCTGTGTTTTTTTAAAAAATCGCGAATTTGTTCGTATTCAGGCAGATAAAAGGAATTTTCCTTATGCTTTTTGAGCTCATTTACCAAATCTTCGACGGAAATTGCGTCAGTATCCTCTTTTGAATCACGAACTTTGTAAATACTCGGAATAATTACATATTTAGCTTCTTTAAATGAAGCTGCGAATTCGGGAAGAAAATGTTTTGTACGATTATATTGATGCGGTTGGAAAATACAACAAATACGTGAGTCGGGATATTTTTCATGCGTTGCATGCAATGTTTTGATAATCGCCGTTGGATGATGCGCGTAATCACTGATCAGTTTAATTCCATAAAATTCACCAATTTCTTCAAATCGTCTCCACGATCCCGAGTATTCTTTGAATTTATCCAAAATCGCTTCACGATCAATATTCAATATTTGTCCTAAAATAAGACCGCAAAGAGCGTTTTGCTTATTAAATTCTCCGGGAATTTTAAGCTCCAGTTTGCTTACTTTTTCCCCTGCTTTAAATATCTCATTTCCTTCAATATACCAGTCCGTATTTGGCTGTTTGGTTGAAAATAAAATTACATTTCCTTTGAAGCTTTTTATCACGTCAAGGACTTCTTCATCATCACCATTGGCTATAATAAAGCCGTCTTCCGGAACTTTATTTATAAATTCCCGATACGCGTCTTTGTAATCTTCCAAATCTTTAAAATAATCAAGATGTTCCGCTTCAATATTTGTAATAATCACAACACTGGGATCATAATGAAGAAAATTTCGTTTATACTCGCATGCTTCAACAATAAAGTATTTTCCTTTACCAACTCTATAATTTGAATTGTTGAACTCTTTTAAAGTGGAACCGATTATAACAGTAGGATCTTTTTCGCCCGCAATCAAAGCTAAAGCTGAAAATGCGGTGACTGTTGTTTTCCCGTGAGTTCCGCATATGGCAATTGTATATAGATTCTGCGTGAATTCTTTAACGGCTTCGGAAAATGTTATCGTGGGAATTTCAAGTTCCTTTGCTTTTAAAAGTTCGGCATTATCATGAGGAACAGCCGAAGAATAAATGACTTTTGTAATATTCGAAGTTATAAGCGCCGAATCATGTCCAATGCTTATTTCAATTCCCTTTTTGCGCATTGATTCTATTAACGGTGAATCTTCTATATCGGATCCGGTTACTTCCGCACCTTTATCGTAAAGAATTTGAGCAATACCGCTTAAACCTATTCCACCTATACCTATGCAATGAATTTTTGTCATTATTGTGCAAATTATATAGTTTATGATACCATCATTGTTGTTATTAAATACATAGCATGCAAGACAAAAACGATCAACCATCCAATATTACAAATTTTATAATTATCGGACTTATTATTTTAAGTGCATATCTTTTATATTCATTAACATTGGCCTTTTATAATAGTCATCGGATAGATAAATATATCGCTGATTTTGAGAAAGAAAATGAACGCATTAAGCAAGAGAATGAAAGTTTAATTGAAGAATTTGATTACGTAACTTCGGAAAGTTATATAGATAAAATTTTAAAACAAAATAAAGGATTAACCAATCCGGGCGAAGAAGTTATTATTATTGCTTCCAATAACGGTTTAGATGCCAATGATTCTGATGCTGAGTTTGATGCCTACGGTAAAAGAAATTTGGAAAAACTCTCAAATATCGAAAAGTGGAAAATATTCATATTTGAGGATAATCCGATGAGATAAACGTATAAAACGTAAATTTCGCAATTCAAGATTTAGCTACAAAACAGATTCGTTATAGACGAACTTTGGTCAAAACAATCTCATCCATGGATGGGAAAAAAGAAAAATCTTCTTAATTTAAGCCAAGAATTCACATCTAAACTTTTCGAAATTTTCGTTGATAATTACGCTCTTTAAAATCCGTGGGTAAACTTTTTTGGAGTTTTTAGCTAAGAAAAGGGGAAAACGCAATTTTCCCAAATGCACTTTTAGAAAACATAAAAAAAGGCGCATAATTGATCAGAGAATATCACTTAACCAAACAACTA
>JAJRYP010000062.1 GCA_024275695.1 Patescibacteria group bacterium | reverse complement strand
GATCGAATTGCTTATACTGAGAGTGATACTGAATTTGCGGAAAGGATGAAAAAAGAGAAAGAAAAGATGCTCTTGAAACTCAACCTACAATGAAACATTTACACATCAGTTCAGGTATCATTTAGTGATTGGAAAATACTGGGGCGTGAGATGATGGCCTGTTTTATTTACTCTTTTTTATTTACTCTTTCTACTTCGACCTTTTCATTTAAAAGTTGCACAAATTTATCTATATCGATTCCATGCAAAGCGATACCTTCTTCGAGAGTTTCATATTCAGCCGCATGGCATCCAATACATCCCACTCCGTGATCCATAAAGATTTCCAAAGTTTCCGGGAATTCGTGAATAACTTCCGTTATCCGCATATCTTTTGTGATCATGTCTTTTTTATTAATATATTAAAGAGGTCATATTTTAAATTGTATTTCCACTATAGGATTATTCTTAAAAAATGCAATCTCCCCTTAAACATAAGGGCGCAGTTGGTATTGACAAAACACAAAAACTACGTATAATAGATTACCTTTGTTTATTTAATCTCATTTTATGGATCATCCGATTCGAAAAGACAGGATTTTTAAACTTCTTAAACGTTTTGATAAGAAACTGATTAATTTTTATCTGGATAACGGGCCTTATGAGTTACGTAAAAAACTTGATATTAAAGAAGATGATTTATGGAAAACGGTATTTGACTACCTGTTATATGAAAAAAATATAGTAAAAGTGTGTGTTAAGCAAAACGCTGAATATATTCATGAGATGTTTGCTGAAAAAGGGCCTGAAATGATACGAAAGAGCTTTAGATTAATGGAAAATGAATATAGTGATCAATGGGAATATGTGATGGATTATATAGGTGTTTCACGAGGTGCTATATATGAGTATGTATCAAATAATATGAGCGATTTCCGCAGTCTTGTTTATCATGGAAAATCTTCGAAAATACGTGAGATGTTACTTTTGGATAGAGCTAAATATGACAAAGTATGGGAAGATATCCTTGATATGCTTTTAGAAAGCGTTTCAACCGACGCTTATACATATAGTATGTTTGAGCATGGGATTAGAATGTTTTCAAATCTTTATAACAATGGACGTGAGCATCGTTCAATCACGCACGGAACAAAGCAAAATGTACGATAAAGGCTTTATTGCACTTATTGATCTTCGCGAGGAAGAGCTTTGAAGTAAAGTTGTTTTTTAACCTTTTGATGTTCGTCAATCAGATCTATTCGGTATGCTGTCCATCGATCTTCAATAAATTTATAGTACGCCAGGTCAACTATCTTTGTGTCTTGTCCAAGACGTTCTATGTTTAAATGGTTATCGCTGTCTTCGCGTTCACTTTTATTAATTGCTTCGTATTCTTCTTTTGTCATTTGTTGTATGTCAATACTTTTTGCCTTATAAATGGCCATCAATTGTCTTTCTGCAGATTCAATGTTTTCTGCCTGGATTATTTCTCCTGCCATAGGGTTAATTTGTTAGTGTATTGATATTATAGCGGAAAATTATATTAACTTTAATCTTTTTGCAGATTCTATATAAGCAATTAAATCTTTGCGCAATCCTACTTTAATTATACATACAATGATTTCTTTTTTATTTATGCGAAATATAACTCTGTACGGATCGGTACGTAAACGATAATAACCTTTGAGATCTCCAATTAATGGTTTCCCGAAACTCCCAGGAGTGCTTGAAAGTTTTTTATTAATTGTTCTTACTATTTTCTTCTGATCACTTTTTGGGATTTTTTTTAAGTCTTTTTTTAGAACAAGATTATGATAAACAACACGATACATAATTGTTTAAAGGGTTACGCCAATTTTTTTTGATACTTCTTCTTCGGAAACATAATCATTCTTTTTACTTTTTTCTTCACGTTCTTTTGCCAGATATCCAAGAACAAGATCCTCAAAAGTTTCCAGCAAATTCTTTTTCTCTTCAAATTGCTTAAAATCTTCCAAAACAGCAATTGGCTTCCCTCGTTTCATAACTATAATAGTCTTTACTTTGAGGTCTTTGGTGAGTTTCGGAATTTCATTACGAAGTTCAGTAGTGCCTATAAGTAACGTATCATCATTTAATTTGATCATTGTAGTATGTGATTTAAATGTACATTTAAAGTGTACAGTATGTTGCATATAAAGGCAATGAATTTTTATGATAAAATAGTAATGGTCATTTATAAAATTACTCTAAAGTTTTTTTAAAATAGAAAAAAGAGAGACATCGTCCTTTTATCTGCTATTGGCATATTTAAAAGTCATATCATCTCGTACTTTTCGAGGGTGACACCTTTGGTTTCTCCTCCGAGCACCCTCTTCCAAAAATTGCTCACTTCGTTCGCAATGAAAAAAGAAGGTTGCGCATTTGCGCAACTGTGGTACGCCCGGAGGGATTCGAACCCCCAACCCTCGGTTCCGAAGACCGATGCTCTATCCAGTTGAGCTACGGGCGCTTGATAGATTGCGCAACACATATTAGCGCTGCGCAATCTTAACATATCTGTTAATTTTAATGCAAGAAGCTTGTATGAAATTTCATTTCGAACAACCGATCAATGTTCTTTTTGCTTCTCGGCTCTTGTATTCCACCAAACAAGTACGGGACTTGCGATGAAGATCGATGAATATGTACCTACTATTGTTCCAAGTACAAGTGCCAATACAAAATAGAATATTGAGATGCTTCCAAGAAGTAGTAATGCCAGAAGCGTGAATAATGTAGAAATCGATGTATTGATTGACCTTGCCATTGTTTGAGTGAGTGCCTGATTTGCTACATCTGTAAATGTTGTTTCTCTTCCCATATTCTTTAGATTTTCACGAAGACGATCGAATACAACGATTGTATCATGCACGGAGAATCCGAGTATTGTCAGGAGTGCGGTAATAAAAAGAGCATCAATTTCAACTCCGAGAACAACTCCAAGTATTGCGTAAACACCTATAACAAAGAGAACGTCATGTGTTAATGCAATGATTGCGCTAATACCAAATCTCCACGGACTTACGTTTCTTGGGATTTTTCTGAATGCAAATGCTATATAAAGTACGATTGCGGCTAATGCAATGATAAGAGCAAGTGTGGCTTTATATTTCATTGTTTCTCCCACAGTTGGTCCGACGGTTGTAAATCTGGGTTCTTCAAGTTCTCCAAATTTTTCTTTAAGCCGGCGAATTATTTCGTCGTGAGTTTCATTACTCATGTATTTTGTCTTGATGATGTATCCGCCATCAGACCAGATAACTTGAGCGGAACTTAGATCGATTTCTTCACTTGCGGGAATGATTTCAGGTTGAGTTACAGGGTTTTCCATTGTTGCTTCGACCTCTTGTGCCTCTTGTGCGTGTGCTGTTTGGATGATTCCGGCTTCAACTTCGGTGTCGGTATTTTTTTCGGATATATTTGCACCGATTTCTTCAAGAGTCGCTTTTAATTCTTCCCGAGTTACTTCATTTTCAAATTTAATCTGCATTAATGTTCCTCCGGTAAAGTCGATTCCAAGTTTAAGTCCGAATGATAGTACGGCTACAACACATACCGCTATTACAACACCTGAAAAGGCAAACCATAATTTCGTATTTTCAATGATTTTAAACGGTTTTCGTTCTTTCTTTTCCGGTTTGGCTCCGAGTAGAAAGTAATTTTTTGCAAAAGATGTTCCAACAAGAGTTTTCAGGAAAGTTTTTGTGATTGTAATGGCCGTGAACATTGAAACCAGAATACCGGCGGCAAGATTG
>JAJRYP010000061.1 GCA_024275695.1 Patescibacteria group bacterium | reverse complement strand
GCACCTTTAAGTATTTGTAACGCACTGTGGCTTCCGAGGGTCGCAATTTTATAATCTTTTATTGATGTCATATCTAATTACTAAATCATGTTTCCGCTATTATAGTATGTTAGCGCGATGTTAACAATATTTTTTTAAACTAATTTTGGGATTCGGACAAAAATATTAGGCAATCTTATGTACTGATGGTCAAATGGAAAGGAAAATAGTCTAAATTTGTTTTTTTTGAATTTTAACAGAAGCTTGTGATCGTTGAGCAGCTTTTACAAGCGTAAAAATCATTATCGGGGTAGTGTTTTTTCTAAATATTCAAAAAAATTAAACAACTAAATGAGCTTGGGTCAATATTATTCCTTTTTTTTCCTTTGTGTAAACTAATATAATGTATATTGAAAATAACCTTGACAACCAATTGCAATAAGTATTAAACTCTGCTACCGTTAGCAATTGGTTGATGTATATCGGCGCTGTCTGCCTCATCAGACTAATAGATGATTCGCATCCAAGATAAGAACTGTTAGTCCCGATGATAATGAAAGGAAAACTCACCTATAAATTCTTATACGCCAAAACTGTCGGTAAATAAGCTTGCTCGCAAGGCGAGACATCGAAAAAATTTCTCACTGGTAGATTCGATGTCAAATCAACTTTCCAGGGTTGGTGGTCTGTTTACAACTCTTCCACTTGCAAAAGGCAAGACGATTACCGCATCTAAAGCTAAGCCTTCTCGAGACCATCTTATTAAAAGAGCAAGTGCGTTTGTGCTTTTTTTCCTTTTAGTTACATCGTTTACTCCGAATATTGCTTTTTCGGAAGCTGATTATGGAATGGAATATGCCGCTTTTCAGGCAATGCCATCTACTATTATTGCGGATGATTCCGGATTTATGGTTCCGGTGAATCCGCAAACGGGACAGGCGGATAGAAGTGAAATGAGTGATAAGGCATCTCACATTGTTCAAAGTGGAGAAACGCTTTCAACTATTGCGGAAACTTACGGATTAAAAACATCTACATTAATGTGGGAGAATAATCTTGGAGCATCAAGCGTACTTAAAGTTGGGCAAACTTTAGTTATTCCTCCGGTTGATGGAGTAACTCACGAAGTTAAAAGCGGACAAACTTTATCGAAGATCGCCGCGCTATATGATGTTGAAGAGAATCTTATCATTAAACAGAACAGTTTGGGAGAAGGCGGAGTGACAGCCGGTCAGGCAATTTTCATTCCGGGTGGAAAACAGATTGCCCCGCCGAAGCCGGTTATTAATTCTTCATATAGAAGCATAACCGCTACTCCTACATCACGGGTTGCTCTTGAAAATTCAACGGCAACTCCAACAGCCGGTAAATTTCTTATTTTCCCGACACGCGGAAAAATTACGCAAGGATATCATTCATATCACCGTGCTTTAGATATTGCGGATGTAAGCAAGCCTCCAATATGGGCTGCCGCAGCAGGAACAGTTGTCAAAGCTTCTTCCGGAACTTACGGTGGAGGATATGGAAATCACGTTATAATCGATCATGGAAACGGAATCCAAACGCTCTACGCTCATATGGATTACTTAACTGTTTCTGTGGGACAATATGTTACTCAAGGCGAAGTTATAGGACGAATGGGTAATACGGGACGCGTATACGGACGAACCGGAATTCACTTACATTTTGAAGTTCGTGATAACGGAATTAAACAAGTGCCTTCGTATTATTGGTAGGATAAAGTTCGTATTAAATAAACTTCCGGATCGATCCGGAACATTTTTTAGCGATAATCTTTCGCTTCTTTCTTTACAAAAGAATCGCAATCGAATAATATGACCTTCGGTTAGCTTTTTAACATGCAGTATATAAAGAAAATATTGGTAGCAATTTGGTATGCCCCTAGACGGCTACTATGTTTTCTTATCGTGCTGTATCAAAAAACTCTTTCGTTTGATCATGGCCCGTTAAAAAGATTTTTTCCTTTCGGATATTGTAAATATAAACCCACATGCTCCGAATATTGTCATGATTCGATAAAAGAAATGGGTATAATCAGAGGAGGCATTAAAGGATTATATAGAATTCTCCGATGTAACCCGTGCAGTAAAGGTGGCTATGATCCAGTCAGTCATGAACGAAGTGAATGACATCTAATAAACATCTTAATTATGAATCTCTCGAAAAAACCGCATGAGCATCCGGTTCGTCGTGCACTTGTCAGCGTTTCAAACAAAAGGGGCATCGTGCCGTTTGTTAGAAAGCTCCAAAAGCTCGGAGTTGAAATTCTCTCTACCGGTGGGACCGCAAAGGAGCTTAAAAAAAATAAAATTAAAGTTAAAGATGTTTCAGAATACACAGGGTTCCCTGAAATGATGGATGGACGTGTTAAGACACTTCATCCGAAAATACATGGTGCGCTTCTTGCGGATCGTGATAATAATGCGCATATGGAGGAGGTTGTGGCTAACAAAATCGCGCTAATAGATCTTGTTATTGTGAATTTATATCCTTTTCGGGAAGTTGCGGCTCGTAAACATGTGACTAATGAAGAAATTATTGAAAATATCGATATTGGAGGCCCAACATTGCTTCGGGCAAGTGCGAAAAACTATAAATATGTAACGGTTGTCGTTGATCCCGCCGATTATACCCGTATTGGAAATATGTTGGAAAAAAAAGGTGAAGTTTCGCTTGAAGTACGTGAAAAACTGGCTTTAAAAGCTTTCACTATGACATACGAATATGATGAGGCTATTCGAAATTATTTTAGGAAATTGCTTGGTCAACCTGAACTTCTTGACCTTCATTATGAGAAACAATTGCGACTGCGATATGGTGAGAATCCTCATCAGAAAGCGGTGTTTTTTAAGAATCCAATGAATAAACAGCCGAATGTAACTAATGCGAAAATACTTCAGGGCAAACAACTGTCATATAATAATATAATTGATACGGATGCCGCACTTGAGCTTGTTAAGGACTTTAAAGAGCCAATTGTTGCAATTGTGAAGCATACGAATCCATGTGGTGTTGCGATATCGCCCAAGATCGAAGACGCTTTTCGAAAAGCGCACCGGGTTGATCCGATGTCTGCTTTTGGATGTGTTATAGCTATGAATCGTCCTTGTAACGAGAAGATCGTACAGTATATAAATGCGAAAAAAATGTTTATTGAGATAATTGTTGCGCCATCATTTACAAAAGGTGCGCTTGCTAAATTGTCTAAACGAAAAAATTTGCGATTACTTGAAACGGGTAAACTTATTCGCGATCCTGAGAAAATAGATATTAAGAAAGTGGCCGGAGGAATGCTTATTCAACATGCCGACACAAGACGTGTTACGGCAAAAGATTTAAAGATCGTAAGCAAGAAAAAACCAACAAAAAGCCAAATTGAGGATATGTTGTTTGCAAGAAATGTTGTTAAACACGTTAAATCCAATTCTGTTGTGTTTGTTAAGGATAAAGTTACTACCGGAATTGGTGCGGGCCAGATGTCACGCGTGGATGCGGTAAATATTGCTTCCGCCAAAGGCGGCAAGAAAGTAAAGGGTTCGGTAATGGCATCGGATGCCTTTTTCCCGTTTCCCGATGGAGTTGAACAGGCTTACAAAGCCGGGATAGTTGCAATCATTCAGCCGGGTGGTTCAATTCGCGACGAAGAAGTTATTAAACGTGTGGATGAACTTGGAATGTCGATGGTATTTACCGGGATTAGGTCGTTCAAGCACTAACAGTCACGCGAACAAAGTGAAGCGTGATTTTGCATTTTATAAAAAATAGATGTACATGGGTTTCATTGACGCGTTAATTTTAGGTCTTCTGCAGGGCATAACCGAATTTCTGCCTATTTCTTCATCCGGGCATCTTGTGCTTGGCGAGAGTTTCCTCGGACTTGAAGTTGGAAATTTGAAAAGTTTCGATGTTGTTGTTCATATGGGAACTTTAGCTGCTATTGTGATTTATTTTTGGCGAGATGTTGTTGGTTTGTTTAAAGGATTATTTGCGTTTATTGGTGTTTATAAAATTAG
>JAJRYP010000060.1 GCA_024275695.1 Patescibacteria group bacterium | reverse complement strand
GATTGATTGCCCGTCCGACTTCTTTTGGGCGGGTTAATTGTCCCCGCTTTGTCTAAAAGCAGACTACACCAAGACTGAGTGATTTGATTTCCAGCAAAAAAAATGGAGGGCAGGTTTTTGTTAATAAACTTTATCGGGACTTGTCCGGCTTCGTCTAAAAAACAGACTTCGACGTGACAGGTTGAGCCGGTTTCGTTTTTGGGGACAGTTTTGTGTATAAATAAAAAGTATAAACTATGCAAGTAAAGACTTAACATAACAGTATTTTAAAATGTTTAATTTTAATTCTTAATTGAATATAATAAAAATTTCCCAAGAATAAATCAGTACTTTTACGTATATGGCAAATTTTTTTCATTTAAGCTTTTCTTGGAAAACAAGCTGAAATTGAACTTTTTCTACTTTTATGATATTTAGTAGGAGGTATTTTATACGTAAAAGTACGTACTAAGTTTTACCCGGTGTTATACTCCACACAATTACACGAGCCAAGTATGTGCAATGTTGTTCAGCTGCCGTATGGATGATAGCAGCAATGTAATCAAAAAAGCAGATTGGCTGATTGAAAAAGATTGAATGTTTGGTTAACATATAATCATCAAGCTATTAAAAACCCGACTTTTGCTTGGATTATTCAAAGCAGATAAACATCGATTAAAAAAGTTGGGTTTTTGGGGTTCCCCAATCATCCATTCATCCAATCATCCAATCATCCATCCAATCAATCATTGAATCAATCATTTTTTTACTTCAGATGTTATAAATTTATGTTATTATTACATATATTCTTTTACGGAAAACTTTTGGAGGTTTATGGTTAACAAAGAAGATATTAAAATGCTGCGGGAAATGGTAAGAGAATTTACCGATGCCGAAATAAGACCTCTTGCAGCACAAATAGATAAAAAACAATGTATACCCAAAAAACTTATTAAAAAACTTGGTGAAGTCGGACTTTTAGGAACTGCTTTCCCGGAAAAATACGGAGGCGGCGGTTTTGGAGAATACGGATTTTGTGTAGCCCAAGAAGAAGTAGTAAGGGCTTGCGGATCAACGGCTACACTTATCGGCGCACATCAATCAATTGGAACAAATGCAATTTATTTTGGCGGTTCCGAAGACTTAAAACAAAAATATATGTTCGATTTAACAAGCGGTAAAAAGTTAGCTGCTTTTGCTTTAACGGAACCGGAAGCAGGTTCGGATGCTTTCAACTTGCAAACAACAGCCAAATTCGATGGAACTAATTGGATTTTAAATGGTCAAAAATTATGGATTACAAATGGAGCAATTGCCGATGTATTTTCTGTTTTTGCCCGTACTTCCAAAGGGATAACCGGTTTTGTAGTTGAAAAAGATTTTCCCGGAATTGTTATTGGTGCTAACGAAGAAAAATTAGGAATTAAAGGAAGTGTAACCAATACATTAACATTTGAAGATGTAAAAATTCCCCCTGAAAATATAATTGGAAGAGAAGGAAGAGGTTTTGCAATTGCAATGAAAACACTTGATGCAGGACGAATAGGAATTGGAGCTGCAAGTCTCGGTGCATCTAAAGAAATGTTAAAATTATCAGTTGAATTTGCAACTCAAAGAAAGCAGTTTAATAAACCGATTTCTAAATTTCAGGCAATTCAATTTATGATTGCTGATATGACCACAAAAATTTATGCAATGGAAAGTATGCTTTATAAGGTTGCCGAAAAATATGATAATGGTAAAGACGTAATGCAGGAAGCTGCAATTGTTAAACTTTACTGCTCGGAAGCTGTTTCCGAAGTTGCGGATATGGCTCTGCAAATTCATGGCGGAATGGGATTTTCGAAAGAACTGCCGATTGAAAGATTTTATAGAGATGCAAGAATTTTAAGGATATTTGAAGGCACAAGCGAAATTCAAAAATTAGTTATCAGTAGAAAGACTATTAAAAATAATGGTAATTGGAAAATTTAAATGAACCGTATTTTAGTAATACCGTCAATCGATATAAAAAACGGGAAAACCGTTAGAGTGGTTCAAGGTATTCCGAACCTCGGCTGTAAAGAGTACAGAGACGATCCGGTTGAAATGGCAATGATTTGGAGAGCCGAGAATGCTAAAGTTATTCATGTTGTCGATTTTGATTTATCGCACCACCATTTGCATAAAAATTTTGATTTGATTGGTGAAATTTGTGAATCGGTAATTATCCCCGTTGAATTTGGAGGTGGTATACAATCATTAGAAGAAGCTGAGGAAATATTTAATTTGGGCGTTTTCCGGTTGGTTATAGGTTCTTTGGCTTATACAAATCCAAATGAATTTAAAAAGATTCTGGAAAAATTCGGTCCGCAAAAAATTTCAGCTGCAATAGATGTTATCGAAAATGAAATTGTTGTGCACGGAAGAAAACATAAAACCGGTTTATCGCCTTTCGGTTTTTCAAAAGAATTGGCTCAGATGGGTGTTAACAGATTTGTTGTTACGGATGTGCTGCGAAACGGAATGTTAGAAGGACCAAATATTGAATTATGCTCGGAAATTGCCGGACATACAAATGGTAAAGTAACACTTTCGGGCGGAGTAAGTAATTTTCCGGATCTTATTAAAGTTCAAGAGCATTCTAATGAAGGTATTGACTCGGTTATTATTGGTAGAGCACTTTACGAAAATAAATTCCCATGTCAAAAAATATGGAGAGTTGCCGAATCGGGAATATTTGATTAATTGTAAATTATTTCATACAATAAATATGAAATTCATAACAACAAGGAGGAAGTTATGAGTGAGATAAAAAAAATATTAGTGCCAATCGATTTTTCCAATTACTCCAAAAATGCCTTGCGTTATGCAACGGATTTTGCAAAAAAATTTGATGCTAAAATCTACTTGGTTTATGTTGTAGAACCTGTTATTT